>JADJWS010000001.1:991605-1322140 GCA_016716235.1 Candidatus Defluviilinea gracilis
ATGATTTCGCGTTCCTTGGGCGAGAGTTTGCGATATTCGTAAGGCATGGCTTATTCGTAGTAACGACTTCAGTCGTTACAGGTTCTGACGACTGAAGTCGTCACTACGTTAATCGTTCGGTAAATCCATCAACATCACTTCCGCCAACATTCGCGAGTTCACATTCCTGTCCATCTTCTCAAGTGTTTCCTCAAGCCCGCTGACCACGCGCCGCGAGACGGACAAGTCCATGCGCGAGGCGATATCTTCGATCTCCAGGTTGCGGTCCACATTGACGAGCGGGGTCGAGGCTTGCGAAACTCTCAGCATCACGTCGCGCCAATACGAAAGCCAGAACAAAATTGTCTGACGCATTGCATCCTTGTCTTTCGAGAGTTTATCGGCGTAGGAAAATTTTTCCACGCGCGAGGCAGGTAACAAAGTGAGCAGGTCATTCAATTTTTCTTCGCGTTGTTCGAGAAGCGAATCGTTTTCGATCAGCCGAAGTGCATATCCCATGCGTCCGCCCGAAATGTGCGCGATCAACTTCGCGCGTCCAGTCTCTAGTCCTCTAGTCTCTAATTCTCTTTGCACTTCTTCAACACGCAACGGTCTTAACCGCAACACTTCACATCTCGAAACGATCGTCGGCAATAACTGCTCGGCGTTATCGGCAGTGAGGATCAACACCGCATAAGACGGCGCTTCTTCGAGCGTTTTCAACAGCGCGTTCGCGGCGTTGTCGTTTGCTTCTTGAAACCTCAAGAACAATGCCACACGATACTTCGATTGAAACGGTTTGAGTGTGAGCAATTTCCGCGCATCGCGGATCTGATCCACTTTTAGGATGCCGCCCTCGGATTCGGATTCGATCACGGTCAAGTCCGCGTGCTTCATGGACTCGATCTGCTTGCAATCTCGGCACGTTCCACAAGGGACGCCTGCTTCAAGCGGCGTGGGGCAGTTCAACGCCTGAGCGAATCGCAACGCCAGCGTGCGGCGACCCAAGCCTGGAGGTCCCGCAAAAAGATACGCATGGCGCACCCCCCCGCGGACAATGTGCTTCCGCAACATATCCACAGCCCAGTGGTGACCGGTTATGTGCCAGTTATCAGTGATCGAGTTATCAGTTATCAGTGAAGTAGTCATCAGTGTCCCCAATCGTAAATCGTCAATCGTCAATCGTCAATCACCAGTCTCCAGTCTCTAATTCTCTAATCCTCCAATTCTCACTCTCCTCAATTACCAATTACTAATTACTCCCCTCCCTCAACCTCAAATACGACTCATACCGTTGCTCGAAAACTCGCCCCTCTTCCACCGCCTCCACCACCGCGCATCCCGGCTCGTGGATGTGTGTGCAGTCGCTGAATTGACAATGTTGTACAAGGTCGCGCAATTCGGGGAAGTAGGCGTCCATTTCTTCAGGGGTCGTATCCCACAGCGCCAGCGACTTCCAGCCGGGCGTATCGGCAACGTAGCCGCCGTCGTCGAGCGCGAACAACTCGCGCGTGACGGTTGTATGCTTCCCTTTATTCATCGCTGTGCTTACATCGTTGACGGCGAGTCCCAACCCGGGTTGAATTGCATTGAGCAGTGACGATTTCCCCGCGCCGCTGGGTCCCGCGAACGCGCTGATTTTTTGCGCGAGAATCTTTTTAAGTTCATCCAACCCATCGCCATTTTTTGCGGACGTGTACATGACGCGATAACCGATTGCTTCATACAAAGAAAAAATTTTCCTTGCATCGTCAACGAGATCAATTTTATTTGCAACAACGACAGCGTGGATTTTTTGTTTCTCCGCAATGACCAGAAACCGATCCAACATTTTCAATTTGGGATTCGGATGCGCGCACGCGAACACGAACACGGCTTGGTCTGGATTCGCCAGCAGGACTTGTTGATATTCGCCCTGCGGACGCGGGTCGAGCCGCGTGATGGCTTGCTTGCGTTCTTCAACCTCTTCGATGACCCCGCTTCCGTCATCTAAAATTGTTATGCCAACTTTGTCGCCCAGCGCGGCAATGTCGCCTGTGGCTTTTCCCTGCTTTAGTTTTCCACGAAGTTGACAAATAATAAAACCATCTTCAGTTTTTACCGTGAAGAATCCAGACTGGGCTTTGACGATCAGACCGCGAATCTCCAATTCTCAAATTCTCCAATTCTCAAAAGACCTCACAGGTCTTAAAGACCTGTGAGGTCTCCTCTGTCAATTACTGTTCCGGCGTCTCGGTGGGGATGCCGCCGAAGGGCGTCGGGGTTTCGGTCACGCCGAAGTTGGATTCGAACCAGTAGATGGTCCGGGGTGAACCGAAGTAATACGTCTCGATGATGCGCTTGAAGACCGGCGCCGCCCAGTCTGAACCTTCGCCTTGATTTTCAAGAATAATCGCGATGGCAATATCTGGTTTCTCTTTGCAGACGGGGAATTGATCCACGGCTTCCTCGCAAAGGGTATAGCCGGCAAACCAGGCGTGCGGTCTGCCGCTTCCCGATTCGGCTGTGCCGGTTTTCCCGGCGACAGGCACTTGGATTCCGCGCAAGCGGAAATGCGCCGTGCCGAGCGTATCCTCCACCACCGAGATCATCGCTTCGCGGATGAGTTGTAACCGTTCCGGCGTGACGGGCAAGACGCCGGTCGCTTCCGGCTTGAAGACCAGCGTGGGCGCCCCCTCAATGGGCTGAATGGATTCGACCAATTGCGGGCGATACAACGTGCCACCGTTACCGAGCGCGGCAATGAAGCGCGCCACCTGCAACGGCGTGACCTGCATATCGCCCTGCCCGATCGCTTGATTGACAACATCAATCGCAGTTTGCGGATCGCTGATATTCCCGGCGGCTTCGGTGATCTGACCAATTCCCGTTGGCGAACCGAGACCAAACGCGCGCGCCATGTTGGCAATATCGGTCTGACGGTTATTTTGATATAGGGTGTAGCCGATATCATAGAAAAACGGGTTGCATGAGCGCATCAATCCCTGAGAAAGGGTCAACAAGCCAGAGGGCAGGCTATCGGGCGTATTACATTCCCTGCCCGAAGCGACGCGATCTTCGCAATGTTGCCACGTCCAATCGTGGCGGATCGTATCCGGAAGTTTCGTCCAATCGTATTGACAGTCAAAGGTTGATTCAGGGATGTATAACCCGCTCTCCATGCCCGCCGCCATGGTGATGATCTTGAACACCGAACCGAGCGGATATTGTCCTTGCGCGGCGCGGTTGAGTAGCGGATCGTCTACACGCTGAAATAATTCCGCGATTCGTTCTGAACTGTTGGGGTTGTTCGTTTCAAAGATATTCGAGTCGTAATCGGGCGAGGATGCCATGGCAAGCACACGCCCGGTATCCACCTCCATCACGACCACCGCGCCGCGGAATCCCTCGATGGATTTTTCCGCGTAGTATTGCAGATTGCGGTCCAAGGTCAGGTTCACCGATTCAGACGGTAGCGGTTCGCTCTCTCCGACCTTCGTCACGATCTGCCCATTAGACGGATTCACCACGTACAACGTGCCGCCATGTTTGCCGGCGAGATAATCTTCCATCGATCGTTCAATGCCGGCGTTCCCGACTCGTTCCGAACCTTGATAGCCGAGGCGTTTATATGTATCCAAATCATCAGCAGAAATAAACGTGGTGTATCCAACGACGTTCGAGGCGGTGCCTTGCTCGAAATAATAACGGGATGTGTACTGCTCCCATTGCAAACCGCTCGGAGAACTGGCGCGGATAATCGCGGATTCGTCTGCCGACGCCTCGCACAACGGAATGGCGAACTGGTCCGGCGTGTTGAGGATATCCTGCGTGAGAACTTCCGGGCTGATGCCGCACAACGCCCACACGCGCGCAACCAGCGTGCCGATGCTTTCATCGGTGACGTTGCCGGGGATCACGTAGAACGCGTATACCTCGGATTGCGCCGCGAACGGGTCGCCGTTGTGGTCATAGATCTCCCCGCGGGAGGGGATCTTGTAATCCATTTTGAGCACATTGCCGCCGGCGAGTTCCGGCAGGATGTTCGAGTCGTCCCATTGCAATTTCCATCCCCCGTCTTCGAGGGTGAAGCGCGCGATCATGTCGCGTTGAATGTCGCCCGCCAGCACGGTGTGATAAGTGACGTTATACGCCACCTCGGCAGACAACGGGTTGACCAGCGCCGAATTGATGACGTAATCGAACGAGCCCGCGCTCATTTCGTTCAACGCGTCGCGGTTGCGCTTGGCAAATTGGTCGAGCGGAAGCGCGTCTGTGGTCACTTTGCTGAGCATGGTGTACATGGCGTTGTAATCGTCCGCTTTGTAGGCGTCGAGGTACGCGCTGAGCGCCGCGCTCGCATCCGGCGCAGAGTCGATGGTGACGAGCGGTTGCGGCAACGCGGTTCCGGTGGGCACGCCGGGAATCCCATTGGTGCCGCATGCGGCGAGAATAAATGCGGGGATGAGGATGATACTGATGAGACGAAATAATTTCATGTTTTACCTTTCAATTCAACAATCCCGAAGGGATGGAAAGCTTATAGCCTGAGGCAAGCAACGACCAAATCCCGAAGGGATGATATACGTTTCGCGCGCTATGACACCCCTTCGGGATTGAATCTATTGCACATAAAAATCTAGAATCATTTGACCCCTTCGGGGTCATGCCAAAAAAGTTCATTCTTTGCGTTATTAAGTGTCACTCAATATTCTTTCATACACCGGACATTCATACTCCAAATGCTTTTGGCAATTTGCAGGCACATCGGCGTTTGGATGCACATCCATCTTTCGTAACAATCGTGTGACGTGGCATAACGGAAGTCCCATCACGCTGGCGAAACATCCGCGCAGATTTTCAACCGGATGAAACTCCGCATGTTGGATGGCGTACGCGCCGGCTTTGTCGAACGGGTCGCGGGTGGCGATGTACGCGCGCATCTCCTCGTCGGAATACTTTCGCATTGGCACCTCGGTGACGCACAGGTCGGTGAGGAGAAATCCGTCGCTGGCTCGAAGTAGGGCGATGCCGGTGTAGACTTGGTGAATCCGCCCGCGCAGTTGAGTCAACATGGCGAGGGCTTCCGCGTCACTGCCGGGTTTGCCGAGGATGTCGCGTCCGTTCACCACGGTCGTATCAGCCGCAAGGACGATTCGACCGGTTTCCATCCTGCTTACAATGGCGCGGGCTTTGGTTTCCGCGAGTCTAAGAACGTACTCGGCGGGCGATTCGTTCTCTCTTGTGGTTTCGTCAATGTCCGCAACTGAAACGGTGAAGTTCCATTGCGTGAGCGCGAGCAGTTCGCGCCTGCGCGGGGAGTTCGATGCCAGCACGATGTCGGTCACGTGGAAGATTCTAACACAGGCGTTTATAATGTCGTTGCAAGCGCGCGAGCGTTAAACTTGGGATACAGGAGAACACATGAAGGAACTTGAAGAGCGAATTTTGCGCGATGGGAAAAATCTCGGCGGGGGAATTTTGAAGGTGGATAGTTTTGTCAATCATCAAGTGGACCCGCTGTTGATGGATGCCTGCGGGCGCGAGTTTGCGCGGCTCTTCGCCCCGGTTCACGCGACGAAGGTGCTGACCGCCGAAATCTCCGGCATTGCCCCCGCCCTGACGACGGCGATCCATCTTGGGCTTCCGGTGGTGTACGCGCGCAAGACCAAGCCGGTGACCATGCCCGATCAGGTATTTTTGACCCTCGCTCCCTCGCACACGAAAGGACGCATGGTTGAGTTGATCGTCTCGCCGGAATATTTGGCTCACAATGAGCGCGTGTTGATCATTGACGACTTCCTCGCCAGCGGACAGACGATCCTCGGGTTGGCGCGTTTGGCAGAAGCGTCGGGTTCGCAAGTTGTCGGCATCGGCGCGTTGATCGAGAAATCGTTCGAAGGCGGACGGGATGCGCTGGAATCGCTTGGCGTGCCGGTGGAGTCGTTGGCGTGTATTGTTTCGATGGGGGATGGGGAGATCAAGTTTAGAGAGTAGAAAGTAGAAAGTAGAGACCAGAGAATTGGAGAATTGGAGAATTGGTGGATGGTCATTGGCGCGGGTTGCTTTGGTTCTTTGCTCCCCTCATCGGTTGGATGTTCGCTCACATGAGTTTTGCCATTCCTGTAAAGAAACTACGAGAGACTGAGACACTGATGGCGTTTTATCACCCGAAGCCTGCGTATCCGTTTCATGTTCTGCTTGTTCCCAAGAGGGCGGTCAAAACGCTGATGGAATTTGACTCAACCGATTCTGTTTTTCTCACCGACTTGTATTCAACCGTGCAAAGCCTCGTGAAGGAATTTCATCTCACAGCGTATCGGCTTATCGTCAACGGCGGGGAGCGTCAGGACTTTCCGCAGTTGCATTTTCATCTCATCTCAGGGGTCGAAGGTCAAAAGTCGAAAGTCTGAAAAGACAAGAGACCTTTGACCTTCGACTTTTAACCAGGATTATTTCATGACACAATCCATCGCCATCTTGGACTTCGGCTCTCAATATGCCCAACTCATCGCGCGACGCGTGCGGGAGGCGCATGTGTATTGCGAATTATTTCCGTGGGACGCGCCGCAGGAAAAGATTCTCTCCGTCAACCCCAAGGGATTCATTCTCTCAGGCGGACCGAAATCTGTGTACGAAGAGAACGCCCCATTCATTCAAGAATTCATTTTCAAAACGAATTTGCCGATCCTCGGCATCTGCTACGGGATGCAAGCCCTCACGCACGCCCTCGGCGGACAAGTTGACCCTTCCGCGCAACGCGAATACGGGCAAGCCCTCATAGAACCCCAATTCTCTAACCCTCTAGTCTCTAATCTCTCCCAAGTCTGGATGTCTCACGGCGACCGCATCACCAAACTCCCCGATGGATTTGTCGCATTGGCGAAGAGTCAAAACAGCCCCTTCGCGGCGATGGGCGATGTGAAGCGGAAATATTTCGGCGCGCAGTTTCACCCCGAGGTGCGTCACACGCCCAACGGCGAAAAACTGCTGAAACATTTTGTCGTTGACGTGTGCGGCGTCGAGCCAAATTGGACTCCCGAATCGATCATCGAGGAATCCGTCGCGCGGATTCAGAAACAGGTTGGAAGCGAACGCGTGCTCGCGGCGGTTTCGGGTGGAGTTGATTCATCCGTTGCGGCGGCGTTGGTGCATAAAGCCATCGGCGATCAACTCGTGTCTGTGTTTGTGGATACGGGCTTGCTGAGGAAAAATGAAGGAGCGCAGGTCGCTTCGGCGTTTCGGGATCATTTGCATTCTGAATTAATTGTCGTGGATGCCAGCGACGAGTATTTCTCCGCGCTCCAAGGCGTGACCGAACCGGAGCAAAAGCGAAGGATCGTCGGCGAGAAGTTTATTCGCATTTTTGAAGCACAGGCGAAGCAGGTCGGTCAGCCGAAGTTTTTGGTGCAGGGGACGATCTATCCCGATGTGGTTGAGTCGTCTGCCCCGGACAGAAACAAAGCCGAGAAGATCAAAACGCATCACAACGTCGGCGGATTGCCCGAAGATATGCAATTCGAACTCGTCGAGCCGTTGCGCTATTTATTCAAGGATGAAGTGCGGGCTGTCGGCGAAGCGCTGGGGTTGCCGGAGTCGCTGGTGTGGCGGCAACCGTTCCCAGGTCCCGGCTTGACCGTGCGCTGTCTAGGGGAGGTGACGCGCGAGCGTGTGTCCCGTCTGCGGGCGGCGGATGCGATCCTGATCGAGGAATTGTCTAAAGAAGGATTGCTTCGTTCGTCCAGCAGTTCAACTTCGTCTAGTTCGTCTAGCAGTTCAACTTCGTCTAGTTCGTCCAGCAGTTCAACTGCTGGACAATCCACCTCGCAAGCATTTGTCGTCTTGCTTCCCGTGCGCTCCGTCGGCGTGATGGGCGACCAGCGGACGTATCAAGAGGCGGCGGCGATCCGCGCGGTGACGACGGAGGATTTCATGACCGCCGATTGGGCGCGCCTGCCGCATGACCTGCTGGCGCGCGTGTCGAGCCGCATCGTCAACGAGGTGGAGGGAATCAACCGCGTGGTGTATGATATTACCAGCAAGCCGCCCGCGACGATCGAATGGGAGTAACAATTTACGATTTACGATTTACGATTTACGATTTACGATTTACGATTGGCGATTGGCGATTGACGATTGACGATTTCGCGCTGAGCGGAGGGTCGAATGCTTGTTGAGACCCGCAGACGAAGCGGGCTTTGAGGAGATGCGATGAATTTTGACATTGGCGAAGTTCTATCCCGCGCGGTGCAGATCACGTGGA
Organism: Candidatus Defluviilinea gracilis; assembly: GCA_016716235.1. Taxonomy (NCBI): domain Bacteria; kingdom Bacillati; phylum Chloroflexota; class Anaerolineae; order Anaerolineales; family Candidatus Villigracilaceae; genus Candidatus Defluviilinea; species Candidatus Defluviilinea gracilis. The sequence continues at coordinate 999,827 of JADJWS010000001.1, forward strand.
AGAATAAATCGTTTTGGGGGTTGGTCATCCTTCCGATGCTGGTAAATTTCATTGGCATTCCGCTGTATTTTCTTCCGCTCTTCTTATTGGATGAAAACGGTTCGGGTGTGCCGGTCTTTTTCGAGAACCCGCTGTTCATTGTGTTCTTCTTTATCTTCCATGTTGTCTTCATCCTGCTCACGATCGCGCTAGCCACCTATGGCAATTCGGCTCTGGCGTTAGGCATCGTCCGCTTGGAGCGGGGCGAAGAGAAAACATCCTTCAAACAATTGTTACTGGACGCGAAAACATATTTCCCCCGCATGTTGGGCATCATGTTCCTGACCACCTTTGTGATCGGCGCGATATTTTCCGCCATCTTCGGCTGTATGACCCTGTTCGGCATCGTCACCGCAGGCATCGGTTTTATTTGCATCCAGCCTCTTTTCATCCTAATGTACCCGGTCATGTTCATCCTGCAAGCATACATGGAACAGGCGCAAGCCGCGGTAGTGGCAGACGAGATGGGGGTTATGGAATCGCTCGCCAAAGGCTGGGAATTGCTGAAGGCGAATTTCTGGCGGTTGGCGCTTCTCTCGCTGGTGGTGTATTTTGCCATGTCGGTGTTAAGCGGTATTATTGTTGCGCCGTTCATGATTCCCTTCTTTTTCCTTCCATTTTTTCTCGAATCCAACAACTTTGACCCGACAACCTTTGGGCTGGCGCTGATGGGGATCATGCTCTTTTTCTTCCCGCTCATGGCGCTGGTGCAGGGGGTTGCGGTCACCTTCATGAAATCCGCGTATATCCTTGCATACCTGCGCTTGACACAAACGCCTGCCGCGCCTACCCTAGCGGAAGCGGCGGCATAACAGAAAGGAGTTCGCTATGAATTTCAACTTTGGAGAAGTGCTCACCCGAGCCTGGCAGATCATTTGGAAGCACAAAATTCTGTGGGTTTTTGGCATCTTCGCCGGTTGCGGGCGAAGCGGAGGCAGTTTCAATTCAAATTTCAGTAGTCGAGGCAGTAACGGGGGAGACGGTCAGCCGCCCGAGATTCCTCCGCAAATGATGCGCTGGTTGCAAACCATCGAACAGAATCTCACCACGATCATCATCGTTATGGTCGCCGTGGTCTGCATCATTTGGATCGTCACCACCTTCCTCAGCGCCATCGGCAAGATCGGCTTGATCCGCGGCACAGCGCAAGCGGAAGGCGGCGCGGCATCGCTCGTCTTCGGCGAACTATTCAGCGGAAGCGTTCCGTATTTCTGGCGCATGTTCGGTCTTTCGTTGATCTTAGGTTTGCCCGTTTTCATTATCGTCATGGCAATTGCTGTGGTCCTGGTTGGCGGCATCGCCGCAAGCGGAGGCAACGAAACCGCGATCGTTGGGATCGTGGGAATGACGCCCATCATGATCGGTTGTTTATGCCTGCTCATGCCGGTCATGTTCGTGCTGGGCATGATCTTCCGCCAGGCAGAGAACGCGGTCGTGCTGGAGGAGATGGATGTCCTACCCGCCATCACGCGCGGGTGGGAAGTATTCAAAGCCAACCTCGGTCCGATCATCCTCATGGCGATCATCCTCGCCGTGATCGGGTTCGCGGCTGGTTTCGTCATCGTCCTCCCGATCTTCGCTATCGTCTTCCCGGCGATGATCGCCTTCATGGCGGGGCAAGGACAGAACCTAACGCCCCTATACATGATGGGCGCTTGTTTATGCCTCTTCATCCCCGTCGCCTGGTTGCTACAGGGAATCATCATCGCCTACGCCGAATCCGCATGGACGTTGACCTACATGCGCTTGACCAAACCGCAGGATAACGCGCCGCTTCCCACTGAGGCAAATGCGTAGACTTCTCGCGCTCTTTCTCAGTGGATGCCTGCTCGCCGCTTCTTCGACATTCGCGTCCGCCCAAACCGGCGCGTATGCCGAGATCGTCAGCGTGGACACGCAGAACTTCCCACAAATTTCCGCGCTGTTGGACGTGTTTAACGCCAACGGCGGATTCGAATCGAATCTTCAGCCGTCCGATCTCACGGTCTACGAGGATGGTCAGCCGCGTCCGGTCGACGCGTTGACCCAGCTCGAAGTCCCGGCGCAGATCGTGGTGGCGGTCAACCCCGCGCCCGCGCTGGATGTGCGCGACTCGACCGGTCAACCGCGCTTTGCGGGTGTGTTAAACGCGTTGGGCGCGTGGGCAAACTCCCAACCCGCCGATTCGCGCGACGATCTGAATCTCGTGTCGCTCTCCGGGTCGCTCATCACGCATGGGACCGTGCAGGAATGGTTCGTCAGCCTAAGCTCGTTCAAGCCCGACTTCCGCAAGTCAGAACCGAACCTGCAAACCCTCTCGATCGCGCTCGATACCGCCTCCCTGCCGGTTTCACAGCCCGGCATGAAACGCGCCATCCTGTTCATCACGCCGCATCTCAACGATCCCAATATCGATAACTCCATCGCGCCGCTCATCCAACGCGCCGTGGAGTTAAAGGCGCGCGTCTTCGTCTGGTTTGTGGACGCGCCGGAGGAGTTCGTCTCGCCGAGCGCGAATGCCTTCAAATCGCTCGCCTTGCAGACCAACGGCTCGTTCGCCGCGTTCTCCGGCGCCGAAGCGTTGCCCGACCCGGCGATTTACTTCGCGCCGTTGCGGCAGATGTACACGCTCACATACGCCTCCGCCCTCAACACAGCCGGGGCGCACACCCTCGGACTGAACGTCGACACCCCGCAGGGACAGATATCCGCGCCGGCTGTTTCATTCAGCGCGGATATCCAGCCGCCCAACCCGATCTTCCTCTCGCCGCCCTCGCAGATCACCCGCCAGCCGCCGGCAGACGACCCCTACAACACCGAAATCCTCACGCCGCAGACGCAGGTCATCAACATCGTCGTGGAATTCCCCGATGGACACAAACGCGACCTGACGCGCACCACGTTATACGTGGACGACGTTATCGTCGCCGAAAACACCCAGGCTCCATTTGAGCGCTTCGTTTGGGATCTCTCGGCCTATGAAGACAGCGCCCAACACACGATCGTCGTCGAAGCGGAAGATTCGCTCGGGTTGAAAAAATCGAGCATCGGCATCCCGGTCACCTTTACAGTGACGCCGGCACCTCGCGGAGTTCAGGCGTTATTCGCCCGCTATAGTTCCACCATCATCCTCGGAGCCATCGCGCTGGCAGGCATCGCCCTGGTGGGAATCCTGCTCCGAAGCCGAAAGCCCCACACCCCCGCCACAAAAGAACGGAAATCGAAACCGCGCTTCGAAGACCCGCTCACCCAACCGGTGGCGTCCCTGACGGCGCCTCCCGCCTCGGCTACCAAGAAGGCAAAAACCGTTCCGCGTCGCACAAGTTGGCTCCCCTCCAGACCTGTGCGCGTGGCAGACGCGCCCGCCTACCTCATCCGTCTCGTCAACGGAGGCGAGCCTGCCAGCGTGGCGCCGATACCGGTCACCGAAAAAGATATGACCTTCGGCACTGACCCGGTGCAATCGGTTCGCGTGCTGGACGATCCGTCCATTTCGCCGTTGCATGCCCGCATCAAACAGACCGATCACGGTGTTTTCACAATATACGACAACAACTCGATCGCGGGCACGTGGGTGAACTTTGACCCGGTCCCGCGTGAAGGACGCCGCCTCGTCCACGGCGATCGGATCCACTTTGGGGGGCTGGTCTACCGCTTCGACTTGAAGCAAGCCCCCCCGGCGCCTGAACCGAGGGTTATATCCAAAAAGTAGGATAGGCTGACCTCGTCCCTGCTGTATAATCTAAAAATCTTATGATGAAACGCACCGCGCGCGCGCATTTGAACGTTGAAGCCCAGACCCACGCCGGCATGACCGGCAAGAACAACGAGGATCGCTACGCGGTGGCATCGTTCGTTCTTGCCGGCAGTGAGCGGACTCCGTCGCTGTTCGCCGTGCTGGCAGATGGGATCGGCGGTCACCGGGCGGGCGAAGTGGCGGCGGAACTGGCGGTCAATCATATCGTGGATGTGGTGGCAAAAAGCGACGGGCATCAGGTCCGCCGGACGCTCGAAGACGCGGTGGCAGATGCCAGCAACGCCATCGCCGCGCATTCCGCGTCGAACGACAACCTCAAGGGTATGGGCTCCACATGCGCCACAGTATGGATCGTGGGCGACCGCCTGTACACGGCTTCGGTGGGCGATTCGCGCATTTACCTCCTGCGCGGCGGGAAGATTCAACAACTATCAGTAGACCATACCTGGATCCAAGAGGCGCTCGAGAAAAATATTATCACGCCCGAAACGGCGCGCGAACACCCGAACGTGCATGTGATTCGCCGCTATCTCGGCTCCGCCGTGCCGCCCGAAGCGGATTTCCGCTTGAAACTCTCCAAAGAGGATAATGACGAGCAAGCGGAGGCGCATCAAGGGGTGAGACTTCAGCCCAACGATGTGGTTTTGTTGTGCAGCGACGGGCTGACGGACCTGGTCTGGAACGATGAAATTTTGGAAACCGTGAATTCGAAACCCAACCTCAAAGAAGGCGCGGGGGCGTTGATCGCGCTCGCCAATTCGCGCGGCGGACACGACAACATCACCGTAGTGCTGGTCTCGATCCCCGCCGATTACGCCTCGAAGCAGGTCAAAAAACAGGATTGGCTTTCATGGCTGATGGGAGAATAAAACAATGACCGTCAAACATTCCACCGACGTTGAGGCGAAAAACGTCGCCGCCGGGAAGGATACAACCATCCAGGTTCTCATCTCCTCGCAGGAGGGACCGAACTTCGCGCTGAGAAAATTTTCCATGCAACAGGGCGGAGGCATGCCGCGCCACACCAACCTGGTCGAACATGAGCAATACGTCCTGCGCGGCGAAGCGGATATCACCGTCGGCGACGAGTCGCATCACGTGAAAACGGGCGATGTGGTTTTTATTCCCGAAGGCGTCATCCATTCGTATCAAAACACCGGGGCAGAACCGTTCGAGTTTTTGTGCATTGTCCCCAACAAGGAAGATAAGATCGTGATTGTGGATGAGGGGTGTTGATGATTGAATCGATATGGGATACTTGGGCGGAGAAATTCGTCTAAGAAGAGAAGGACGTTGGAAGATGGTCAAAAAACTTCCATGGCTTGTTACGATCGTGTTTCTCGCCGCCTGCGCCGCGCCGACTGAAATTCCCATTCTTTCTCCAACGATCACGGCGACTCAACTGCCAACCGCTTCGCCGACAGAAACCCCAACCTTCACCCCCACCCCCGAACCGACGGCGAACCCTGAGGACGCTTACTACCAATCCCTCACTCCTGAACAGCAGGCTCTTTTTGACCAAACCAAAGACATGACGGGGGAGGGCTTTACCCGCCAGTTCCTCGCCGAGCAAGGGCTGACCAGTTACCTCGCTTATTACGATACAGACGGCGAAGTCGCCTTTGTGTGGAATTTCGAGCAGGGAAAACCAAATCCCGCCCTCAAGATCGAAAATAACCTCCTCATCAATGAAACTTCAGGGAGCCATATTATCTGGAACCCAGAACTCAACAGGGCGGAGGCGCAAAAAACTTTAGCCGATTACTTTCGATACGCCCGCGCCCGAGTAATTGCTGGGGCGAACCATGTGGAACTGGGCTACACGCTTGAGAGCGCTCTGGCAAATCCCTTGGCGCAACGGTATCTGGAAGAGGGCAGAAGAGTTACGCTACTGCCAACTTCCCGAAATTACACAAATGTAGATGGAAGCCCCGCAAGATTTAGCGTCCCCGCTCAAAAAATTTTTATTTCTGGTGAAACGCCAATCGTCTTTCGAACTGTTCAGGAATTGGATGAAAACATGGTTGTTGTTTCTGGAAGATCTGATGGCAACAGATGGATGTTTTCTCGTAGTTTTGAACAGTCTCCAGAGGGGGCTCTATTTATTAATTACTTTGATGCTGGTTCCGACGCAAGTTTAGCCTCCTCAAATGACTCTAATTTGATTCTTGCGAGAAGATTGGCATTGTCATTTCATTTAATTTTTGGGAGAGCTGAGAGACCCAACACAATTGGTGTAGAAGATACAGTTACTGTATCATTTATCTTTAACGGCGTAGGATTACTTCCAAAAAAACCACTCATTATCTATTCACACTCTCGTTAATTTTGTGCTACTATGAATTGTGGGAAAATATATAGCCATAACTCTTGTAATTCTTCTTGTGTTTTTTGCAGGGCTTTTTGGCTATATGTACTTTCAAGGAGCAAGTAGCGCTACTCCAAAAATCAAAAATGCCCAAGTGGAAATAGAAAATAAAGATAATCTGAGACTGCTTTTGAGTGACCTTGGCTGGTATAAAGCAAACACGCTTACCATGCTCTCGGGAATTACCATTCAGTCAAGCGAAGTAACTGGAATTGAGGTAGTTTATTCCAATTTCAAACAACCATTTTTACAGCAAGGGGATGGGAAAGGTAATGTATTTGCCTCAGTTGACACTGAAATTGTGAATGATAAGCTGGTTTTTACCGTTCATGTTGATCCCAAGAGACTAACTGAAGCACGGGATAGGAATTGGTGGATAGATAGTCAGGTAATTCGCGCTCTACATAAAATGCTAAACCCGAACACGACCGATGAAATGCTCATTGAAAAAGACAGGCAAATGTTTGATAAATATAAGGGAAAGATTGATCTTTGGCACATAAAATTCTAAAGGCATGAAAAAATTGATTTCACTTTTTTTGATATTGAATGGTTTTATATTTGCAAAAGATGTATATGCACAGGTGGGGTGTTGTACAGGCACTGTAACAACTGGAGAGGTTTATTGCCCATCAGGTGGTAATGATAAAACAAATTGGTATTGCACGAATACCAGTACTGCTTATGGCTGTGGGGGGTTGGATTACTCAACCTGCGTTAATACTAGACCCGATCCAACAAGCGCGATCAGTTGCGGACAATCGGGAGTAACTTGCACAGGCTGTGGATGGTCGACAACGGCATGTAGCGGTGGGGGAGGCATAGGCGAGCCGTGCTCAAACGACTCCGACTGCTCTTCGGGAAGGTGCAGCGCCCAACGGGGAATCTGTGTCGACGCGGGAGGCTTTATCTGCCCGGAAGACCCCCCTTTCGTATCTTTCCTCTTTCACCTTTCTTTGAGTAGAGGAAAGATCGCGCTTAATTACAACGCCTGTTTCGCGGGCATCCCCGCTTTGCGCGGATATTTCTCCGGCGTCGCCGCGACCTTGTCCACCAGCACGAGATAACGATCATCTTCAACATCTGGTAAATTCACGGGGATCAACTCTCTTAATTCACCACCCAACAACTTCATCGCCTTTTTCGCGGACTTCGCTTCGGCGCGCGCGGTTTCGCCTTTTTGCGCGAGCATCGTCCCGTTCACTTTGACCAGCGGCAAAAGATATTCGCTCAACACGTTGAGGTTCGCCACCGCGCGCGCCACTGCCCAGTCGTATGCCTCGCGGTGATTTTTGTTGTGTCCCAGATCTTCCGCGCGGGCTTGGATGACACTCACTTCACTCAATCCCAGCGTGCCGACGATGTGCTGGCAAAACATCGCCTTCTTGCCCACCGAATCGACGACGGTCAATTTCAAATTGGGGTAGAGGATTTTCAGCGCAAGCCCGGGGAACCCCGCGCCAGTCCCCACGTCGATGAGCGAGGCGGGCGGATTCGCATTCCACGCCAACACGCACGAGAACGAATCCAAAAAATGTTTCGTGCGGATGGATTCCGAATCGCGGATGGCGGTCAGGTTGAATTTCTGGTTCCACTCCAGCAATTCTTTTTCATACGTGATCAACGACATCACCTGCCTGCCTGTGATGTGAACGTTGAACAACTCCTGCGCCGCGCGGACGAGTTTTTCCATGGGTGGGATTATACCTGTTGAAAACCTTTCCTCTTTCTTCTTTCCTTTGCGATGAAAGAGGAAAGAAGAAAGACCGCCAAATATGACGGTCTTTCGTGTTTGCTTGCTTGCAGAAGAGCCTTACTTCTTCACTTCCTCTTTCACTTCCACAGCCGCTTTCGCTTTGGCGAACCTGCGATACAACTTTCGTCCGCCGAGGAACAGAAGGTACAGCGGGATGGCAACCAGAACCAGCGCGGGAAGCGTGTATAACACGAAGCGGATCAGGAACTGGATGAAACCCTGCGTGAAGTAGATCAAGTCCTGAATGGCGTCGTTGGCTGTGCCTTCCAGTTTCCAGCCGCCGATCTCCACCGGTTGGACGGTCTCTTCGGCGATCAAGCGGATGCTGACCGCGGAGAGCGCAACCGACTCATCGTAGTATTTGATCTGCCCTTTCAGCACCTCGATCTCGCTTTGGATGATCTGCAATTGGGTATAGACCGCCAACACATCCTCGGTCTCATCGGCGGCGTCGAGGATCTCCAGCAGTTTCTTCTCGGCGGCTTGTTTGGCTTTGAGTTGCGACTGCAAATCCACGTAGATGTTGGTCACATCTTCGCCGGTGCGGTTCTCGTAGTTCACCTCCACCGCGCCTTCTTTGATGGCTTTGAGCGCGTCATCGAGTTTCTCCTGCGGCACGCGGATGGTGATCGAGGCTTCCGGCGCTTCCACGCTGTTGGGTCCGTAATAGGTGGTGTACAGGTTCGACGAAACCACGAATCCGCCCATTTCTTTTGCCAGGGCTTCGATCTCGCTCATGCGCGTTTTCGGGTCGGCGACCACAATGGCAAGGTCCGCGTTCTGGATGACCATGCGCTCTTGAGACTGGGTGATGAGCGAGGTTTGCGCCTGGTCGCTGAGCGGTTGAATCGGCGCGCTGGCAAGTTCTTCCGGCGCGGGTGGCGCAAACACATCGGGCGCTCCGCCCCCGCCGTACCCGGGAAGCGCGTAGTTTATGGTGCTATACGTCCTTCCTACTTGCAGGCCGAATATATTCATCAGCAACGAACCGACGAGGACAAAAGCAAGCGCTACCGATAGAATGATCAAAATTGGGCGTTTCATGTTTTCTTCTCCTTGATCGAGCAAAGTGATTTCACTCTACAGACGACTCACCTCTTGTAATGTTCCACTCCCACCAACCATTTTCCACTTTCTAGTCTCTGCCTGCAATTCTCTAATGACGAATTACCACCCCTCCACCAACCTCACCGCATGTTTCTCCGGTAACTTCACGGCGCGGATACGTTTTTGCACCGCGGAAATATCATATTTTACCCGGCGCGGCTCCCACTTTTTTTCTTCCGTGTCATAGATGGCATACGCGGCGCGCGGATCGCGGTCGCGCGGCTGACCGACCGAGCCGGGATTCATGATCAGCCGCGGAGTGAGCGTCATCGCCTCGTTCACTTTCAGCGATTCGAGCGTCACGCGGTCGTTTTCCGGATGCAGGCGGAACATGCACTGCAAATGCGAATGACCCACCATGCACCAGGGCGTGGTGAAATGCCCAAAGTTCAAGCGCGCCGAAAGCGCGTTCAAAATATATTCCCAGACCGAATCGCGCGGGCTTCCATGCACGAGGCTGGCATCCCCTTTCACGGTCAGGTTCGACGGCAGGGAAAGCAGGAAATCCATGTTTTCCTTCGTCAATACTTTTTCGTGATACTCAAGCGCGCGTCGCGCGTCGCCGTTGAACGATTCAAAGGGGATCTTACCGATCGCCGCCACATCATGGTTGCCGAGCAGGCACGTGAGGTTGGGCAAACCGCGCACCTTTTCCACCACCTCGTTCGGGTCGGGACCATAGCCCACCAGGTCGCCGAGACACCACGTTTCATCCACCACGCCGGCGTCAGCCAACACCGTCTCGAGGGCGGTAAAGTTTGCGTGAATATCCGAGATCACCAGGACGCGCATATCACCCCAGCAATCCCGCAACCCGCTCGATCAAAATCTCAGCCGCGTCTGTTTTACTCATCAAAGCTAATGATTCCTCGCGTCCGTCTGCAAACAATAAAGTAATACGATTGGTTTCCACGGCAAACCCGGCGTCGCCCGCCGAAATATCGTTTGCCGCGATCATATCCAAGCCTTTGGATTTTAACTTATTTGACGCGTTTTCCAACAGGTCGCGCGACTCGGCCGCGAAGCCGACCACCACCTGCGGGCGCGTCTTTCCGCCATTGTGGCTGGATACGGCTTTCAGGATGTCGTCCGTCGCCTCGAGTTCGATCTGCGGCGCGCCGCCTTCCTTTTTGATCTTGTCTTTTGCCGAGGTTTTCGGGCGGAAGTCTGCCACTGCCGCCGCCATGATGAGCGCGTGGCTCCCGGCTGATTCTTGCAGAACGGCATCGAGCATTTGCCGCGCCGTCTGCGTCTGTATGACGCGCGCGCCCACGGGAGGTTTCAACGCGCTGGGCGCGGTGATCAAGGTGACTTGCGCGCCGGCGTCGACTGCGGCTTGGGCTATGGCATAGCCTTGTTTGCCGGAGGAGTGATTCGTCAGCACGCGGACCGGGTCGAGCGGCTCTTGAGTCCCGCCGGCGGTGACGATCACGTTCCGCTGGGCGAGCCGGCCGTCCCGTCCGAGAAGGAGGCGGATGTGTCCGATGAGTTCGTTTGTCTCCGGGAGTCGCCCTTTGCCGGTGAGTCCCGAGGCGAGGTGTCCCTCCGCCGGTTCGATGATGCGCGCGCCGCGTTTGCGAAGGGTATCCAAATTCTCTTGTGTGGCGGGGTGATCGTACATGCCGCCATCCATCGCGGGGGCAAGGAGGAGCGGACTGTTCGATGCCAAGGCTGTGACGGTGAGGAGCGAATCCGCCTGACCGCGCGCGAGTTTGGCGAGCGTGTTCGCGGTGCATGGCGCGATGACGAGCAGGTCGGCGGTGTGACCCAAGCCGACGTGGAGCACATGCGCTTCGTCGCCCCATAGATCAGCATCGGCGTAGGCGCGACGACCGGTGACCGATTGAAACGTGAGCGGCGCAATAAATTTTTGCGCGGCTTCGGTGAGGATCACATCCACCTGCGCGCCGGCTTGGGCGAGTTTGGATGCGAGGTCGGCGGCTTTATAGGCGGCGATGGAGCCGGTGACGCCGAGAAGGATACGTTTGTTGGAAAAGACAGACATCATCAAGATTATACATCCACGAAAAAAGCGACGCGGGGAGGTGCATCGCTTTTATCATGAATTATTCGCAGATGGGGCAAGCCCGCAATGGCTCATGGGTACGGCTATCGCGATTGGTTTTCCGATTCGCTATTTGCTGAATGTGCCGACCAGTTCGCCTTGCGCCAGGATATGACCTTCCATCGCTTTGAGCAGTTCGCCTTTGTTTGCGCCGGGGAGCAAGCCCAGCATTTCGTCGAGCGCATAGAGCTTGAAGAAGTAACGATGCGTTCCGCCTGGCGGGCATGGTCCTCCGTAGCCGATATCGCCCCACGAATTTTTACCGGTAAATGGATTCCCCTGTCCTTCGGGAACATTCTTGCCAGTGATCGCCAGGTCTTCGGGCAAACCGCGCGCATCGGCGGGAATATTGTATAACACCCAATGTACCCAGCCGCCGGGCGCGTCGGGGTCGTCCATGAGGAGCGCGAAGGATTGCGCGCCAGCGGGCGGTTCGCTCCACGCGAGGGCGGGTGAAATATCTCTGCCGTTGCACGAATATTTCACCGGGATGGAGCCGCCATTGGCGAACGCGTCGCTGGTGAGTGTGAGTTGGTTCGGCACAACAGCCTCCGTTGCCGCCGCCGGAGATGAGCAGGCGGCAGTCAAAATAATCATCGTAAAAAATAGCGGGTAATTTCGCATGATGACAAGTATATCCTCTGTGTCGTCCGTTTTTAAAATCCACCCCTATTTCGCCGACTTTGCTTTACAACTTTTTGATGAAGTGAACCAGGCGTCCCACTTCGTAGTAGCCGGTCTTGTAGTGCGCTTGAATACTGACTTCGTTCTCCAGCCAGGTATCAGACCCCATTTCGGCGCACCCATTTTCGCGCGCCCAATCCTCGGCAGTGCGGATCATCTCGCGCCCCAGTTTTTGTCCGCGGATGTTCTCATCTACGAACCACGCTTCGATATATCCCACCGGGCTGGTCTCGCATCCCTCTGCCACGTCGCGCAGGCGGGCTTCCACGAAGGCAACCAGCCCTCCGTCGGCGCGCGAGGCGACAAAGACCGCGCGTTGCTTGTCCTCCAGAATTTCGTCCAAGTCCCAATCTAAATATTCGATGGGGGCTTCGGGCCACAGCAGTTGCCGCATTCTCAGCCATTCGGGTTTATCGGCCGCGGTCGCGCGGCGAATCTCGTAAGTCACAGGCTCACCATAGGGTTAATCGATGCGAGTCAGATTATAGTCAATATCCAACGTCTGGCAATGATTTGCCCCGCAAAAGCCTGACCACAACCGCAGATTCGTCTTCAAGCCGGTGATCGTATACCCAAGTTTTCACCGCTGGGGCGCGGAGTATTTCATTTTTTGGCTCTACCGTAATTAACGGGAAAGCCCAAAAACCTTAGCCACGGATTTCACAAAGTCACACGGATTGTTTAAAAAATCGTGAAAATCCGTGTAAATTCGCGGCAAAGAATGTTCCTGCGAATCGTCATCCCGTCAGAAATGGGAGAGCCGAAAATGTTTTTCGCCGCGCAAACCCATCACGCGCAATGCGGCTGTGACGGTTCGTTCTACCGGAGAGAGCATTGAGCGAATGAAAAGTATTCGAGTGTGTTCCCAAATGCGCTTCGAGAACAACCTCGCAAAGGCTCCCAGGATCGTGATATAGTCTGCTGGCAGGGTTGGTATGAACTACCTCTTGGTCGAGTGTTTGCGTTAGGTTACCCTGCTTTTTTGTTAATCTCCAAATGGATAAAGTCCAGCTTAGCGGTTAAATTCTTTCGCAGCCTCATGATATAACTCAAACCGATGTCCGTCTTCAACCCAACCCAAAAACCCGAAGTGAGATTTCAGCCAGAGGTGTGGCGCAGTTTTCAGCGCGGCATTCATAAAATTGTGGACGCGGTTGCGCCCACGCTGGGACCGCGCCCGCGTTATGTGGCGATCCAACCCACGCACCGCGCCGACCCGCCCGAACTGCTCGATGACGCGGGGCAGATCGCGCGGCGCATCATCCAAATCGCCGACCGCGATGAAGATGTCGGCGCGATGTTTACGCGGCAGATGTTGTGGCGTCTGCGCGAAGAGGTGGGCGACGGCGCGGCAACGGCGGCAGTGTTGTTCAAAGCCGTGTACAATGAAGCGCTCAAATACATCGTGGCAGGCGGCGGCGCGATGCGCGTCCGCGTGGGATTGGAGCAGGCGCTCGATGTGGCGTTGACCGCGCTCGATAAGCAGGTTCAGCGGCTCGACGAAAAAAACGACCTCAAACAATTTGCGCGTTCGCTCTGCCCCGATGAATCCGTCGCCGATCTGCTTGGCGAAATCTTCAACCTCATCGGCGCGGATGGACATTTAATCACGCAACTTGGGCGCGGCTTTGCCAGCGAACGCGAATACGTCGAAGGTCACTTGTGGGGCGGGGGTCTGCTCGCGCGCAATCTCATGCTCGAGCCTCAGCGGCAGCGTTCGCGCCTGGAAAACGCCGCCCTCCTCATCACCGATTTGGAAATTGAATCCGCCAGTCAACTCACACCTGCTTTGCGCGTTGCGCTGGAAAACGGCGAAAAAAATCTCGTCATCGTGGCGCGTAAACTTTCAGAGGAAGCCGCCGCCCTGCTGGTAAAAATCAACCGCGACTCGGATCAAATGCGCGTCACTGCCGTCAAAACGCCAGGCACAGGCACAACGGATCAATCTGCCGCGCTTGAAGATTTATCCGCGTTGGCGGGCGGGCGCGTCATCCTTCAGGTGGAGGGGCAAATGCTGGAGACCGTCAGCGCCGAGTCATTTGGTCGCGCGCGCCGCGCCTGGGCGGATATGGAACGTGTTGTCATCGTCAACGGCAAAGGCGAGCCGCGCGCGCTTCGCGGTCACATTCAATCCATTCGCCACGCCATTCAACACGCCGACACGCCCGAACAACGCAACAAACTGCGCGAACGCATCGGGCGTTTGCAGGGCGGCGCGGCAATCCTTTCGATTGGCGGCGCAACCGAAACCGAGATGAAAACGCGCCGCGATTCCGCCGAACGCGCCGCGTTGATTTTGCGAAGCGCATTACGTGAAGGCGTCGTCAACGGCGGCGGAATTTCTCTGCTCGATTGCCGCCCCGCGTTGGAATCTGTTTCACACACGATTTTGGATGAAGACCAACGGGCGGGATTCCGCGCCTTGACAAAGGCGCTGGACGCCCCCGCCCGCCTCATTCTCACGAACAGCGGGTTCGACCCATCCGGCTTTTTGACTCATCTGGGGCAGGGTCGCGGCGTCGACGCGCGCGCAGGTCAACTGGTAGAGATGCGCTCTGCTGGCATTGTGGATCCTGCCGCATCCGCGCGCGGCGCGTTGATCAGCGCGGTCCGCGGCGCGGCGCTGGCATTGACGGTGGATGTGGTCGTCCACAAGCGCAACCCGCAGGCTTCGGTGAATCCGTAGGCGCGAGTAGCGCAAAATTAATTTTGCGGCGTTCATTCATACGGCTCTCCCGTTTCTGACGGGATTACGACTCGCAGGAAGATTCTTTGCCACGAATTTACACGGATGTTCACGAATGTTTTAAACAATCCGTGTGAATTTGTGAAATCCGCGGCTAAGGTTTTTGGGCTTTCCTGTTAATAACGGTAGAGCCATTCATACTCAGTAGATCGCGGAAACAGGTTCTTGACGCAGTTGCGCTGCGTCAAGTCAGGCGACACGATGCGCCAAGTCAATCGAACTGTCGCCCGAACTTGCATGAAGTACTGATGTTCAAACGCAATCCTCGGCGGCGGGGATGCCCTGAGCAAAATTGCAAAATGAATTTTGCGACATAAGAAAAGGCAGGACGATGAATTTGGAACAAGATACATTGCTCGCGTTGGCAGAATCGCCAAACTTCAAAAAGGACAAACTCGCCTTCGCGGGAAGGCGTTCGGGTTTGTATCGCTCGCGCGATGCGGGTAAAACATGGGAGGCGGTCAACATCATCAAAGGCGAATCGCTTTCGGTGACGTCGCTGGCGTTTACCCGCGATGGTTTAATGTTCGCCGCGCTCCCTGGCGGAGTCGCCTATTCAAACGATGCGGGCGCTTCGTGGAATTGGACTCAACTCGCCGCGCCGAGTCCGTATGTCACTGCGCTGTGTGTTTCGCCGAACTTTGACAAAGACAAAACCCTATTCGCCGCAACCCTGGAAGACGGGGTCTTTCGTTCTGTGAACGGCGGCAGAACGTGGGAAGGTTGGAACTTTGGATTGCTCGATAAACAGGTCTTATGCCTTGCCATGAATCATGACACTGTTTTTGCGGGCGCAAGCATAGGCTTGTTCCGCAGTGATAACAGCGGACGCTCCTGGAAGGAAATCTCCCTGCCAGTGGATGATACTGTTTTGAGTTTGGGGCTGTTAGAGGCGGGTCTATTTGTCGGCACAGAGTCGAGCGGTTTGTTCGTTTCGGCTGACGACGGGGAATCATGGGAGACGATAAAAGCCATAGCGACAGAAATGCCGATTAATGCGATTCGGATTTCGGCGGGGAAAGAAGCGTCTATCCGCGTGGCGGCGGGGAATACCCTGTTGGAATCCATTGATGTGGGGAAAACGTGGCGTGAAATTCAAGTTCCCGACAGGGACGAACCGATCATGTTCATAGGTCGGTGATGGCTGGGTAAGGCGGACGCCTAACTCCGCGCAATTCAATCATTCCCTGTCTGCTATAATTTTCGCCATGATATTGGTCACCGGCGCGACGGGCTTCATCGGTCGCGCGCTTGTGCGGCACCTCTCAGAAACGGGACAGGAAGTCCGCGTGTTGTTGCGACCTTCGCCGAAATCGCCGCGACTGCCCAAGGGCGTGCCGGTCGAGGTCTCGGTAGTCAGCCTCAATGACGAGAGAGGCGTGCGCGCGGCGTTGCGCGGCGTCCATCAGGTGTTCCATCTTGCCAGCGCGTCGGGTTATGGCCGCCATGGGAATTTGTTCAACACCGATATGGAAGGGACGCGCATCCTTGCCCAAGCCGCGCAAGACGCGGGCATCCAACGCCTGATCTTTCTCAGCCACGTGGGCGCCGACCGCATGTCGGCGTTCCCGGTTCACAAGGCGAAGGGAATCGCCGAAGAGCACATCCGCAAAAGCGGCGTGCCGCACACCATCATCCGCTCGACGATCGTGTTTGGTCCCGAAGATAACTTTACCAATAATATCGCCGCAATTCTTCGCGCTGTTCCGTTTATCTTCCCAACCCCCGGCGATGGCAAAGTTCTGCTCCAGCCGCTTTGGGTGGAAGACCTCGTAACTGCCTTGTTATGGGCGCTTCAGAATCCCGAGATGGTGAATGAAACCTACGAGATCGGCGGCGGCGAATATTTTACCTTGCGGCAGATCGTTGAAACGATCATGAACACCTCGAACACACGGCGCGCCTTCCTTCCGTTATCCATCCCGTTCATGCGAGGACTGTTCGTCACCCTCGACCCGATGATCCCCAGCGCGAATATTTCCACGTACTGGCTCGATTACATCGCCGTCAACCGCACCTGCCCGGTGGAAAACCTCTCGCGCAACTTCGGCTTGATGCCAGCCCGTTTTGGCTACCGGCTCGATTACCTTACGCGCAAGCCGTTCCTGCAACGGCTTCAAGAAGCGCTTCGTTTTTCGCGTTGATCCTCTTTCACCGCGGAGGACACAGATTGACACGAAATTTTCTTATCATGGTTTTCTCTACCATACATGAAAGATTTTTACCGCAAAGCGCGCTAAGGTCGCCAAGTTAAGAAGGTTTTCTTTGCGTTCTTTGCGGGCGCCGCATGGCGTCATGGCGGCGCTTAGCGGCGCACATGTACGGTAGAGAGTCATGGTTAAGACTTTGTAATGGATTACCTAACACGTTCAAAATCGGGACGCTGATTCGCGCTGAAAACGCAGATTTGTCTTTCTTTTAGATCAGCGAAATCGGCTTTGTCTGCGCCCCCAAAACCATTGTGTAAGGTAATCAGACGATGTGATGAAGATTTCGCATATGCCTGCGCCCACCATCAAAATCCTTGAAACTCCCGAAGAAATGACCGCCGTCGAAGAACTGCAACGCCAGGTATGGCATGGCAGTGAAACCGACGTGGTGCCCGCGCATGTCTTCATCGCCGCAGTTCACAACGGCGGCATCGTGACAGGCGCGTACATCGATGAGCAACTCATTGGCTTTGTCTTTGGATTTCCCGGTATCGAAAAAACGCCGGATGGCCCGCGCCCCAAACATTGCTCGCACATGTTGGGCATCCATCCCGATCACCGCGATGGCGGCATTGGCTTCGCGCTTAAACGCGCCCAATGGCAGATCGTCCGCCACCAGGGGCTCGACCACATCACCTGGACGTACGACCCGCTTCTCAGCCGCAACGCCCGCCTCAACATCGCCAAACTCGGCGCGGTCTGCAATACCTATCGCCGCGCGGAATACGGCGACATGCGCGACGGGTTGAACGCCGGGCTTCCCTCCGACCGTTTTCAGGTGGATTGGTGGATCAACACCCGCCGCGTCGAACGGAGGTTGGGCAAGCGCGTCCGCCAACCGTTGACCCTCGACCATTTTGCGCAGGCGGAACTGCAACCCCTCTATGCGCCTCTCGCCTCGACGGGGGACCTGCCTCGCCCACCCGAACATTTCTCGCCCCTTGAAGGAAAGCTCGTTCTCGCCGAAATCCCATCCGATTTCAACGCGCTCAAAGAAAAAGATTTCGCCCTCGCCCGCGATTGGCGATTTTTCACGCGCGAAGTCTTCGAGACCGCATTCAGCGCCGGCTACATCGTCACCGACTTTGTGTTCGATCACGGCAGAAGCTTTTACGTCCTCTCGAACGGAGAAACCACATTGCAATAGACCTCTTGCGAAAGTCATTTTCGCCACACACCTGCCCTGGCGGACGGCGCCAGGAGAGACCACAGGGAAAAAGAGCGCCTCTCAAAGGTCTCAGTCTAAGCTAGCGATACTTATGCAAGAGATCAAATAAAAACAAATCGTTCCTGACGCAATTGCGCCGCGTCAAGACAAGCGGCGCGATTTGCCAGACCAATCGAACCGTCGCCCTAAAACAGTAACCATTGCGAGGGGAAATACGTCATAACTGCATGACCAATGCGCGAAACGATATCCTCAATTGGTGGGCGGTAGAGGCGATGATCGCCTCGTATAACCATGTCTATCAGGTGGTGTATGGCACGCGCTACGAAGAGGCGGGTCCCATCGGCGTATCCCTGTACAACGACGCGCCGATCGCCTCCTTCCATTATGAATTCCTTGCCCTGAGCGCGGATATTCACAAGGTGACCGATGCCGTTCGGGCGTATCCGATCCCCGAGGGGAAAAAGCACATCGTAAATATTTTTCATACAAGCCCCAGCGATCTCAGCCTGAAAGAACATTTTTCAACGCTGGGGTACGAGTTCGCGCGCGCCGCCCCCATTGTGGGCTACGACCTGCCCTTGCAGGTAAGCACCATCCCGCTCAACATCCACAAAGCAATATCCATACAACAGACCGAAGCCGCCAATAATAGCCTGACGACTGAGGGAGAACGCATTCACGTGCAAACCCTGCGCGATACGCGCATCCACAACTTCTTTATCAAGGAAGGCGGGTTGGCAGTGGGATGGGTGCAACTCGTAACGAAATATCGCGGCGTGGGCTACATCAACCAACTGTACGTATTGGAGGAATATCGCCAGCGCAGGCTTGCCACCGCGCTTGTCCATGCCGCCCATTCGGAGGCGATCAGGTTGGGCGTGAAGAAAATGGTCGCCATCCCGTCGGATATGTCGTTGCACCTCTTCCGCCGCATGGGGTATCGGCCGTTGTTGTTTTTCTCCGTGTTCCGCCCGAAGCCGTTCAGAAAAACATGGCTGTACGATCAGCCGGGCGTATCCCACCCTCCACCGTAATCAAAGACGCCGCGCATTCGCGCGGCGTCTTTGATTGTTGGATGTTCTTCAATTGTAGGAGAAGAGTTGAAGAAGGAAAAACTTTGGGAGAGTTTACCTCCGGTAGGAAGGATTTTCATTGCCTCCCGCTTGCGCCGTCATACCAATGGGGTGATAGGTAGGCTCGTTATAGAGCGGTTGCGAGTAGTTCGCAGGGGCGGGTTTGGGCGCGGAACGCGGGAAGGTTGAATTGGAAGCCCGAGCAGGCTCACTGGAGGGACGGTACGCGGGTCGGTTATTGAAACTCTGGCGGGCAGAGGGGTTGTCATCTAGCGAGAAGAGTCGTTCGCCGGCAATCGAGAAGGTGTTGATCAACAGCACGCGGATCATGAGCACCATCCCTGCCACGAGCGCCGGCACTACTTTTGTCATTGTTGCCTGCCCAAGCAGAGCGCCGCCTTGGGCATTGTGCTGGAGAATGGCAAGCGACACTCCCCACCAGGTGAGCGTTGCATTGAACGCCGCGGCGAGTAACCAGGCGCCAAGCAAATACCAGACTTCGGCGGGTTCGTCTCGACCCTTTTCGGGGGTGAAGATGCGGGCAATGCCGGCAAAGTCGATGCCGCAGAAAGCGAGCGCCAGGATGGTCGCCCATTTGAACGGACCAAACGCCAGATCGCCCAGGATATCGCGCAGGGCGAACGCCGTGCTGGAGAAGTTGAAGATTTCAAACCCCAGCAGGGCGCTGAGGATGATCCCCCCAAAGATCAACCCGCGCTTGTGGGCGGCATTCTGAATGAGGGGAAGTAGTTTGAAAGACAAAGAACGGTTCATGGGAGTCTCCTGTGGGTTTAACCACAACACAAAGGGGGAACGATCAACGCCCACAGTTTAGAACACTTGTTCTATTTTGTCAAGGTTTGATTATTTGAAAATATTCATCATCACCGCCCCACCAGGAATCACATCGTCTTCGCGCGTTCCGCCATTTGCGTTCGCAGGTGACTCGTGTCTTTCTCAATGGTGAACAAGGCGCCAAGATAGAACAGGAAACAGATCACCCATGCGGTGACGCAGATGATCATGATGGAAAACGTTTTGTCTCCGGTGGCGAGGATCAACACGCCGGTGAGCGCTGGCGCGGTGACCGCTCCGCTGTTCTCGATGAAGTATTCGATGGCTTGCGCCGTCGAGCGGACTTCGGGGACCGTCACGTCGTAGACGGTGGCGACCACGTTCGGGGACGAAAGAGGCATAAAAATGGCAGTCAGGCACATGAGGAGAAAGAAGCGGTTCGGTTGATCCAGCGGCGTGGTCATGGCAAAGTAGAGGAAGATCGCGCCGAGCAAAACTCCCGCGCTGGAGACAAGGATACGTCCCTTTTTTGTTCGTTGGAAAAAGAAATCACCGAGAAACCCGCCGACGATATACCCCGCCGCGAGAATCAAAATGACGGGCGCCATCGTGGCAATGATCCTGTTGGAATCGTAGCCGCGCTCGGTTTCAAGATATCCGAAGAAAAAGAAGATGATCACCTGAATCGGAAACACGCCCGCGAAGCCTTGTAAAAAGATGAACCACATCGTGCGCTTTTGGAAGATCTGCTTCGCCTCTGCCCATGAAAAACGGAAGGTTGCCATTTCGGGAACATTCTCGAATTCGGGTTCGGCTTTGCCGCGCGGCATTTCCTTCACGCCAAAGTAAATGAAGAGGGCGATCACAATTCCCAAACCACCCGTGATGTAAAAGACCGAGCGCCAGCCGCCGATGAGCGGCGCGACCATTTGTCCGAGGATCAAGCCCATCAAAAACCCAAGGGGTTGCGCCACTTGCAAAATCCCATACACTTTACTGCGCAAGTTCGGACCGAAATAATCGGCGATGAGCGTGTAAATGCCGGGGTACGATGAATCGTCAATGCCTGTGGAAGCGCGCGTAATTAAAAATCCCGTGTACGTGCGGACGACCGCGTTCAGCCAGGTCGTCGCGCCCCAAATGAACGACGCCAACGCGAGCAGTTTGGAACGCGCGTAACGGTCGTATAAATAGCCCCACAGCGGATACAACACCGTCGCCACCGCCAACGCGCCCGAATTCACCAAGCCCCATTGGAAATCATTGATGCCGAACGTTTCGCTGATCTGCACTTGCAGAGAGCCGATCATCAACTTGTCAGTCTGATGCAATAGCATAAAAAAGAAAAAGATCCCGACGACGAACCAGCGGTAGTTGGGGTTCTTTGGCGACAAGGTTCACCTCTCTCAATTTACGATTTCAGATTTACGATTTACGATTGGCGATTTTAGATTTGATCTTCCGAGATAATTTCCTGCGCGAGTTTTTTTAATTCGTCCGCGTCGTTCACCTTCGCCGAATCTAAATATTGCCCAAGCAGTTCGAGCGGGCTCATACTGCTGACCACCTGCCCCTCAGGGATACGAACACGCGCCTCGATCTTCGGTTTCTTCACGAGATGGAACTCGAACGCATCCGCCGCAAATTTTCGCAACGCCGCTTCGTCGATCAACGCATCCCATTCGCGCGGATATTCGACGATCAACTTGACAATTGCCTCGGACATATCTCTCGGCAACTGGGATTTCAATACCTCGGTCACGTTCTCATCGGACGTGAGGCTGGTTCGCCTTTCGATAAAGCGGCGCGTCCCTTCGATCTTTTTCCACTCCACGTTCGTCTTTCCCCGCTCCACCTCGGCGATGATGTAAAACTTATCGTCCTTCGCCTCGCCGAAATCAATCCGCTCGATAGAGCCTGGATAAACGACGGGCGGATGATTCCCTTCGTTCACATCCTGCGGTTTGTGGATGTGTCCCATCGCGACATAATCGAGGCGCGGGTCTTTCACCAACGAAGTTGGCAGAACCAAATCGCTTCCCAACATTACCATACGTTCCATGCCAAACGTCGCGCCTTCGACGGAGGCATGGGCGGTGAGAATGAGAGGCAGTGTCTTGTCTGCTTCTTTTATGTATTCTTCGATGAGATCAGAAATTCTAGATTCGAGGCTGGAAAAAATCTCACTCGTGTCCGCCGCGCTCATTTCGAGATTCGCCATCAAGCCTGAGCGTGTGACCCACGGCATGGCAATGACTTGCGCAGGCACATCCCACAGATCGCTGGGCGACAAAAACTGCGGCTTGTCCAACACTTTGATGAACGGCACGTGCAACGTGTCGAACTCTTGAATCGCGTGCGCGCGTCCAATGGCTGGAGAAAGATCGTGATTGCCAACCAGAAGCAAGGTCGGGATTTTCGCTTGCGAGAGTCGCACGATGCGCTTGCCCCACTCGCGTTGAAATGTCGGCGCGGGAGAACGGTCTTTGTAGGCGTCTCCCGCGAAGATGACCAAGTCCACCCGTTGAGAGATCGCCGCGTCCACGATGGTATCCAGCGACTTGAGGAAATCCAGCACACGGAAGGGCAATCCCGTTTCGGGGTCATGGCGTCCGTAGTTAGCCATGTCAATATGCGCGTCGGCGAAGTGGAGGAGTTTCATTTCATGTTTACTCTGGTGGTTGAGTAGGGTTGAGCGTTCGTTGCGAAGCCCGTATCGAAACCACCGATAACCTTCAAACAGTATGTTTCATGCTGGCTGGTGGTTTCGATACGTCCCGCGACGAGCATCGCGGGACAACTCAACCACCGAGGTAACTTCTTATGGCTGAACCCCTAAGTCCTGCAACGCCTGAATCGCCGGACCCCACTTGGGATGCAGTCTCAGCGCTTCGCGATAATCGGCGATGGCACCGGGCGTGTCGCCGATCATATACTTGGCTCGCCCGCGCCAATAGATGCTTTCTTCCAATGTCGGCTTGGAAATGGTGTCGATCAATGTGACGTTGGCAAGATCGATCACATCTTGGTATCGCCCGGTATAGAAATACGCCTTGTAGGGACCCGTTTGATACCACATCATGCGGTACGGACGCTGTTTGTCGTCTTTGCCTAATTCGTTGTAAATTGCAAACGCCTGATCGAAAGCCGCCGCCGCGTCGGCATACTCGAACAATTCCACATGGCTCGTCCCTTTGGCGAACCACGCGAAGTATTGGTCAATGCCTTCGGAATCGGCAATGCGCTCTTCGGCAATTTCCCGGGCGCGGTTCGATGCCCAGGTATCATCGGCATACGGACCCAACACTTGTAACAATTCGGCTTCGCGTTCAGGCGCATACACCACGATAAAAATATTATCGAACGACAGCCATGCTTCGCTTGACGTGAACTCTTCATAAGAGATTCGAAAGTTGGGACCGTCATTCCACGTGTCTTGAACGGTCAACTCGCCTTTGGCGTCGTCATAGCCTGTGACGAATTGATAATGCCCAAGCCAGGCAATCTTGCCCGTGTAATCTTTTTCGTAATAGCCTTTTTCCGCGATGAACGGAAAACCCGCCGCGAGCAATCGCTTCGCCACATCAATATCGCCGCCGAGACGAGACAACGCGCGATATTCGGTCTCATCGTTGACGAAGCCCACCAACTCGTACGGCATCACGTTGACGTCACTGCGTCCCTGTTGGATAAAGTCGAGTTTGGGATCCTGAATCCCCGGCTTGATGACGCGGGCGATGTCGTCGCGGTTGCCGCCCCAGCCGACGAAGTCCAACGCCATCGTGAGATTGGCGGGACCGCAATAATTCCAGCGGTTGCGTTGGTCCACATATTTGAACCCGGTCAACGAAACGGAAGCAGGCAGAGGCGTGGAAGTGACCGTCGGCGTCAGCGTTGGACCCGGCTTGGGAGTCGAAGTCGCATCGAGCGTTTGAGTCGCGACGCGGGTTTGCATCAACTCTGTGGCGGCGCTATCAACCGGCGATTGTTGCTGCGGTTGGAAGGTGGCTTCGTCGGGCGGGTTGATGAGGTATTTGATGCTGGAGACCCAACCGTCAATGCGCGGCATGGCGCGTGAATAGACGGGCGGGAGAAAAAAGATGATGATGCCGAGGGCGATCAGAATCGGCGCGATCCACTTGCGGTTAAAACGTTTTTGCATGGGAAGATTATATAACAAAAAGACCCGTGAGGTTTTGTAAACCTCACGGGTCTAATTTCTTTATTACTCTTTCACTTCACCGTCGATCACATCGCCATCGGTCGGCGGGACAGACGGTCCGCCCGCCGCTTCAGGTTGCGGCTGACCTTGGGCATAGAGTTGCTGGCTCAGCGCGTGGAAGGTTTGCTCCACTTTTTCAGAGGCTTGCTTGATGCGGTTGATGTCGTCGCTCTGCGCGGCAGATTTGAGTTCATCGATCTTGCCGTTTATATCCTGCGCGTCTGCGCCTGAGACTTTATCGCCGAGGTCGCGCAAAGCTTTTTCAGTTTGATACACGAGGTTGTCTGCCGTGTTCTTGGCATCGATCAACTCGCGGCGTTTGCGGTCGTCCGCTTCGTGCGAGCGCGCTTCGTTCACCATGCGGTCAATGTCGCTCTTGTTCAAATTCGTCGAAGCGGTGATCGTGACTTTCTGCTCTTTGCCGGTAGCTTTGTCTTTGGCGGT
Organism: Candidatus Defluviilinea gracilis; assembly: GCA_016716235.1. NCBI lineage: Bacteria > Bacillati > Chloroflexota > Anaerolineae > Anaerolineales > Candidatus Villigracilaceae > Candidatus Defluviilinea > Candidatus Defluviilinea gracilis. The sequence goes on from JADJWS010000001.1 coordinate 1,024,243, forward strand.
CACATTCAAGATGCCGTTCGCGTCGATGTCGAACGTCACTTCCACTTGCGGAATGCCGCGCGGCGCGGGCGGGATGCCGTCGAGTCGGAATCGCCCAAGCGACATATTATCGCCAGCCATCGGGCGTTCGCCTTGCAACACGTGGATGTCCACTGCGGTTTGATTATCTGCCGCCGTCGAATACGTTTCCGTTTTGCGGACAGGGATGGTTGTGTTGCGTTCGATCATCTTGGTCATCACACTGCCCATCGTTTCGACGCCCAAGGAGAGCGGGGTCACGTCGAGCAGGAGGATATCCTTCACTTCACCGCCGAGCACGCCGCCTTGAATCGCCGCGCCGACTGCGACCACTTCATCGGGGTTCACGCCTTTGTTCGGCTCTTTGCCGTTCGTCAGTTTGCGGACCAGGTCATGCACCATCGGCATACGCGATGAGCCGCCGACGAGAACAACTTCATTTAATTTGCCCGCGTCAATGCCGGCGTCTTTCAACGCGGCTTCGAACGGTTTGCGGCAACGGTTGAGCAAGTCTTCGGTCATCTGCTCGAATTTTGCGCGCGAAAGTTTCAACTGCAAGTGTTTCGGACCGGAAGCGTCTGCTGTGATGTACGGCAGATTAAGTTCTGTCTCCATCACCGTGGAAAGTTCGATCTTCGCTTTCTCCGCGGCTTCACGCAGACGTTGCAACGCGGGGCGGTCGTTGCGCAAGTCAATGCCTTGTTCGCGCTTGAATTCATCCGCCGCCCAGTTGACGATCTTTTGATCCCAGTCGTCGCCGCCGAGGTGAGTGTCGCCGTTCGTGGCTTTCACTTCGATCACGCCTTCGCCGACTTCCAGCACCGACACGTCGAATGTGCCGCCGCCGAGGTCGAAGACGAGAATCGTTTCATCTTTCTTTTTATCGAGTCCATACGCAAGCGCGGATGCAGTCGGTTCGTTGATGATACGCATCACTTCGAGACCGGCAATCTTGCCCGCGTCTTTCGTGGCTTGTCGTTGGCTGTCGTTGAAATACGCGGGGACAGTGATGACCGCCTGCGTGACGGGCGATCCCAAATACGCTTCGGCATCCGACTTCAACTTGCCCAGGATCATCGCCGAAATTTCCTGCGGGGAATATTCGCGGTTCGTGATCGGGATTTTCACGCGCACGTCGCCCGTCGGGCCTTTTACCACTTCATATGGGACCATCTTGCGTTCCGATTCAACTTCATCGAAGTGACGTCCGATGAAACGCTTGATGGAGTAGATCGTGTTTTCAGGGTTGATGACCGCCTGCCGCTTCGCCGTCTGACCGACGAGTCGCTCGGCGTTTTTATTAAATGCCACAACTGACGGCGCGAGCCGCCCGCCCTCGGCGGTTGAGATCACGGTTGGCGAGCCGCCTTCCATGACCGAAACGACAGAGTTGGTTGTGCCTAAGTCAATGCCAATGATTTTGCTCATGTGTGTCTCCTTACAAGGTCTGCGAGTGACAGTCCTCTTTGAATGAACTGTCGCCACTTAATTTCAATGTCCCCATCTTAATCGTCTTGCGCAAGAAAACTATTAACGCAATGTAGAAATTTAGTCTGACGATCGCGTAAGGACTTTGAGAATCTCGAGCGCTTCCTGCTTGCCGCCGTATCCATTCTCGCCGCCAGGCCCGACGCATGAAGGACAGCCATCCGCGCAGGCGCACGCGCCGACCAATTCCAATGCGCGGGCGAGGAGTTGATCGTGAAGTTCGAACAATTTCTGGCTGAAACCGATCCCCGCCGGGATGGAGTCATATAACACGATGGCGGGCATGCCGAAGATTTTATTTTCAACAGGCTCGATGTGCGTTCCCAGATCTGCCGAGTCGCACATCAAAAATAACGGCGCGAGATTCGCCAGCACATAGGCAAGCCCCGCCAGCCCGCTTCTCATGCGCACGTTCTGCTCTACTTTATGATGGCAGGATGGGCACAGCGTTGTGAGATTCTCCACACGATTTGCTTCTTCGCGCGATGCGAACGCGCGGAAAGGGACTTTGTGATGCACATCATGTTGGCGGCTCGACTCCACCGCGCCGCATACCTGACAGGTGAACTTGTCTCGCCCGCGGACGCGTTCTCGAATCTTGTCCCAGCCGGGTCCGTAGTCGTTGGGGTCGTTGGACCAAGCCCCAAGGTCGCGCAGATGCGCGATCGTTTCTTCGGAGAGAGTCAGCCAGTAGCCGGTCGTCTGCAATTCGGAGGGAGGTAAATCCAGCGGTTCCTCGCCAAGATTTTCATGGGTGTGCCAGCGTCGTTTGCGAAAGCCGGTCACTTGCGTGGTGATTTTGAGTTCGCCCCATGATTTTGACGCGCCCACGCCCGCTTCGACAGGCTCAGCGCGGCGCCCGGAATCTTTCACGGGTGGAGGAGGAGATTCCTCCGCGACAGATAACAACTCCACTTCGGTTTGTTGCAACGGCTCGGTGTAGTAATCGCTGACGAACGGTTTGAGGCGCGCGATACGCTCCGCCAGATTCAATTCTTCGACCAGATAGGCTTGCGCTTCGTGCAAGTAGACCGCGCCGGGATGAACCATCCACACCGCGCTTTCGCCGTCAACGATCCCAATGGTCAATGGTCTGTCGTCGATCGTGGTTTGCAAAACAAAACTTTGCGGAGATGCGGATCGCAGGGAAATGTTTGCGGCGGGGTATACGTCTGCCATCCAGAAAAATTTTTCATTCGAGAGATGCGCCTCGCCATTGGAAAGTAGAAAGTGGAGATACTCTTCAATGATTTCTCCGGATAAAGAGCCGAAGCCTTCGCCTTTTGGAAACGGCAGTTCAAACATGGCGCACCGCAAATGTTCCAGCAAGATCAACAGATGATCGGGGTTGATCAACGCTTGCTCAGGCGAGCGCTCGAAGAAATATTCGGGATGATGCGCGAGGAACTGGTCGATGGGGCTGGGAGACGCCACCAGCACACTGACAGCGGATTCCAACCCGCGTCCCGCGCGACCGGCTTGCTGTCTCGCCGAAGCGACAGTGCCCGGATAGCCGACGAGGATCGCCGCGCCCAGCCCGCCGATGTCGATGCCGAGTTCGAGCGCATTGGTAGCAACAACAGTTTTGATCGCGCCGTCGCGGAGTCCTTTTTCGATCTCTCTGCGTTGGCTTGGCAGGTATCCACTGCGATACCCGCGTACCGTCGACCGGGGATTGGGCAGAGACTCGTAGCCAATCAGCGGGGACTCGATGCTTGAGTCTGGGGTGAGTTCGCCTTGTAAATAACTCAGAATGATCTCAACGCTTCGCCTGGAGCGCGCAAACACCACGGTCTGAACATTGCTGTTGATCAATTCCCGCGCGAGCCGCACCCCTTCGAGCAGGGATGATTTCCTTAAGCCCAATGATTCATCCACGAGCGGCGGGTTGTAGAGCAGGAAGTGGCGCGGTCCGCGGGCGGAGCCGTCGTTGTCAATGAGAGTTACCGGTTCCTCGATGAGTTTTTCGGCGAGTTCTTTTGGGTTGCCAATGGTGGCGGATGCCAAAATGAATTTTGGCGCGCTGTTGTAAAACGCGGCGACCCGTTTGAGTCTGCGAATTACATTGGCAACGTGAGAGCCGAAGACGCCGCGATAGGTGTGGGCTTCATCGATTACGACGAATTTGAGGTTTGCGAAAAATTCCAGCCAGTTGGTGTGATGCGGAAGGATGCCGGTGTGAAGCATATCGGGGTTGGTCAACACGATGCGCGCGGTTTTGCGGATGGAGGGGCGGGCGGAGGAGGGGGTGTCGCCGTCGTAGATTGCGGGCGTCAAGTTCCAGGTTTCAAGTTTCAAGTTGGTAAGCGCGGAAAGTTGATCTTGCGCGAGGGCTTTGGTTGGGAAGAGGTATAACGCGCGCGCGTTTGGGTTGGCGAGTAACTCGGAAAAAACCGGCAGGTTGTAGGCGAGCGTTTTGCCCGAGGCGGTGCCGGTGGAGAGGATCATGTTCTGGTTTTGTTGAGTCGCTGTCCATGCTTCGAGTTGATGCGAGTAGAGGGAGTGAATTCCACTGGCGATGAGGGCTTGGGAAAGCGGGGCAGGCAGACCCGTCGGAAAAGGATGCGTTTGCGCGGGACGCGGGGGAAACGTCTGCCAGGCAGAGATGTTGGGGGCGGTGGCTTCGTCGCGTTTCCACGAATCCAGTAGTGAAGTGATGGTCATATCTTCAGACGGGGCTTTCCGGTGGAGTTGGGTTCATATGTAGAATGCGCAATGCCCATCCGCCAATGCCCAGCGGAAACCAGAATGTGACGCCGCGATATGCCAGCGTGACGATGATCGCCTGACTCCAAGGCACGTTAAGGGAGGAGAGCGCGAGCGGCATAATGCCCTCCACGATGCCAATGCCCGCGGGGGTGGGGGAAATGACTAAAAATAAATAGGAGATTGCAAACCCGCCGATGATGGTGCCGGCAGAAAAAGGGATTTGAAAGGCAAGGAAGATCGCCGCCAGCACGCTCATTAACATGGTTTTATTGAGCAGCGCCAATAACATGGGCTTGAGGAATTTCCGATAGTTTTGGGGGAGGGTTTGAAGGTCGGTTGCCAGTTCGCGGGCGTACTCGCGCATTTTTTCTTCGCTGAGGTAATCGCGATGGAGAAACGGGCGGGCGATACGGTTGAGGAAGCGGGCGATACGCGCCAGGGCGTTGCCCAACCGTACCTCCGATTTTGATCCAAGGTAGAAGAGAAATCCGAGCAAGGTTGCGATGGAGAACATGATGCCCGAAGCGGTGAGTTCGGCGGCGTCGAGGTGGTTGCGGCGAAAGAGCACGATCAGTCCCAGCGCAAGCACGCACAGAAAGGCAATGTAATCGAGGAAGATGTATAACATGCTGGCGATCGTCACTTTGCCGGTGGGTTGCCCCCTGCGGTTCGCTTCGCTGATGAAGACCGCCACCGCCCCCATCCCCGCGCTGGGCATCACTGTAGAGATAAAATTCCCCGCCGTAAAAAGAAGCGACAGTCGGTACAGCGTTTCATCCAAGCCGAGGATTCGATATAAGGCTAGGATCGTGGAACCCGCCACCAGTACCCACCCGCTTTCGATGAGCAGGGCGAGCAGGATGAACCAGAGGTTTCCGCGCCGGATGGTTTGGAGGATGCTTTCGATTTCGCCGAAACTGAGGTACACAAACCCCGCGCCTAAAAAGGCAAGCAGGATGACGATGAATTTCCGCATGGTGAAAGATTATACACAAGCAAACAAAAAACATCGGAATACAGCTCCGATGTTTTTTGGCGTGGGGCAATGATGGCTTGATTGTTAATCGTCGCGCCTGCCCATGCCGATGACAAGAAACACGTAGTACAGCAGTTGCATCACGGCGGTGAGCAGACCGGCGACATAGGTGAGCGCGGCGGCGTTCAACACTTGATTCACGCCGCGTTGTTCTTCCTCCGAGCGGATGATGCCCGCTTCAGCCACCAGTCGTTTTGCGCGCGCCGAGGCGTTAAGTTCCACGGGGAGGGTGGCGAGCGCGAAGAGCGCGCCGCCCGCGAAGAAGAAGACTCCGAGCCAGGCCAGTTCGGTGAAGCGGAAGATCAGCCCGGCGAGGATGAGGATCCAGCCGAGGTTCGAGCCGATGTTGACCATCGGGACGAGCGCGGAGCGGAATTTCATGGGGAGGTATCCTTCCGCGTCTTGCATCGCGTGACCGAGTTCATGCGCGGCGACCGCCACCGCCGCAACCGACGGGCTGTTTGCCACGTTCGGCGAAAGGTAGAGGGTTTTATCTTGCGGGTTGTAATGGTCGGTGAGATTGCCGCCCACGCCAAGCACGCGCACGTTCCGCAATCCGTCTGCGCCCGCTTCGCCCACGTACGCCGAACGCGAGATGAGTTGTTGCGCGGCTTGCGCGCCGGTGAGCCCACTGCTTGCGCGAATTTGGCTCCATTTGTTGTAGGCGTGTTTCACATACCAGGAGGCGATGCCCATCAAAAGCATGGATGGGAGCGCGACGCACAATAAATAGGTTGGGTCGAAAAACATTTTATTCTCCTTGTAAGCTTCACAGGTCTCAAAGACCTGTGAGGTCTGACGCCTTTACTTCCCTGCGATCAAATCTAACAACACTTCTACGGCTTTATCCAGTTGCGGATCGCGGTTGTTGGCGGCATCGTCTTCCGTCAATTCTACGATGAAATCAGGGGTTAAGCCTATGCCGTCAATGAGTCGTTCTTTCGGTGTGAGCCATCGGGCGACGGTCACACGCGCCGCGCCGTTTTCGCCCGAGAGCGGAATCCATTGTTGCACCGAGCCTTTGCCGTAGCTGATCACGCCGACGAGTTTCGCGCGTCCGTAATCTCTCAGCGCGCCCGCGAGAATTTCAGAAGCGGAGGCGGAACCTTCATTCACCAGCACAACGATGGGAAGGTCGGTGGCGCGCCCGTTGCCCAGCGCGTTGTAGGTGTCGCGCGTGCCGTCGCCGTATTGCTCATAGAGAATCACGCCTTGGTCGATGAATTCGGAAGCCACTTCAATGGAGGTTTGTAGGTATCCGCCGCCGTTATTGCGCAAGTCGATGATGATGCCCTTCGGGTTTTGAGGGAGGAGTTCTTCCAGCGTTGTGTTGAGTTCGCTGGTGGTCTTATCGCCGAACTGGTTGATGTCGATGTAAGCGATGTCGTTTTCGAGCATCTTGCCGGTCACGCTGGGGATGGTGATCTTGGCGCGGGTGATGATGAATTCCAGGGGTTCTTCCTGACCTTCGCGCGCCACGCTCAAGGTGACGGTTGTGCCCGCGGGACCGATGACTTTCTGACGCGCCTCTTCCGGCGGTGTGCCGGTCATATCCACGCCGTCGATGGCGATGATCAAGTCTCCGGCTTTCAGCCCTGCCGCTTCGGCGGGCGAGCCTTCGATAGGGCTGATGATGGATAGATACTCTCCGGTGGTATCCACGAACGCGCCGATGCCTTCGTATTCACCGGAAAGCGCCGAGGTTTCGGTCTCATACACGACCGGGTCCATGTAAAAGGTCTGCTTGTCGCCGACCGCTTCCATCATGCCGCGGATCGCGCCGCGCATCAGCGCCACATCGTCCAGCGGCTGATCGACGAATTCGCTGTGGACGATATTCCACGCCTCCCAGAATGGGGCGAACAGGGTCTGCATGTCTTCCGGGGTGGCAGAGAGTTGCTCCGGCGCGGCGGTGGGTTGCAGCGGAAACAAGTCGTTGACGATCGGCGGTTGCGAGCCGCCCGGGATGAAAAACCCGACGAGAATCCCCGCCGAGAATACGCCCGCGAGCAGGATCAACCCCACGAACAAGCCGAGTATGATTTTGATGGATTTATTCACGAATGCCTCCGTTTAGTTGCCTATGTAAGAAAGTGTCTGAAACGTCGAAACCTGCAATCTCGTCATATCATTCTGAGTGACGCCTCGCGCCACGAAGAATCTTTGATGCGCCATCAAGACTTCAAACGGGAGCAGAGATTCTTCACTCCCTTCAGTCGTTCCATTAGACTTGAAGTAGTATTGGAGTTGCCAAACAAGGGCTGAACAAGTCTAGAGCCGCTCACGAGGCAAACGCCGAGTCAAACTCAAATTCTGAAGCAGACCCAGCCCTTGTTGTGAACTATGCTTGATCAGTATTCAAGCCTGAAAGGCTAGTAATGGAGAATGCACGTTCACAAGTTGGCAAACCCAATACCCAAGTCCAAAAGAGGTTCAGAATGACAACATTTGTATCCTTTGTAGGTGTCGATATTGCATCCGCTTCTTTCTGGCCAGTGTTGGAACACAGCCGGAAAGTCACGGTCAAACCAACGAAATTCGAGAATGACGAAAATGGTTTCGTCTCCTTTCTCGGCTGGTTGCAGGAACACAACCTGAACGAAAGCACCGTGGTGTGTATGAACACAGGCGCTATAGTGAAGGCTGGCACTTCCAAGCCAGTGGTTATGGTGGCGGTCGAACCGCCGTTGAACATCCAGCGCAAGTTTCCTGTGAACGCTTCCAAAACCGATGAACTGGACTGCCAGTATATCGCCGAGAGCCTGCGCATGCGGACAAACTCTCCTTGTGGAAACCGAGAGCCGAGATTTTGGAGCAAGTCAAGCTACTGTTGACCACCGCCAGCACTTTTCGGTACAGTTACGGGACATAAGAACGCCTGGCACGCGATCCACCGCAAGAAGGTCTCGTCTGAACTTGCCAAGCACTCTCACCAGAACAGACGAGCAGATTACCAAGTCCATCAAAGAGATCGATAAGGATCCGTCGTTTGATTGAAAGGATCCAACCTTCAAACAGACCCTGCCTGCCTGGCATCGGGCGCAACTCGCCGCTCACTTACTGATCCTCATGCAGGAAACACTCGATCCAAGAAGTTTGGCGGCTTTCATCGGCATCTGCCCGATCAAGCATGAAAGTGGCTCTTCCTCTACTCGGCTCCAACTTCACGACACTTTGGGCCCAAAGTTACGCAAACTCCTTATGGCGGCCTGCCCGTGCGTACGCACAAAAAGCAGTTTCAGCAATACTTTTACCGCAAAGTCGCGGATGGCAAGCACAAAAACTGGCCCTCAACAACATCCAAAACAAGTCCTCAAGATTGCTTGTGCGTGTCCCTCGCAACAACCCTACCTTCCCAACTATGTTGCTGTCAATCCCCTGGTTTTTCAAAAAACCTTGACGGCTTCATAGTATTCAGAATGACATGAGCATGGTTTTCCTAAGATACTATGCCGTGATTAATGTTTGCTGAATTATGCGCAACGAATCTATTTAAATGATGTAAGCGGATCATTGGATTTTCTGTTCCGACGCCGAAGTCAGAAATATATCATCCCTTCGGGATTTGATTTTGGCTTGGATAAATTCTACAATCTTGCCATCCCTTCGGGATTGTTAATTTCCGGCTCTACTGTTATTAACGGGAAAGCCCAAAAACCTTAGCCACAGATTTCACAAATTCACACGGATTGTTTAAAACATTCGTGAACATCCGTGTAAATTCGTGGCAAAGAATCTTCCTGCGAGTCGTAATCCCGTCAGAAACGGGAGAGCCTAATTTCCCAACAATATCGGTAAACGAGTCCAATCGGTCAATACGCCGCTCGCTTCGGAGGTGGGTTCATCGGTTCCGTACAAAATGCTTGCCATGCCTACATCCAATGCGGCGCGGGTGGTGCGCGACAGGTCGTCGATCATCACGCACTTGCGCGGGTCGGGTTCGTCGGCAAGTTCCTGCGCAATGGCAAAGGATTCGGGCATGGGCTTGCAATACGGCGCGACCGCGTTGATATCCACGATGCCGGTGAAGAGATCGCCGAGGTCGAGCGCGGCGAGGACGCGTCGGGCGTGATTAGCGTCGGCGTTGGTGAAGACCAGTTTCCGTTGGGGAAGCGAAGCGATTATGTCCCGTTGAATCGGGTTGGGGGTGATGTAATCGCCGAGAGGCAGAGCATGAACAAAGGCGAGAAAATCATCCGTATCGATCTTGTGCCGCGCCTGTAAACCTCGCAACGTGGTGCCATACATTTTGAAATACTGTTCGCGCAAGGCGGGCGCGTCTTTTTCAGGGATGCCCATGCGCTCGATCATATATTGCTGGATGCGCCCGCGGATCGCCTGCCATAAACCGTTGGAGTTTGGGTAGAGCGTGTCGTCGAGGTCGAAGAAGAGGGTTGAGAATCGCATCGGGCGATTATAAAATACTCGCCCGTTTCTTGCGCGCGAAAAATCGGCTGTCAAGGGCGGGTATAATCGCGTCATGCCCATCCGCATGCTTTCGCCGGAAGTTGCCTCGCAGATCGCCGCGGGCGAAGTGATCGAGCGCCCCGCTTCGGTGGTGAAGGAATTGCTCGAAAACTCGCTCGACGCCGGCGCAAACACGATCGCCATCCATGTGGAGGAGGCGGGAAAAAAGCGGATCGAAATTGCGGATGACGGCGCCGGCATCCCTGCGGACGAGTTGGAACTTGCCGCCTCGCGTCATGCCACCTCGAAGCTGGTTCGCTCCGATGAACTTTTTTCCATCGTGACGCTGGGGTTTCGCGGCGAGGCGCTTGCCTCGATCGGCTCTGTGTCGCGGATGACGATCACCTCGCGGGTGGGTGGTGAAAAAGAAGGGGCGCGGTTCATGGTCGAAGGCGGGAAGAGTAAGAAGCCGACTAAAGTGGGCGCTACCGTTGGAACGGTGATTTGCGTGGAGGATCTGTTTTACAACGTTCCCGCCCGCTTGAAATTTCTCAAAACGGATACGACCGAACGCCGCGCCATCGATACCTTGGTCGCGCGCTACGCGCTCGCTTACCCCGCGAAACGATTCAAACTGACCGACGGAAAGAATGTGGTCTTGCAAACGGCGGGCGATGGCGACCGTCGCGCCATCCTTGCCGCGCTCTACGGTGTGGATGTGGCGAAGCAAATGCTTGAAGTCCACTCCATGGAAGAGGGCATGACCCTCGCGGGCTTCATCAGCCCAACATCGCTCACGCGCTCCAATCGAAAAGAAATTACTTTTTTCATTAATGGGCGCTGGGTACATGAGGTGGCATTGTCTACGGCATTGATGCAGGCGTATCATACGCTGTTGATGGTGGGGCGTTATCCTCTCGCGGCATTATTCCTCGAGATCAAACCTGAAGATGTGGATGTGAACGTGCATCCCGCCAAAGCGGAGGTGCGATTCAGGAATCAAGATAAAGTGTTCAGTTTCGTGCAACGATCCGCGCGGAAGGCGTTGCTGGCGTATTCGCCGGTTCCGAATGTCGCGCCGAGTTTGTGGGGAGGGCGAAGTGTGTCAGTGGAATCAAATTCAGTGGGGTTGGATTGGACAATTGGGCATGATAATCAAGTGAACAGTGATCAGTTATCAGTGAACGGAGACTTGATGCTTCGACAGGCTCAGCACGGCGAACCAGAGACTGACGCTCAATCTCCAACCTCTAATCTCCATTCTCCCAATTCTCAAGTTCAATCCTCATCGTTTGCCCGCATCCCTCTCTTGCGGTTGATCGGTCAGATCGGCGCGGCGTACCTTGTGGCAGAGGGACCCGATGGGCTGTATCTCATCGACCAACATGCCGCGCACGAACGCGTGTTGTTCGAAAAACTCATGGCGCAACGCGAGATGAAGAGCATCGCCTCGCAAGCCCTGCTGACGCCGGTTGCGGTCACCTTGCCGCCCCAATCCACCCAATTGCTCATGTCGCAATTGCCGGTTTTGAAGTATTTTGGTTTTGACGTGGAGGAGTTTGGTCCGAACACGTTCCAAATCCGCGCGATGCCCGTCTTGTTCTCAGGCAGTGATCCCTCCGCGGCGTTGCGGGCGCTGGTAGAGGATTTTGAAGAGGATGAGGCGCCGCTGAAAGATGAAGTGGAGAAAAAACTCGCCGCCCGTGTATGCAAACGTATGGCGGTGCGAGCGGGCATGTCGCTTTCCAACGAAGAACAGCGCGCCCTGCTTGCCGACCTCGAAACCTGCGATTCGCCGCGGACGTGTCCGCATGGGAGACCGACGATGATCCATCTTTCTGTAGACGTGCTCGAACGTCAATTTGGGAGGCGCGGTGCCAGATAACGATACCTTGAACAAGGAATACAACCAACTGGTGAACGATTTTAGAGCGCTGGAGGATGAAGTCCGGCGGATTCGACGCACCCTGGAGATCAAAGAGATCGAACTCAAGGCAGTGCTGGCGCAATCGCACGAGATCAGCAATACCGACGCGCTCACCTTTTTGCCGAACCGCCGCAAGATCATTGTGGATTTGCAGGAAGAGGTCATCCGCGCCGCGCGATATAATACGCCGTTGTCCATCTCGATGGTGGATATCGATCACTTCAAACAAGTCAACGACACATACGGTCACGCCGCGGGCGATGAAGCCCTGCGCACGATCGCGGCGCGACTGCGCGAGCAGATCCGCCACCCGGATACCCTCGGTCGCTACGGCGGCGAGGAGTTCCTGATCGTGCTCCCCAATAGCGAATTGAACGCCGCTCAAGAACAGGCTTCGCGTTTATGCGCCCACATCCGCACCTTGCAGGTGGAAGCGGCAAAACAAAAGAGCATTTCGCTGACTGTGAGCATCGGCGTGGCGCAATTCAAGAACGGGCAGGAAGACTGGGAACAGTTCCTGCATCGCGCCGATACCGCCATGTATGCGGCAAAGAACGGCGGGCGAAATCGTTGGATGGCGACGGAGGAGTAGATGAAAGCGCTTTGGCTCGAGAATAACAAGATCGATTTCCGCGAAGTCTCTCAACCTCAAAAACCCAATGAGGCTTTGATAAAGATTCGCAAAGCCGGTATTTGCAGTACCGACCTCGAACTGGTCAAGGGATATTATCCATACGCGGGAATTCTGGGGCATGAGTTCGTGGGCGAAGTAGCCAAAGCGGATGACGCTTCGTGGGTCGGTCAACGCGTGGTGGGCGAGATCAATGCGGTGTGCGGTCAATGCGAACAATGCCTGAACGGACGCCCCACACATTGCGAGTCTCGAACCGTGCTGGGAATCGTCAACCGTGACGGGGTATTTGCCGAGTATGTTTGCCTGCCCGTCGCCAACCTTCACCGAGTCCCCGCTTCTGTTCCGGACGGGATGGCTGTGTTCACCGAGCCTCTTGCCGCCGCGCTTGAGATTCAAGAGCAGATCAACATCAAGCCGGGCGACCGGGTCCTGCTCGTTGGCGCGGGGCGGCTCGGTCAACTCATCGCGCAGACGCTGGCGTTGACCGGCTGCGATTTGCGCGTGGTTGCGCGGCACAAACGCCAACAGGAATTGTTAACCGCGCGCGGGATTCGAATCATTACCGAAGAAGAGATTCAACGCTGGCGGTGGGATGTTGTCGTGGAAGCGACCGGGTCGCCGAGCGGGTTTGCGTTGGCGAGGCAGGCTATACGTCCGCGAGGAACGCTGGTGTTGAAATCCACATATAAAGGCGAGATGAGCGTCGATTTTTCATCCATCGTGGTGGATGAGATCAACCTGATCGGTTCACGCTGTGGCCCATTCGAGCCGGCTTTGCGGCTGATGGAATCCCGCCAGGTGGACCCGACGGTGTTGATCGATGCGGAGTATTCGCTGACGGACGCGATGAAGGCATTCGAACATGCGACGCGACCCGGCGCGCTGAAAGTTGTGTTAAATCCGTAGCGCTTACGCAGTTGAATCTGTTGCGCCGTAGTTGCACTGCGGCAGTGGCAGTGCGACTGCCCGCCAACTGCGTAAGCCCTGATCTGTAAAAAAAACGGCGACCTCTCGGTCGCCGTTTTTTTATTCCCTGGGTATTGTCCGCTGGGCGCGCGGGATGTAGAACGTGATCGAAGTGCCAACACCCACCTTGCTCTTCACCTCGATGCGCCCATTATGCCCCTGGATGATCTGCTTGCAGATCGAAAGCCCAAGCCCGGTGCCGGTCGCTTTGCCTTCGTGGTCGCGCACGCGGTAAAATTTTTCAAATAAATGGGGGATGGATTCTTCCGGAATTCCCAAACCGCTATCCTGCACGAGGACCGATAGATCGTTGTCGGTGTAATTGCCCGCGATCAGAATGGAACCGTTCGGTCGGTTGTACTTGATGGCGTTACTCGTCAGGTTGAGCAATACCTGTTTGATCTTGTCGCGGTCGGCTTCCATCAGCGGGAGATCATTGGGGACATCCACGCGGATCTGGATGTTCGTTTCCTGCGCCTTGGTCATCATCACATCGCGGGCTTCGTAGAGCAGGTCTGCCGCGCTGAAGCGCGTTTTGCGAAATTGCACGCGTCCCGATTCTAGCCGCGCCAGGTCGAGGAAAGATGACGCAAGCGAATTGAGCCGCAAGGTTTCGTTGTGGATGTTGTTGACGATCTGGTCGCGTTGTTCGCGCGACATCTCGGGGCGAAGCAGGAGATAGGTGGCGGTGCTCAACGAAGCCAGCGGCGTGCGCAGTTCGTGCACGAACTCCTGGATCAGGTCCGATTGTTGGAAGAGGCGGGCATTCTCGATGGCAACCGCCGCTTGCGCGCCCAGCACGCTGAGCATCGATTCGTCCGCATCGGTGAACTTGCCGCGTTTTTTGTTCACCACTTCGAGCACCCCTACCACTTTGTTCTTTGTGACAAGCGGGATACCCAACAGGGATTTGGTGGAGTACCCGATGGTCTGGTCTACTTCGCTGAAGATGCGCTCGTCTTTTTCGGCGTCGTCGATGCGCAGGGATTTGCGGTTCAACACGATCCAACCCGCGATGCTTTTCTCGAGCGGAACGACAAGCCCGCGCATGGTGGCATCGTCTATATTGGTGGCAACCTGAAAATATAATTGCCGCGCGGTATCATCGTATAACAAGATCGAGGCGGCTTCGGCGTGCGTGATGTCTGCCGAGGCGCGCACGATATCGTCCAATAGGATATCAAGGTCGAGGGTGGAGGCAAGGTCGCGCGAGATTTCGATCAAGCGCAGGTAACTTCCGAGGGTTTGGGTTTTAATTTCAGCCATGGATCGCTCTTTGTATAATCTCCGGCAGGATGGTTTCCACATTGTCCATGAACACCACATCCGCGCGGACGTTGATATAGGTGGTAGTGTTGTTGACGATAATGAGGTGCGCGCCGCGGTCAACCGCTTGCATCGGAAGCCCCGCCACAGGCAGGACTTCGAGTGAGGAACCGGCGACCAGCATCAAGTCGGCTTGACGCGTTTCGCGCTGCGCCTCATTCCATGCCGCCTGTGGCAATTGTTCTCCGAACAATATCACATCTGGTTTGAGAATTCCAGCGCAACTTGGGCATAGGGGAATGGTTCCAGCCTCGATATAAGTTTGCAAGAACGGCGGCGACTCGTACTTTTTAAAACATTGCGTGCAAGAAAGCGTGCGGATCGTGCCGTGCAATTCGAAGACTTTGCGAGAACCGGCTTTTTGATGAAGCCCGTCTATGTTTTGGGTTGCGATGGTGACGGCAACGCCGTGCTTTTCAAGGTCGGCGAGCGCGAGATGCGCCGCGTTGGGTTGCGCATTAAAAATTTGCCCGGCAAGCGGGCGGAACCATTGGAAAAATTTTTCAGGGGAAGTTCGAAACGTGGTGAGCGACGCGGCTTCAAGCGGCTCATTGTGAGACCATAACCCTGTTCCCTCCGAGCGAAAGTCTGGGATTCCCGAGGGGGTGGAAATGCCGGCTCCCGTTAAGATAACAACGCGCCTGGCTTTACGGAATAACTCTGCCGCGCGCAAAGCGTCAGACGCTGTTGCAGGGGCGGAGGGGGAGCTCATCGAGGCATCGCTTCTTGTTCGGCGATGAAGTCAACGAGTTTGACGATCTGGCGGGTGGTCAGGCTGTCTGGCTGGCAAACGACGGCGGGGGTCTGTGTGCGGGTGGCTTGCGTGAAAAGTTCCGGCGCTGGGGTGAGGGTGGTGAGGATCTCATATCCCAACTTGGATTGCACCTGACTGGAGGGCAACTGCGTATCCGACCTCACGCGGTTGTTGAGCACAGGGTGAATGTTTTTGTAATTGACGCCAAAGGAATTCAAATCCTCGATGAGCGCCTTGGCGCTAATGATCGTGTTGGGGTTGCCTTCAAGCACCACAAAGATCTCATTGCAATGAGGAAGCACCGCTTGTGTGAACGGTTGTAGCCCCGCGCCGAGATCAAGGATGATATAGCGCCCCAGCGTTGCCAGTTTTGCGATGAACGCGCCGTAGTTGGCGCTCTGACCGATCAAGTGCATATCCCGTGGACGGTCGGAAGCCAGCAGGATGTTCAAGCCGGAGGCGTGGCGCGTGAGAGAGGACCGCACGCTATCCGACGTGATATCCGATAACTTTGTGGCGCTCAACATATCCACCAACCCGGTGGATGCCTTCAGCCCCAGTTCCAGCGATAACGCGCCATGACCGGGCAACATCTCTGCGAGGATAACGTATCCCTTGGCGCGGGTGTGCAAGCCAGCGGCAACGTTCAAAGCCACGGTGGTGGCGCCTAACCCGCCTCGCGCGCCGATCACGCCGACGACGAATCCCTCCTGCCCGGCGCTCACCGGAACGGCGGGCGCGCTTTCACCCTTCTTTTCATTGGCGCGCGCCAGTAACGCTTTAACGCGCGCTTGCAATTCAGAGGGATGCGTGGGCTTGGTCAAATAATCGTTTGCCCCCACTTCAAACCCGATTACTTTATCGTCTAATTGGGTTTTAGCGGTGAACATTAAGATGGGAGTTTCGGTCGTGGATGGATTCGCCCGCAACCGGCGGGTCACTTCATAGCCGTCCATATCCGGCATCATAATATCGAGCAAGATCAGGTCGGGGTCTTCCTCGAACGCTTTATCCAAACCCTGTTGACCGTTGGTTGCCGCGCTGATTTGATATCCCTGGCGTTGAAGCATTAGCCCCACGAGGCGCAGGGTATCGAGATCGTCGTCAATGATAAGAATTTTTTCGCTCATGCGCGTCATTCCTGACAAAAGTATTGCAACAGTCTAGCATAAAGAAGGCGCAAGGGCAAGCCGAAAGCCTCGCTTGCAAGTATGCTATAATGATTTTGCAAAACGGGATCACTCCCAATCGCGGGGATGACAGGCTTCGACGGGAGAGGCTGGTCCCGGAATGCGAGCCGAGAGGCGCCGAACTCGTAAACTCAGCGCAAACAATCAAGTGCCAATCGCACTTCCTACGCTGCTATGCCCCTCGCCGCTTAATGCGATGAGACCATAACAGTTGGCGTCTTAGGATGCCACGTCCGCCGGAGCCGTCCTCCACCCGGTGACGGACCGGGCGAAACAATGGTGTGAGTGCCGCGTATGACTCTGCTCAATGCGCGAAAGACCAGCAGATGGTCACAGGGTTACCTGCCCGCCGAGATCCCTGTGATGAAAAAATTCGGCAGGCTACGCTCGTAGATTTCCGAGGGTCGAGTCTTTCGGACCCGGGTTCAATTCCCGGCATCTCCACTCTAAAGCGATACGCCAGCAGTTGAACTGCTGGCGTATCGCTTTCGCAACGATCATCCAGCAGTTCAACTGCTGGATGATCGTTTATGTTATAAGAAGCCGATGAAAAAACTTCTTCTTGGATGTCTGCTCCTCATCACTGCCTGCCAAAGCGCGACTTCGACCCCCACTCCCGCGGGCTCGCTCTTCCCCACCTCAACGCCTCTCCCCACCCTTCTGCCCTTCGATCAAACTCAGGGCGAGCCTGATACGCCAACCCCTCAACCGACTCCAACCTTCGAGCCTTCGCCAACCGCGCTCCCGCGATTCTTTGTTCAGGAGTTCAACGACTCAATTGCCGGCTGGGTGATCTTACAGGCTGGGAACGATTCTGTCCCATCGGTCAACGTGGCGAACGGGTCTCTCCTGCTTCAAATTGACTCAGCCTTCACCTGGCTCTACGCCCTCTACGGACCGGAAGACTACGCCGATGTGCGCATCGAAACCCAGTATCAAAACCTGGCTGGCGCGCCCGCCTCGGCGGGATTGGTCTGTCGTTACAGCGAAACGGATGGCTGGCTCGAATTCAACCTCTCCGCCGATGGGCTCTACAACATCCTCTACGGAAAATGGCTCGCCCTGGGAGTCGCGGAATATACCCCTATCACCGACGGCCTGATCAAAGACGCGCAACCCAGCGGCGCCAGTCAATCCATTGGGCTGGAGTGCTCCGGCGACACATTAACTCTGCTTGTAAACGAGAACATCCTCCGCCGCGTGGATGTCTCGCGTTTTGAACTCGGCGCCGGCAAGGTTGGGGTCACTGCCGCATCGTATGAAAATTCCCCAGTGGTGACGGGGTTCGAACTCGTGGAAGTCGGCGAACCCTAACAAACGAACGCGAAAAATTTTGGTTGGAACTCAGAGAAAGCCGTCATCGTTAAAAAGCGAAAAGGAGGATGCGATGGACACTTTTTCGAGGATCACCGGCATGGTTTTTGGTCTTGCCATTGTCATTCTGGGCTCGTGCATACCTATCGCGCCAGCGCCCACTGCCACTGCCAAAGTGAAACCCACACAAGAGGCGATTCCGTTGAGTAGCCGGGTCAGCCTCACGACAGTCTCGATGCGGGAGGAGGGAGCGTCGCCGAGGTATATCATCACTGGTCAGATTCCCCGGCTGGTTGGCAGTGAGGATGAGCGCGTCGTAGACTTTAACAACAAAGTGGAAAAAATGACGCAGGAGGAAATCCAATATTTCCGCGACAATGTGCTTGCCCACATGTCTGCCACGCCGATCACGTCGGGCAGTTCCTTCGATGCCCAATACGTTCTCGTCTACCAAAACAACGCGCTATGGGCATTGAAATTCAACTTTTCCGGCTATACCGATGGGGCGGCTCATCCCTTTCACTACAGCATGACGATTAACTATGATCTCGAACAAGGGAAGAAACTTTCGCTCGAAGATCTATTCGCCGCCGACAGCGGGTACTTGAGCGCGATTTCGAGTTTTTGCATTGCCGAACTCAGCCGCCGCGACATTGGGTTCTATGGCGGGTTTGAGCAAGGCGCGGAACCGATGGAAAAGAACTACCGCAATTGGAACATCACGCGCGATGGAATCATGATCACCTTCGACGAATATCAGGTCGCGCCGTACGCGGTGGGACCGCAAACGGTGCTGGTGCCATACAGCGAGTTGCAATCGCTGATTAACCCGAAGGGCCCACTGGCGCTGGTGGCGAGGTGATGGCTGCCCCATGCGCCTGAATAAGTAACAGAGCGCATCACGTTCGGGGTAGGTGGAAAAAATAAAAAACTTTCTCGGCGTCTCTGTGGCTCTGCGGCAGACTGCATAAGGAGAGAAAGGCGCTGAGGGTACGCAATAATCCTTGTAACGCGGGATATTGTTCTTTTCACAATTAATCGAGTAATAAGCCGAACTCCTGAGTCACGGAAACACTGAGACAAGCCAATAGATCTCTTGCGAAAGTCATTTTTGCCACAGCCAACACAGAGAAAATGAGCATTTCTCAAGGGTCTCCGTGATTCAAAAGAACGGGTAAGGATTGCTCGGTTAAATTTTTCATCGGCGCTAGCTCGCGCTTGAGGCTGGTCTTGCGCAAGGGCGACATGAATGTCGCATTACGAGGACCAAATCGACATCAACGGCGTAACATCAGTTCACAACTCCGCGGTGAGAAAGAATCGAATCCTTCGATGAGATCGCGCGCAAGCATAAACGATACTCGCCCACTGCGGGTTGGAGAACGTATTGCGGCAGTGTGCCTGGTCCGCAACTGGCGTTGCCCAGACCCGCATGGCGGAAATCAAGAGTGAGAAAAACCTCAGGGCGGCGAACCAAGTCCACGGGATGACGAGCCGACTCCAAATCCTGCGCGGTGTAATGGAGCGCGCCCGCGTTGAGCGGTTCGGGGCTGTACGCCAGCAAGCCATACCCATCCCGATTCACACACGCCGCCCAACGCGCGGACGATTTGTTGCCCGTCTCCTGTGGACGACCATACGGGATGAACTGTTCATCCACTTTTCCATGAAAGACGCCCATTCTCATTCCCTGTTGTCGGTCGGGGTAGGTCTCCAGCGGACCGCGCCCATACCACCAGAACTCGTCGTATTCGGCGGGCAGGGCAAGCAGGTAGCCAATGCGCGGCAGGGCGGCGACCTCGCCCACAGGCGCGATGCGCGTCGCGATCTGAATTTCGGAATCGGCGCTTACTGCGTATTCGGTTTCGCAGTCAAAATGAAAATCGTCGCGCAGGCGGAACTCATGCTCGAACTGTTTTTCATCCAGCGAACGCAAACGCGTCAGGCGATGCTTGACCGACTCGAAGACATCGGGGTCGGTCTGGTCGAGCCAGCGCCCGATCACTTGCAGGGATCGATAGCCGTTTCCGCTTTTGTCGCATACCTCCAGCAATTCTTTCACCCGTTGCCATTTCTTCACGCCTGCCAGTTCGGAATACTTCACGCCGAGTTCATCCGCGATCCGACTCAACTCCTGCTCGTTCCACGTCTGTGTGAGGACGAGCGCGAGTTGATTGAGAAGCCAGTTCCACCACAGCGAGCGCCCTTCGGCGCGGCGCGGCGCGATGCTGGATTGAACGCGAACGCGCATCTGACTCGCCTCAGTCTGTTCCCAGCGCACAGATTGAATCTTCTCTTCCAGCCGATTCAAGCCCGCATCTTTCCACGTGAACATCATGCGCTCGCGCCCGTATGTGCCGATGTCGTTATCCGTCGGCGCGCGCCAGAAATTCAAACGCGGCGGCATGGAAATGAATTCACGCCCGTCTTGTTGAAGCGAAGTGAGTCTGCCGCTCTCACGATGGAAAACAATTTGCGCGTCGAGTGTCGAAACAATGATTTGATCCTGGATTTCAGATACTTTGACCGTGGATGATAAACCGCCCCCCGCTTTCCACTTTCCACTCTCTAATCTCCAATCTCTCCCTTTCACACCTTCCACCTCCACCTGCTCCCACCCCACTTCATGCCCCGCCTTCGCCCAGAGCGTATCCCGCGCCAGCATCAAACGAATCTCCAGCCGCGCAGACGATACCTCATTCACCAACGCAAACGGGACTTTCACATCCATGCTCGATTGCGGTTCGATGGACGCTATATCCAACCCGCCGGATTGAATCGCAGCGCCGCCTGTCGTCAACGTCCACTCGCAGCGCAGATGTTCAAACGATGAAAAGAAATAGCGGTTGTGGATTCGAATCAAGCCTTGCGCCTCATCCAGCAATTCAACCCGCGCAGGCTGAAGAATCTTCTTGTATTCCCATAAGGCGGGTTTCGGCTCGCGGTTCGCAAAGACCAAGCCGTTCAAACAGAACGCGCCGTCGTTCGGCTCGTCGCCGAAATCGCCGCCATAGGTAAACCAACTCCGCCCGTCGTCCGTGACGCGCTGAAAGCCCTGGTCGACCCAGTCCCAAATGAATCCGCCCTGCAAACGCTGATGCGCGTCGATCGCATCCCAGTACTCTTTTAAATTTCCAACCGCGTTGCCCATCGAATGCGCGTACTCGCACATAATGATGGGTCGCGCGTCGTCCTTTTGCGCCAGCGCAACAATGTCGTCCACGCTGGGGTACATCGGCGCGAGAATGTCCACCGCCGCGTCGGAGCCGGCGGGGTGATAATGCACAGGGCGCGACGGATCGAACGCGCGAATCCATTCCGCCATGGCGCGGTGATGTTCGCCAAAGCCCGACTCATTCCCCAACGACCACACGATCACCGACGGATGGTTGCGATAATTGCGCGCCATGCGTTCGAGCCGCGCCAAAAACGCCTCGCGCCATTCGGGCGCTTTGGAAAGATACGAAAGCGCGCCGTCACATTCGATGTTCGCTTCGGCAAACAGCAGAATGCCATACTCGTCGCACAATTCATACCAGCGCGGCGCGTTCGGGTAGTGGGATGTCCGCGCGGCGTTGATATTGAAGCGCTTCATCAATTCCAGATCGCGCCGCATGGATTCCTCGGTCACAACATGTCCCGTCGTCATATCATGCTCGTGGCGGTTCACGCCTTTGATCAAAACGGGTTTGCCATTCAACAACAAATGCCCGCCGCGAATTTCCACTTTACGAAACCCAACGCGGCACGATTGAACTTCCAGCAGTTCGCCGTCTTTGAATACCTGGAAAAGCGCGGTATACAAACTGGGGCTTTCATCCGACCACATCTGCGGATTCGCCACCCGCGCCTGAATCGTCATCCCAGACTCCGCGCCCGCTTCGACCCCCGCCGATGCCTGATTCTGCGCAACCGACCTTCCCTGCGCGTCGAGCAGTTCAAACCTGCATTCCACCCCCCCAGCCCGACTCTGACCGTGATTCTTGATCCACGCCTCCACCGTGAGCAAGCCGTCAGTGTACGTCGAATCCAAATCGGCATTCACGCTCACATCCCGCATATGGATGTTCGGCGCCGACCATAGATACACATCGCGGAAGATGCCGCTCAGCCGCCACATATCCTGATTCTCAAGATACGTCCCATCCGACCAGCGATAGACGCGCACAGCCAACGTGTTTTCGCCTGCGCGAAGATACGCGGTGATGTTGAACTCGGCGGGCGAGCGGCTGTCTTTGCTGAATCCCGCTGCGACCCCGTTCACCCAGACATGAAACGCGGAGTCGACTCCATCGAAGCGCAAAAAGATTTGGCGGTTATGCCACTCTTCGGGAATTGCGAACGAGCGGCGATAACATCCCGTCGGGTTATCGTCCCTTGGCACGCGCGGCACGTCGTCGGGCGGGAAGGGCAATTGCACATCGGTATAGTAAGGGATGTCGTAGCCCTGCAATTGCCAGTTGCCAGGGACTTGGATCGAGTCCCATTCGTCCACAGAGGAATCGGGGAGGTGAAAATCTTTCGGAGCCGAATCAGGATTCGGGGCGAAGGCGAAGCGCCACGTCCCGTTGAGCGAACGAATAAACGCGGATCGAGTCCACAGTCCGCGAATCGCTTCCTCCTGCGTCTCATACGGAATCGAATTCGCATGAGCGGGTTCGCGCCCGCGTCCTTGCAGTTGAGGGTTTTCCCAGTCGTTTATCATGTGTCATTTACCAAGACCCAATTCGAACCGCCAAGCGCGCGTAGAACGCAAAGAAAATATTTTGAACATCTTCGGTTTCGGATGGTTCGAAGTAGAGCCGTTTAATCCCTATGCCGTGCCGCCGCCATCCACCGCCAGCACCGCGCCTGTGACGTAACTCGCCTCGTCGCTGGCGAGATACAAGACCGACTGCGCGATCTCGATGGGCTGGGCATAACGGTTGAGCGGACGTTCCTTTGCCTCCGCCAGAAACGCGTCCTCCGCCTGACCGAGTTGTTGCGCCTCATTGCGAAGCATGGGCGTGTCGGTGTCGCCCGGGCAGACGCAGTTGACGCGGATGTTTTGCGGACCGTGGTCAATGGCGAGCGCGCGCGTCATGTTGACCACCGCGCCCTTCGACGCGCAATATGAAATCGCGTTGCGTCCGCCTTTGATGCCCCAACCCGAGCCCGTGTTGATGATGGAACCGCCCTGTCTGGCGAGATGCGGCACGGCGTATTTGCACATCAGAAAAATGGATTTGACGTTGATCGCCATGACCAGATCCCAATCTTCTTCGGAGATATTGGTTACGCTCGCGCGGCGGATGATGCCCGCGTTGTTGAAGAGGATGTTGAGACTGCCGAAGTTTTCGACGGCGGTCTGCACGACGCGCTCACAATCCTCCGCTTTGGAAACGTTGCAGGGAACGAAGAGCGCTCGTCCGCCGGCGGAGTTGATTTCCTCCTCCGTCTGTTTGCCCTGCTGTTGATTGATGTCGGCAATCACCACCGCCGCGCCTTCCTGCGCGAGCAATAACGCGGTGGCTTTGCCAATGCCCGACGCGCCGCCGGTGACGATGGCGCATTTGTTTTCGAGTCGTTTCATGGGGTCTCCTTTTGAAAATCTTGCGCTGTCCCGAAGGTTGGTTTCAAGGTACTTTGGCGGTTGACGAAAACCTTCGGGACGTTTTTCTTTTACGCGCTTCTCTACCGTACATGATAGATTTTTACCGCAAAGCGCGCCAAGGTCGCCAAGTTAAGAAGGTTTTCTTTGCGTTCTTTGCGGGTTTAGCGGTGCAAATGTACGGTAGAGAGTTACGCGCCAACCTTGCACATCATCTGCTCGTTGTAGCCCGTGATCACAGGGAAATATCCCGCGAGCAGTTGGTCAACTATTTCATCGCCTGTATCCACCAGTAACGGTTGAAAGCGCAGGGCATTCAATTTGCTGGAGGCGCTGACGACGATGATATTCTCGCGCCCGACCTTGCGAATCACTTCGGGACTAATCTGCTGGTCCCCGCGCCCGAACAAAAAACCCTGCCCGCCGATGGGGGTGACAATGATTCGCGCCGGCGTTCCATTCACAAGGTCGAGCAGTTGCGCCTGAGTCGCGTCTTGCAAAATGAGTTTGCCGTTGCAGACCACATCCACGCCGACCAGAGTCTTCTCCACATTCAACGCTTGCGCGATGGCGCGGATGGTTGTGCCAGGCGCAAGGATGTACGCGACGTCTGTTTGCATGTGTTCGATGACGTTTGCCGCAATCGCCTGTAGTTGACGCGCCTCGGACGCGGGACTAGCGATCTTTTGATTCTGCAACAACAGCGGACGATACGGCACATGCAGAGTCCCAAACAGCCGCGGAATCATTTTGCCCGCGCGGTAGGACTCTTCGTCCAAATCCAGCACTTCCGATTCGCGCAGGCGGGCTTTGCCATCGAAAAAGAGTTGCGCCAGTTCGCCCGCGTGGCGCGGATTGACGGCATACACCGCCGAATGAATCTTCACGCCCGCAGGGATTCCCAGACACGGAAAGCCCGCTGGAACGGAAGCGCAAACATCCCGCGCTGTGCCGTCGCCGCCCGCGAAGAGGAGCAAGTCCACACCGAGAGTTGTCATCTCGCGCGCGATACGTTGCGTGTCTGCGGAGGTGGTCGCGCCCGAATGAATCTCGCCGACGATGCGCGGGGCGAAACCCGCCTCGCTGGCGGAGGTCTCGCCCATTTCGCGCGGAGCGGTGAAAACCATCAGCGGAGAATCAGGCTTGAGGAGGGCAAGCAGGCTCAACGTGGCGCGATGAGGCGCGCGCGGGACTGCGCCAAGTTCCAACGCGCGGCGCTGAGTCTCGATCCCGTCACTGCCTTTGAGCCCCACGCGCCCGCCGATTCCAGCGAGAGGGTTGACGATGAGTCCGATGCGGTGCATGTCTGTGAATCGCTCTCTCACCCTAGCCCTCTCCCAAAGGGAGAGGGAACTCCCTTCCCCTTTGGGGGAAGGGTTGGGGATGAGGGTATTTACTTTTTGTATTTCCGTTTATACGCCCGCCAGGTGACCGCCCACGCCTTGGGGTCGTCGAACGATTCCTGGTCGATCCTGTGGATCGTGCTGTTGTGCGGCGCGGCGCGGATGACTTCGGGGTTTGTGTATGCCTCCTCGGAGATCTGGTTGAGGATGCGGGCGTATTCGTCGAGGTCTTCGCGCGAATAGGACTCGGTGGGTTCGAGCGTCATCGGCTCAGGCACAACGAAGGGATGATGACTCGTCCAGTAGTGCGTGCCAAAGTCCACCACGCGGCAACCGATGTCGTCGGTGTGAATGCCCGTATCGTCGGCGAGTTGCTCCCACGAATAGCGGACTTGTTCGATGCGGCGTTTGCCTTTGGCGTAGGGCGCGCTCACCCCGCGGATTTTCAATACCTGATGAAGCAGATAATTGTTGTTGAGCACGGCGATCTCCGCCGCTTCGCGCAGACCGTCGGCGCCGAGACTCATGATCCATGCGTAGGCTTTGAGCAGGTTGGGCGCAACGCCATACCACGGACGAATCTTGCCGATGCTTTGCGGGCGGTTGTAATCGAGAACATAGTTCTCGCCGTCGAACTCAACGGTCGGCGTGGGCAGGAACGGCGCGACTTCTTTCGTCACCCCGCACGCGCCCGCGGCTGGACCTCCGCAAGCATGAGGCGTGGAAAACGTCTTGTGCAAATTGAAATGGCAGACATCGAAGCCCGCGTCGCGGGCGCGCGTGATCCCCAAAATGCCGTTGGCGTTCGCCTGGTCGTACGAACACAGCCCGCCGACAGAATGAACCAATCGCACAAACTCTTCGATGCGCGGGTTGAAGATGCCCGTATCTTCGGGATTGGTGATCAGCAAAGCGGCGGTATGTTCGGAGACGGCGGCTTTCAGCGCCTCAAAATCGGGATAGCCGTCGGCGTCGGGCGGCAGGGTGATGATTTTGTAGCCTGCCACTTTTGCCGCCGCCGCGTTGGAAGGATGCGAGAACGATGTGGTGATGACTTCCATGCGCTGCGCCGCTTCACCGCGCGCTTCGTGATAGGCGCGGATCATCGAGATGTTGGCGTAGATCGCCGCCGACCCCGCCCCAGGTTGAAGCGTGACGCGCTCCATGCCTGAGATTTCCTTCAACATGCCTTCGAGTTTATACATCGCTTCAAGAATGCCCTGCGCGCTTTCCAGCGGCTGCAGCGGATGCAGTTCAGTCAACTTGTGCGAACGCGCCAACTGATCGTTGACCTTCGGGCTGTATTTCATCGTGCAGGTTCCCTGACCCACATCCACGTTCAAATCCACGCCGAGATTTTCCTGCGAGAGGCGCAGGTAATGTCTCAGCACATGCAACTGCGACATCTCTGGCAGTTCGGGCGCGCGCTTGCGCTTCAAACTTGCAGGAAGATTATCGAACACATCGCCAGCGGCTTCCACAACCGCGGCTTCGGGTTCGGGCGGCAGAACTCCGCGCTGACCCGCCGCGCTCAACTCAAAGATAATCGGCTCATCCCAACGCGCCTGATGAAATCGCCGCAGGGCGGGCTTGGGCGCAACGGCTCTCGCCGCGCTATGAGTCTTTGTTTCGTGTTTCATTTCGTTACCTCCGCAATCGCATCTGCCAGCGTGTCCATATCGGCTTGCGTGTGAACTTCAGTCACGCAATACAACGCGCACTGCCCCAGCGACGGAAACTCCGCGCTCAGATCTTTGCCGCCGAAGATTCCCTTTTTATACAACGCCTGATTGATTTGCTCGACGGTTTTTCCAGTCCCGTTAAAGTCCGCCACAAATTCTTTGAAATGCGGCGTGACGGAAAAGCGCGTCTTCACGCCCGACACCTGATTCAGTTTCCTCATGGCATATCTCAGCCTCTGCATGATTCCGCGCCCCAACTCCTCCATGCCCTGCGGACCCATCAACGCCAGATACACGCCCGCCGTAATACCCCACAACGCCGCCGCCGTGCCGACCCATTCCTTGCCTTCTTCGCGCGCCGCAAACGACGTGCGCTCATAAGCCACATCGCCAAAACCATACTCACCTTCCACACTGGTCGTGGCGACTCCGAACAATCGCGATGGAAACTCCATCACATATTGTTCTTCGTCCCGTGAAGCGATGAAGCCCGCATGACCGCCGCCGTAATTCATATGGATGCCCAGCGGCTGAATGTCGCCGCAGACGATATCGCCTCCATACTCGACGGGCGGGCTGATCACGCCCAGTGAAATCGGATCCGCGCCGACAACGAAAATCGCGCCGCCCGCGTGAGCGATCTTCCCAATCTCTTCGGCTTGCGTTTCAAAGAATCCCAAATACGATGGATTCTCGATGAACACCGCCGCTGTCTGCGCGTTGACCTGCTTCTTCAACGCCGACACATCCATCAAGCCCGTCGCCTCGTCGAACGGAATCAATTCCACCCGCATATCGGGCTTGAGGTAATCGCGGATCTTCGAGAGGTTGTCGGGCATCACCGTTGCGGGCAACAGCGCGATCGTCCGTCCTGTGATCCGTCCCGCCATGCGGAGCGCGGTGGCTGTGGCTTGAAAGCCGTCATAGACCGGCACATTGACCACGTCCATGTTGAGCAGTTCGCCCATCAGGCTTTCATACTCGAACAACGCCTGAAAACGCCCGTGATCTTCATATGGGTCGCCCGCGTAGGCGGTGAGGAATTCACTGCGCGAGTTCACTTCGTCGCACACGGCGGGGACGTGATGTTGGGCGCACCCCGCGCCGAGAAAGCTCAACACATCCCGCGTGGACTGATTCTTCGCCAGCAAGCCCTCCACATGCCGCGCCAGCGCCGCCTCCGAAAGGAACGGCTCAGGCAAATTCAACCGGCCCTTGAAGCGAATCGACTCGGGGATATCCGCGTAGAAATCCTCCACGCTTGCGGCATTCACCGCCTTCAGCATCGCCTCCTTCACGGCAGGGACCGAGTTGGGAATGTAGGGGTGAACAAACGGTTTTTTTGTCATGGTGTTCTCCTATAGTCAAAGCGTTGGTCGAGCCGCCTCGAATGGCTCTTGAGGAGCGCATCGAGACCAACGATTTCAAAAGCGCTTTGCATTTTAATGGTCTGAATTCTCGCATTGCAAAATTTGTGTTGTCGCGCGTTGCAAGATACATCTTGCGTTACGGAAGCCCATGCGCGAGAATCAACCAGATCCCCGCCGTCCATGAAAAATGGAAATCGTGATAGCCCTGCCCGGTCTGCGCGTCGAAGTTTTCGGCAAAACCGTTTCGCGCGACCAAATCCACAAAACGCTGGCAGATCTCGTTGGCGAATTCGATCTCATCGCACGCCATCAGCGCGTCGAACAGAATCAACGTCGGCGCGCCCCAGATGGGTCCGCGCCAGTAGCCGCGTGAACGATAGAACGGACTGTTCATGTTTTCGGTGGCGAACCCATGCGGGGAGAGAAACTCGCCAGAAACTTTGAGCCGCGCGATCATCTTCTCACGAACATCTTGCGGCAGGCGCTTCCCGAGCAGGAGCGGCATAAACAACAGCAGGCTTTGCGATTCAATTTCAACATGCCCGCTCACCTGCGCGGCGATGAAACGATCGCCCCGCCAGAAATGATCCAACAATTTCCCGGTCAGTTCCCCAGCGCGGGCAAGCCATTGCGCCGACTCATCCGCCTTGCCAAGTTTCCGCGCCGCGTCGGCAAGAAACTCCATTTGCAAAACGAGATACGCCGAAATCTCCGGCGACTCGATCGGCGGCGAGGCGGCGAATACCGTGCTGTTATCCCAGCCGCCGTCGTTACCGTGATTGCATTGCGGAATGCCGTCGTGGTCGTCGTCGCGCTGGGTAAACCACCAATTCGTCCAGCGCGAAAGCGGCTCGTAAATCTCAGCCAAGCGCTCATGCGTCAAAATGGAACTGGTCTGCGCCATGCGATTCAAAATCCAACCGTGGACGGGCGGCTTGCAAAAACTCCACGAGATCAGTCGGTCGTTGATCAGGTCGGGCAATGCGCCGCTTTCATCCTGCTGGTCGAAGAGCGCCATCATCTGATCCCACGCCAACTGGGGGTGACTCTCCGCCAACGCCAGAGCGTGAAAACAATGATCCCAACTCCAACTGCCGATCATCCCGTTCTTGGAGGCGAAAATACTTGGGCGGGTAAGATGCCCTTCAGGCGCGACCACGCACGACCACAAAATATATCCCGCCAGCCGCCGCGCCTGCTCGTACTGTGCCGGCACAGCGGGAAGTTTTTCAATGAAGCCATCGAGTTCGTTTGCAACCCGCGCAACGCACTCGTCGAACGCAAGCGAATGTTCGCGCATCCGCCAATTGACGGTGGATTCATCAACGGCGAATTCGCCCTCATGGTTAGAATCAGGCTTGAGCGTGATAGAGATGCGCTCCGAGTGTTCCGCGTCCCAGGGCGCGTCCACTTCCAACGTCCCTTTCAGCGCGGTGAATCCCAGTTTGGTCTCCAACATGGTATGGACGGTCAGCCGCCAATGATTTTCATCCGTCGAGATAATGTTATCGTACGCGCCCGCCGGCATCGAAAAGCGGATCGAAATGCCGCGCAAACGAAAGCGGATGGAATCCGCCGCTTCAAAACAAGCCTCAGCCTGTTTGCCGTTCCCCGCGCTTAATCCCAGCCGATGCGACTCCGCTGACGCCTCAAACGGAATTGGTTGCCCATCCGCGAGCAGTTCCATCCGTAAAAGTTCCTGCATAGGTCGCCCGCCGGTGGCGGGTCCGCGCACGGAACGCAGATAAAGCCCCGCTTTGCGCTCGGAGGTTTCGGAGAGAATCGAAAACGCAAGATACGAACCGTAATGCGTGAAGGGGATTTTTGCGATGTCAATATTCATGAAAGCAAACGTCCCGAAGGCTGATACTCTCTTTTGACTTGCTGGAAAAAAGCCTTCGGGACAGTTATTTCCAATTCTCTACCAAAAACCTTTTGGACGCTGAAAAACGCTGATCTTCGCTGATAAAAGAAAAAATCTCCGTTTTCTGCGCGCTTCGCGGTCAGCGTCCTAATCCGAAAAATGTATGGTAGAGAAATTTCCAATAATGTCTATTCCTTCAACCCCGTCATCGAAATGCCTTCGATGAACACGCGCTGACCGAAGAAGAAGATGATGAGGATGGGCAAGACCACCAGCGTGCTGACCGCCATCAGATAAGGATAGGCATTGGCAATGGTGCTGTTGAAGGAAAAGGTGCGTTGCAGATTTTCCACGCCAAGCGCCAGCACGAATTTGCTCTGGTCGTGGACGTAGATCAACGGACCGAGATAATCGTTCCACGCGCCGATGAAGGAGAGCAATGCCACCACCGTCAGCGCGGGGCGCGAGAGCGGGAGCATGATGCGGAAGAGAATGTCGAACTCGCTCGCGCCGTCAATCCGCGCCGCGTCCGAAAGTTCGGAGGGGATGGTGCGGAAGAACTGCCTGAGCATAAAAATGTAGTAGGGGCTTCCGCAAAAGGCGGGGACGATCAGCGGCAGGAAGGAATTGATCCAGCCGAGTTGTTTGAAGATCATGAACAACGGAACCATCTGCACTTGAAACGGAACCATCATCGTGGCAAGGCATAGATAAAAAAGCGTATCGCGCCACTTCCATTGGATGCGCGAAAAGCCGTATGCCACGATCGCGGAAGACAACACCACGCCAATGGTATAAGGGACGGCGTAGAGGAACAACGTGTTCATCATGTATTGCGTGAACGGCTGGCTATTCCAGGCGTCGGGGAAGTTGTTCCAAAAGGCGGGGCTGGGGAACCAGATGGGCGGCGCGACATACACCTGCGCGTCGTTCTTCAACGCCGAAGAGAACATCCAGTAAAACGGCATGACAAATGTGATCGCGAGCAGGATCAAAACCGCGTACTTGACGATTTCAGCGATCCATTCACCAACGCCCAGACGCTTGCGTTTGTTCGCTTTGGGTTGGGGCTGTTGGGAGGTTGGCAGGATTGCGGGTTGCATGTTCATGGCATCCTCCTATTTCTCGCTACCGTAGTACACCCAGCGGGCGGATGTTCGGAACAGGATAAAGGTAAAGATCACGATCACAATGAACAACATCCACGCCAGCGCGGCGGCTTTGCCCATGCGCAGGTATTCAAAGGCGTTGCGATAGAGGTACAAGCCGTACAACTCAGTGGACTTGCTCGGTCCGCCGCCCGTGATTAACCAGGGGAGCGTGAAAGACTGGAAGCCGTCAATGAAGCCCATGATGAGGTTGAACAGGATCACGGGCGTGCACATCGGGATGGTGATATGCCAGAACTTGTGGAAGATATTCGCGCCGTCCAGCTCGGCGGCCTCGTACAGGCTACGCGGCACATCCTGCAAGGTCGCCAAAAAGATGATGATGGCGTTGCCCTGCGCCCACATGTAAATCATAATGAGCGACGGTTTCGCCAAATCGGGGCTGGAAAGGAAGGGAATGACGGGCAGTCCCAATCCCTGCATGAGCGCGTTGACCAAGCCGAATTGCGTGTTCAACAAAAACTGCCAAACCATCGCTACCACAATCGTCGGCACAATGGCGGGGAAGAAAAAGATGGCGCGGAAGAACGGTCGCGCCGCGATTTTTGTATTCAGCAGGGAAGCCATGAGGAACGCTGAAATCACTCCCAGCGGCGCGCTGAGCAAGACATAATATAGCGTGTTGCCGATCACTTTGATAAAGGTGGCGTCTTCGGTGAAAAGTTCGATGTAATTTCCAGGCCCGATCCACACGGCGGGGCGCAGAAGATCGTAGCGCGTAAAACTGTAATACAACGAGGCGATCAGCGGATACAGCGTCCAGAGCAGAAAGCCGATCAACCAGGGTGAAACAAATAGAACTCCAAGCAGGGTATCGCGTTGACTGCGGGTTTTCAGAAAGGGGAGATTCATGGCGGTCTATCCCTTTAATCAGGACTTACGCAACTGGCGGGCAGTTCGATTTGCCAAGCAAATCGTGCCGCCGCCGCAGCGCAACTATGGCGCAACAGGTTCAACTGTGTAAGTCCTATTAATAATACATGCAAGGGGCTTCCACAGAAACCCCTTGCATGAACAGATTTATTTGAAGCCGGCGTTCTTGTATTCGGTGTCGCAACGCTTCTGGAATTCCGCGGCGGCGTCGGCGCCCGTCATCGTGTCGCGGTAGACCGCTTCGCGCAGTTCGCCATAAGCGGTTTCCACAAACGATTGGATCGGGCAGGCGATCGCGTTCTCGATCTCGGTCGCTTCGTTGACGGAGTCGAAGTAGAACTTCAAGCCAGGATAGGCGTTCGGGTCGGCTTTGGCAAGGAAAGGTTTGTAGGCGGGAAGCCAGCCCAAATCCTTGAACATCTTTTCGCAGACTTCATCCGAGTTGAGGAACTCGGCGAACTTGAACGCTTCTTCGGATTTCTTCGCGTCTTTGAAGAAGACGTTGAAGTGACCGCCTGTGCCTTGCACTTTCGCGCCGCGCCGGCTCTCAGGGACGGGAACCCAGGTGGCGCGGTTATTTTTCGCCACTTCGGGCATTTGCGCCTGAGTCTCGCCAGGGTGCCAATAGCCTTCGATGATCATGGCTTGCACTTCGGCATTGAACGATCCGCCCCAGGTTTCGTTCGCGGCGACAGAGCGCATACCCGCCATCTGGTCGGGACCGACGATGCGATAGAACTCGCCCATCACGTCAAAGGCTTCCGCCATACCGTCGTTGGCAAGGTCGAATGTGCCAGTGGCGGGATCGAACCACTTGAAACCCCAGGAGCGGGCGGCAAAGAATCCGTCGCCAAAACCGCCGCCTTCCGCATCATAGGGGTCGAGACCGATGGTCAACAGGTTGCCAGCGGAATCGAACTTGGTCAACTTGCGATGCCATTCGAGCGCCTCATCCCATGTAACAGGGGGAGCATCTGGATCCAAGCCCGCTTCTTCCACCATTTTGGCGTTGTAGTCCATGCCGAAGCGGACGAAACATTCCAGCGTGGGAACGCCGTATTGTTTGCCGTTATAGAAGCCGGCATCCCAGTTGCCGCTGATGTAGTCTTCCTTTTTGACGATGGAGCTCTGGCTGACCCAATCGCTCACGTCAACGCAGACGTCGCGGGTGAACAGGTCGGGGTACGGCACGTTGGGAAGCGGCATCGGGAGGAGAGCCAGCCGCAAGGGCGGTGAAGAGCGCCTCATTCGCAACACTGGGTTTCATCTCGACATCGGTCGACCCGAGTAATTCTTTGTACTTCGCCATTTCCTTGAACGAGGCAAAGATGGGAACCAGTTCGCCCCAGCCTACCCACCATTGCACGGCATCGGGGTTGGCCGGAGCGAGTTCATCGGTAGGCTGGGGTTCGCTTCCCGTATCTTCAGGCGTCAAGGTGATGCGCGGTCCGCAGGCGGCAAGCGCCGTTCCCAATGCGCCGAGAGACGCCAGTTTGAGAAACTCTCTGCGGCTGATATAAACCTTCATTTTCTCCGTCATATCTTTTCTCCTTTAATTGATAGAGTAACACGCTGGTTCGCAATGTTTCATGATCTGTAAACCGATGCGCCTCCTTTCGCCTAAGAGAGTTGACAAGTAAAAAGTCCCGTTATAACATGTTTATAACATATTATAATGACTATCAGGCAAATGTCAATCTGTTCATTAGGGCAGTCGCATTAGAATAGGACTTACGCAGTTGAACCTGTTGCGCCGTAGTTGCACTGCGGCGGCGGCAGTACAACTGCCCGCCAACTGCGTAAGTCCTGAAAATCTCGAGGTTCGAAACACGGTCGTTTGTCTGCGTATCCGCTACGTTTCGCCAATCTGCGCAAATTCTTCCGAGAAGGAGTAGCATGAATTCGCGAGGAGTAGCAAACATAGAACTTACGCAGTTGAACCTCTTGCGCCGTAGTTGCACTGCGGCGGCGGCACGATTTGCTTGGCAAATCGAACTGCCCGCCAACTGCGTAAGTCCTGAAACAAAAAAACAAATGCGATCACCCCACTCTATTCATGGAACGTTCTACCAAACATTCTGTATAATAGACCCTGTCGGAAATAATTTTCAGGACGCAGATGAACGCTGATGCAAAGAGAGAAAAAATCCGCGTTTTCTGCTCGCTTCGCGGTCAGCGCCCAACTAAGACACTGTTTCGTAAGTACACGAAGTTGACGGATTACACGGTCAAACACGGATTTTAAAATGGTTTTCTCCGTGACATCCGTGTGATCCGTGTCCAAAAAAACTTAAGAAGCGCTCTCTAAGGATTTTGTCTTATTTCCGATAAAGCCGAATGGATGAAAACGCACAGGAAAACGAGCATGGGCAAAGCAGGCACCAAGAAATCCTTCATCTACGAACAGTTGAAACGCAAGATCATTTCGAGCGAATTAACGGCAGGCACGGTCTTGAACGAAGCGGATCTGGCGCTGGAATTCAATATTGGAAAGACCCCCACCCGCGAGGCGTTGATCATGCTTGTGCATGAAGGTTTTGTAGAGGCGTTGCCGCGCGTTGGGTACGTCGTGACCCGGCTGACCCTGGAGGATATGCTCGAAATCTTTTCCCTGCGCACCATGGTGGAAGTGGAAGCCATCGGCATCGCTTCGGAGCGCATTTCAGAAGCCAATATCGACAAATTGATAGACAATAACAAACAGGAAAGCGCGCTCGCCAAACAAAAAGTGGACGCGTCCTTGCGCGCGCAGGCTTATCAACTTAACCGTGAGTTTCACCTGATCATTGCCCAGGCGACAGGCAACAATCGCCTCGCCCGCCTCGTCCAAAGCCTGATCGACGATCTCGAGCGCGCGCTATCCATCGACCCGTATATTGCCGACTCCAGCCAACACGATGAGATCATCCTGCATTTGAAGAACCGTGATAGAGCCGGGGCGCAAGCCGCCATGCGCAGGCATATCGAAGACACCCGCGCGCGAATCGTCAATCGGTTTTGAGCGAGGTTTCTTTATCATTCCCCCGCGCTCTGGGGCGGCATGGTTGAGCCGAGGCGTTTCATGATCATAAGCAAGGATCACATCCGCATGTTGCGAGGATCGTTTCATGGGGGTTTGGGATAACGCGGGAGCGCCGGAAAGGAAAAAAAGAGATTGGATTCTTCTTGCTCTTCCTTTGTGACCGTCGTGTCCTTTGTGTTTGAGAAAAGAAGTCCCGTTAAAAACGGTAGAGCCATTTTTTCTCAACGAACTCTTCCTTCTCGGTGGCAAAGAATGGTTGTTACCTTCCCAATTGGACGCCCCCACGGGAAAATAAAAGCGGCAAGCGCTTCAGAATGTTGTACAATCACGGGGAATATCGAGTCTTCCATGTGGACAACGCCAACATGAATGCCACCGCCGTCAGTCACCCCAATATCGCCTTTATCAAATATTGGGGGAATCGCGATAACGCCCTGCGTATCCCTATGAACGGGTCGATCTCGATGAACCTCGATGGCTTGACAACGCGCACCACGGTCAGTTTTCAGCCCTCGCTCCCATTCGATGAACTGATCATCAACGGCCACGAAGTCATGGGCGCAGGCTTGAAACGGGTTTCAGAAATTTTAGACCTGATTCGAGAAAAAGCGCAGATCAACGCCCGCGCCGAAGCGGTGACCGAAAACAACTTTCCATCCGGCGCTGGCATCGCATCCTCCGCTTCGGCGTTTGCCGCGCTGGCATTGGCGGGAAGCGCCGCCGCAGGACTCAACCTCGGCGAACGCGAACTCTCGCGTCTTGCGCGACGGGGATCCGGCTCGGCTTCACGCTCCATCCCCGGCGGATTCGTCGAGTGGCAGGCTGGCGTAAGCGATGAAGAGTCGTTCGCGTTCTCGATTGCGCCGCCAAATCACTGGGAACTTGTAGACCTTGTAGCCATCGTCAGCGCGGCGCATAAAAAAACGGGCTCCACCGAAGGGCATGCGATTGCCCCCACAAGCCCGCTTCAGACCGCCCGTGTGCTTGACGCGCCGCGTCGGCTTGAGAAGTGCCGCCAGGCGATCCTCGCTAAGGATTTCAACGCGTTCGCCGCCATCGTCGAATTAGATTCGGATATGATGCACGCCGTGATGATGACATCCACGCCGGCGCTCCAGTATTGGAAACCCGCATCGCTCGCCGTAATGGAGGCTGTTCGCATGTGGCGGGCGGACGGACTCCCCGCCTGCTACACCATGGACGCCGGCGCGAACGTGCACGTGCTCACGCTGGAATCGGAAGCGCAAGGCATCGAGAAAAAATTGCGCGAGATCGATGGAGTGCAAAATATCCTTGTCGCCCGCCCCGGCGGCGCGGCGAAGATCGTATGACCGTTTTCAGATCGCCAGCCATGTTCGCCGCAGGAAAATCGTCAATCGGAAATCAAAAATCGCCATGACCCGCATCTACACCATCGTCAACCAAAAAGGCGGAGTGGGCAAGACCACCACCGCCATCAATCTCGGCGCATATCTTGCGAAACTCGACCAGCGCGTCCTCATCGTGGATATTGATCCGCAAGCCAACGCCACCTCCAGCCTCGGCGTGGATAAGAACAACGTATCCATCAGCACCTACGACGCGTTGCTTTCGAGCGATGTGCCTGCCTCTTCGATCCTCTTCAACGAGCGGCTTCAACTTTCGCTGTTGCCGTCTTCGCCATCCCTCGCGGGCGCGGAAGTGGAGTTGGTCGAAGAAGACGGCAGGGAATTTCGTTTGAGGGACGCGCTCGACTCATTCAAAGATAAATACGATTACATCCTGATCGACTGCCCTCCCTCGCTGGGACTGCTCACCGTCAACGGGTTGGTCGCGGCGAAGGACGGCGTGTTGATTCCCGTTCAATGCGAATACCTCGCGCTGGAGGGACTCGGTCAGATCACGCAGACCATCGAGCGAGTCCAATCCTCGCTCTTCCCCAAATTGCGCGTGCGCGGCGTGATCCTGACAATGTTCGACTCGCGCACCAATCTCGCTTCCGATGTGGTGAAGGAAGTCAACAACCATTTTCCGGGACAGGTCTTCAAGAGCGTAGTACCGCGCAGTATCCGCCTCGCCGAAGCGCCATCGTATGGACTTCCCATTTCGGCATACGCGCCGTCATCCGTTGGCGCGGGGGCGTATGAGTCATTGGCGAAAGAATTGTTGAAAGGCGACGGAATAAAGGCAAATTAAACACGAAGGACACAACGGTCACAAAGGTTTGGCGTCTTAAAAACTTTGTGTCCTTCGTGTCACTTCGACAGGCTCAGTGCAAGCCTTTGTAGTGGAAAAGAAAAAGGAGTAAGGCATGGCAAAACGTACCGGTCTCGGCAAAGGACTCGACGCGCTCATCCCCGGCGGAAAAGTATCCACGGGCGGCGAGGCGGGCGGAGTCACGCAAGTCTCCATTGATTCGATCCAGCGCAACCCGCGTCAGCCGCGCGAAAAATTCGACACGGCGGAGTTGGAGAATCTCGCCGCGTCCATCCGCGAGCATGGAGTGATCCAGCCTCTCATCGTCTCGCCGGGACGCGGCGGTATGTACACGTTGATCGCCGGTGAGCGGCGTTTGCAAGCCTCGCGCAAAGCCGGATTGAAAACGGTGCCGGTCGTCATCCGCTCGGCGACGGATCAGCAATTGCTCGAACTCGCGCTCATCGAAAACGTCCAACGGGCGGACTTGAATCCGATCGAAGAGGCGGAGGCATATCAGAACCTTGCCAAAGAATTCAAGATGTCGCATGAGATCATCGCCTCACGTGTGGGAAAAAGCCGGGTCGCGGTGACCAACACGATTCGTCTGCTTGACGCGTCGGCGGCGGTGAAGCAAGCGCTCGTAGACGGGAGAATCTCCGAGGGGCACGCGCGCGCGATGTTGTCGTTATCCGCCAAAGCGCAGGAACACTTGCTAAATCAGATTTTCAATCTCGATCTGAGCGTGCGGTCAACTGAAATGTTGGCGCGAAAACTTTCAGGGCAACGACCCGTCGTGAAAAAGAAATCAGGTCGAAGCCCGAACGTGAACGACGTGGAAAAGAAATTGCAGTCCAGCCTCGGCACGAAGGTCGCTCTCAAACACGGCAAACGCGGCGGCACAGTGACGATCTATTATTATTCCGACGAGGAATTGGATTCACTGTTGGAAAAATTGACGTAACATGTATAAACCTGACAGGTCTCCGCGTTAGGCTGAGGAAAGATGGTCATTGTCCGCGCAAAAGTTTTGACAGGCAGTGACATGATGAGACCTGTCAGGTTTTTTCAGGAAAAAAATGATCCTCCTCCATAACGCCATCATCCACACGCAAGACAAATCACAACCGAAAGCCTCCGCCCTCGTAATTGACCGCGACCGAATCATCGCGGTGGGTGAAACGAATTATCTGTTCAACCACTTCCCCCGCGCTAAAGGGCAAGACATGCGCGGGCGCGTCATCGTCCCCGGGCTGACCGACGCGCATCTGCATTTGCATCAATATTCGCTCACGTTGCAAAAGATCGATTGCGAAGTGGGCACCAAAGAGGAATGCCTGCGCCGCGTGGCAGAACGCGCGAACAAAGCCAAACCCGGCGAATGGATTCTCGGTCACGGCTGGAATCAAAACGAGTGGGGTGGCTACCCCACGCAAGCGAACTGGATGCCATCGCGCCGAATAACCCGGTGTATCTCACAGTCAAATCGCTTCACGCCGCGTGGGTCAACACAAAAGCCATGCAACTGGCAAATATCACCGCGTCGACACCTGACCCGCACAACGGACAAATCCAACGCGATGCAAGCGGCAACGCGACCGGCATCCTGCTTGAAACCGCGATGGGACTTGTTGGAAAAGTCATTCCCGAACCGACGATCCAAGAAATTACAGATGCCATCGAAAAGGCGCAACACAATTTATGGAGGATGGGACTCACCGGCGTCCACGATTTTGACCGCCGCGAATCGTTCATGGCATTGCAAACGCTTCACGCGGAAAAGAAATTGAAACTGCGCGTGTTGAAAAATCTGCCCGTCGAACTGCTCGACGAAATTCACGCCATCGGTCTGCGTGGCGGATTCGGCGATGATATGCTCCGCATTGGCAACGTCAAAGTATTCATGGACGGCGCGCTCGGTCCGCACACGGCGGCGATGTTCCAGCCATACAGCGGCGAAGAATCCAATCGCGGCATCCTCAACATGGACGGCGAAGAACTCTTCGAGCATGGGCGCAAAGCCGCGCAAGTTGGGCTGGGTCTCACGGTCCACGCCATCGGCGACCGCGCCAATCACGAAGCGCTGAACGCGTACGAGCAACTCCGCAACTATGAAAAAGAAAATCATCTGCCCGCACATCGTCATCGCATCGAACACGTGCAGGTGATCCATCCCGACGACGCGCCGCGCCTCGGCAAACTCAACGTGATCGCATCCATGCAACCGATCCACGCGACCTCCGACATGCTGATGGCGGATCAATTCTGGGGCGAGCGGGCGAGACTTGCCTACGCTTGGAAAACCCAACTCGACTTCGGCGCGACGCTCGCGCTGGGGTCCGACGCGCCGGTCGAATCGCCGAATCCGTTTTGGGGATTGCGCGCCGCTGTCACCCGCCGTCGCGCCGACGGTTCTCCCTCTGTGGAGGGCTGGTACCCGGAACAAAAATTGTCCACGCCTCAGGCGTTCGCGGGCTACACCCTCGGCGCCGCCTACGCCGCCCACATGGAAGACCGCCTCGGCAAACTTGCGCCCGGCTTCCTCGCCGATCTCATCGTCCTCGACATAGACCCGTTTACTTGCAATCCAACTGAACTGCTCGCGCTGGAATCCTCGGCTACAATGGTCGGCGGAGAATGGGTATACTCTTCGTTGTAAGTGAAGGTTTCAAGTTTCACGTTTCATGCTTTAAAACCTGGAACCTGGTACTTGAAACATGGAACCTATCATGGCAGACCAACCTCAACTCACGCCCGAAATGCTTGTGCCTCGCATGGGAGAATATTTGATTCAAAAGGGACTCATCACCCCTGAAAACCTGCAACGCGCGCTCGATTATCAACAGGAAGAAGTGGCAAAGGGGAACCGCCCCATCTTGGGCGAGGCGCTCGTGGCGTTGAATTTGGTCGAGCGCTCGCAACTCGATCAGGCGGTGACGGAACAGATCATCCAACTGCGCTCCGCTCTGCAAGCCGCCAACCGCACACTCGAGCGCCGCGTGGAAGAACGCACCGCCGAACTGCAAAACGCGCTGGCGCGGGTTTCGGAACTGAGTCAGTTGAAATCGAATTTTGTTTCGAACATTTCACACGAACTGCGCACGCCGCTCACGCACATCAAAGGATATCTCGAATTACTCGTCAGCGAATCGCTTGGCAAAATCAGCGAGGAGCAGCGTCACGCTTTGCAGGTCAGCCAAAATTCGGCAGGCAGGCTTGAAACGCTGATCGAAGACCTCATCATGGTCTCGCTTGCCTCGCGCGGCGAAATGAGTATCAGTCTTGGCGTTGTGGATATCCACCGTGTGGCGAGTTTGGTGGTGAAATCGGCCGCGGAAAAAGCCGAAAAACGCGGCGTTACCCTGAATTCGATGATCGACGACAATGCGCCTGCCGTGCAAGCCGATTCGCAAAAGATCGCCTGGGTGTTGAATCACTTGATCGATAACGGGATCAAGTTCACCCCGTCGGGTGGACGCGTGATCGTGAGCGTCAAGCGCGAAGGCGAGAACCTGGTTGTCGTCTCCGTCACCGATACGGGCATTGGGATTCCGACAGAACGGCAAAAGGATATCTTCGAGCCATTTCATCAGTTGGATGGTTCCTCCACGCGGCACCACGGCGGCACCGGGCTGGGTCTTTCGCTCGTGCGCGAGATCATTGAAGCGCATGGCTCGATGATCGAAGTCCAGTCCCTCGAGGGGCGCGGTTCATCGTTCCGATTCCCCCTGCTGGCGGTTGTAAAATAAAATGGATCGTCCAACCCTGGACTTTCTGAACGAACTCATCCGCATCGCCGCATTGGCGGGTAATTCGCGCGGCACCATCGAAAAATTTCTGGCTTCTTTACGGTCGCAATTTGTGTTCGACAACGTGGCGGTCTACCTCTTCGACGAACGGACCGCTTCGCTCGAAATTATGTATGCGCGCGCCATCGGACGCGCTCGCAACGCCGAAGCGGACGCGGCATGGGGTGAAACCTTCGCCAACCAGGTATTCGCGCAGAAAGAAACGCTCAAGCAAGATCCGAAACCGGACGCCCCCACCAACAACCGTTTAGATCAGGCTTACATGCTCGGCATACCCATCGGCGCGGATGGGTTCCGGAAGGGCGCGCTGGTCTTTGTGCGCTTTGGCGGCCCCGTCTACGTAGACGAGCACATTCAAATCGCATCCGCCGCCGCCGACCTGTTGACTATATTATTCGAGCGCGCCGAATGGCGCGATACGAACAGCGAACTGCGCGAGTTGAAACGTCAGATGCAACTGCAGGATGATTTCGTCAGCACCATCTCGCACGAACTGCGCACGCCGCTGGGCTTCATCAAAGGTTACAGCACCAGCCTGCTCCGGCAGGATACGAACTGGGATGCGGAAACCCAAAAGGAATTTCTCACCATCATCGACGAGGAGGCTGATCGCCTCTCCTTGTTGATCGAAAATGTGCTCGAATCGGCGCGGTTGCAAAGCAAGACTCTTCCTCTCCGCTTTCAGCCTATGCGGCTCGACGCCGTTCTGCGCGATGTGGTCATGCGCATCCGCTCGCGCTACAAAGACCTGCAAGTGAATATGGATGTGGCGCTTGTGCCTCCCATTCAAGGCGACGGCGTGCGTATCGCGCAGGTATTCGAGAACCTGTTCACCAACGCCATCAAGTATGCGGCCGGCGCGCCCATTACCATTTCACTCTCGTTCAATAACGATACCGCTACGGTGCTCTTCAAGGATGGCGGGCCCGGCATCCCGCCCGAATCGCTTCCGCTCATCTTCGAGCG
Source organism: Candidatus Defluviilinea gracilis (assembly GCA_016716235.1). Classification (NCBI taxonomy): domain Bacteria; kingdom Bacillati; phylum Chloroflexota; class Anaerolineae; order Anaerolineales; family Candidatus Villigracilaceae; genus Candidatus Defluviilinea; species Candidatus Defluviilinea gracilis. The sequence continues at coordinate 1,065,875 of JADJWS010000001.1, forward strand.
TTTTTTCCGCGCGCGCAGTGAGAAGACCGTGACCGGTTCCGGACTTGGACTTTACATTTGCAAGCAGATTATTCAAGCACATCGTGGTAAGATTTGGGCAGAATCTGCCCCCGGCGAGGGCGCCACGTTCTTCATCCAACTACCCATCAACCCGGCGAATTGACAGGAGGTCTGTAATGGCAAAACGAATTTTGATCGTAGACGACGAGCCTCGATATTTGCGCCTGCTGGAGGCAAACCTGAGAACGGAAGGCTACGAAGTCGTCACAGCCCAGGATGGACTGCAAGCGGTCAGCGTTTTTTCAGACCAGCCGGTGGATCTTGTGTTGATGGATGTGATGATGCCCAAGCTAGACGGTTTCGGCGCCACACAGCGCATCCGCGAATTCTCCAGCGTTCCCATCATCATTCTGACCGCCAAAGGCGATGAACAAGACCGCGTGCGCGGGCTTGATCTCGGCGCCGACGATTACCTCGTCAAACCATTTTCCGCCACCGAATTGCTGGCTCGCGTGCGCGCGGTGTTACGGCGCGCCCAGCCGCCCAGCGAGGCTGGACAGTCCCGCTTCTTTACGCATGACAACTTGAAGATCGATTTTGCCCGCGCCGAAGTATGGAGGGGCGAATCGCCCGTTTCACTTTCCGCCACAGAATACCGGCTCCTCCTTCAATTTGCCCATCATGTGGGCAAGATCATGACCTCGGAAGAATTGCTGACCAGTGTGTGGGGACCCGAATACCGCTCTGATAAAGAAATCCTCTGGGTGAGCATCGCCCGCTTGAGGCAAAAACTCGAGGATGACGCGCACAGCCCCAAACATATCGTGACGCGTTCCGGGCTTGGGTATCTGATGCCTCCCATCGAGGAATAACCCATTTTCTTGCCTCTTGTTCATCAGCCATAAAGACAAAGAGCATCTCTCAAAAGTTACCGAATCGAACATGGCTTTCGCAAAAGATTTACTAACAAGATAGTTAACTCCCGGCAAAGAAGGTGCAAGGCGCGTTCCCGCATACTTCGGCTACACTTTGAGGCGCAGGTTTTGCGCCCACCCTACAGCGACAACCAGCAGGTTGTCGCTGTTTATTCTCGAAAGAGAAAATAACCAGCGAGGGAACATGCTTACACAATACGATGAAAAAGGAAAGATCTTTACCGAGGTCGTTACGAAAATTCCTGTTCGCGCGACCATCCAAACCGTCAAGCACCAGATCCGAGGCATGGTTCATGTCCGGCGCGAGGAACGCATCAAGGATGAACTCAACCGCGGCGAGGGCTTCATCGCGCTCACCGATGCGACTGTGCTCAACGAAGATGGAACCGTCATGTACAAAACGCCTTTCCTGGCGGTGAAACGCGAACATATCATTTGGGTGCTTCCCGAACCTGTCGAAGAGGGAGAGGCATAATGGCAACGCCCATCGCGACAAACTTTACGCAACTTACCTCCTCCGACCTGCTCAAGTTCAAACGCTATCTGGTCGATGCGGTCAGCCGTTCGTTGGAAGGCGAATCGCTGATGGACAGCAATCGCGCAGAATTCATTTCTTCGCGGTTAAGCGAGGCATATGTTCAAACCAGAGTGAACCTGCCCAAAGACCTGCGCGCGCAAATCTTCAACGATATCATCGACGAACTGAGCGGATTGGGACCGATCCAGCCGCTGCTCGACGACCCGGATATCAGCGAGGTCATGGTCAACGGACCGAAAAAAGTGTTCGTGGAAAAGAACGGCAAATTAGCCAAAAGCCCGGTGGCGTTCGACGATGACAATCACGTTCTGCGGATCATCGACCGCATTGTCCTGCCGTTGGGCCGCCGCGTAGACGCAGACAGCCCTACTGTGGATGCCCGCCTGCCGGACGGTTCGCGCGTCAATGCCGTCATTCCACCGGTTGCCATCGACGGACCCTCCATCACCATCCGCAAATTCAAAAAAGACAAACTCACCATCCAACAATTGATCAATTTTGAGTCGCTCACGTCGCATATGGCAGAATTCATCCGCGCCTGTGTTGTCGCGCGGCTCAATGTGGTCATCTCCGGCGGCACAGGCTCCGGTAAGACCACGCTCCTCAATGTGCTTTCCAGTTACATCCCGGAAGGGGAGCGCATCATCACCATCGAAGACGCGGCGGAACTGCAACTCCAGCAGGATCACGTCATGCGCATGGAAACGAAAACAGCCGACACCGACGGCAAAGGCGCGGTTACCATCCGCGACCTTGTGCGCAATTCGCTCCGCATGAGGCCCGACCGCATTGTGGTGGGCGAAGTGCGCGCGGGAGAGGCGCTGGATATGTTGCAAGCCATGAACACAGGTCACGACGGCTCGCTGACCACCGTCCACGCCAATTCGCCGCGCGACGCGATCTCGCGCATCGAAACGCTCGTGTTGATGGCTGGCATGGACCTGCCGCTGAAAGTGGTGCGCCAGCAGATCTCCTCGGCAGTGGATCTGATCATTCAACAAACGCGTTTGAAAGACGGAGCGCGCAAAGTGACCGCGATCACCGAAGTGGTTGGCATGGAAGGCGATACTGTCGTGCTGACCGATATTTTCAAGTTCGAACAAACCGGCATGGGACCCGATAATAAAATCATCGGCGAGCTCAAACCCACCGGCATTCGTCCGATCTTTTCCCCGCGCCTCGAGGTGGCTGGCTTCAAACTCGGCGCCGAAATCTTCATGCCCGGTACTCCCGGGCGAAACCAACGGCGGTAAATCGGCGCATACCTCTGCTATAATCGTGGCAGTACAGTTGAGGAGCCATGGATAGCAAAACCCAGATCACGATTCGTACGAAAAAAATCGGCGTGTTGATGCGCGACGCGCGGCTTGCCGCGCGCCGCTCGATTCCGGAATGCGCGCAAGCCATCGGCGTAAAAGCCGGCGCGTTCCGCGCGTATGAAGACGGGCGAAAATCGCCTTCTTTACCGGAACTGGAAGCGCTCGTTTTCTTTTTGGATTTGCCCATCCATCACTTTTGGGGGAAGGAGATTCGTTCGGAAGTTGCGGCTCCGCACGAAAAGATCGATCTTTCCAAACTTCTGGCTGTTCGCCAGCGGAAAATTGGCGCGCTCCTCCGGCAGGAACGAAACAACACTTCCATATCCATTCGAACGCTTGCGCAAGAAACGGGGATCTCCAGCGCGCGCATCAAAGCCTACGAGTTGGGCGAACGCCCCATCCCGTTGCCCGAACTCGAAGTATTACTCCAAGCCCTGCATGGGCGGGTCGAATCGTTCTTCGACCGCAGTGGACCCATCGGGCAATGGATGATGAACGAGGAGGCGATCCAGACCTTCCTCGAACTCCCGGAAGAACTGCGCCAGTTCGTCTCCATGCCGGTCAACCGCCCGTACATCGAACTGGCGATGAAACTCAGCAACATGTCGCGCGATAAATTGCGTTCGGTTGCCGAGGATATTCTCGATATCACCCTCTAAACACTGTGAACGACATTACTGCTTCCTCATTAAACGAACAGGGAAAGAAAGAATACGAAAAGGGGGCTTACCTCGCCGCGGCAAAATTGTTTGCCCAAGCCGCGCAGGCGTACGAAAGCGCGAACGATCGGCTCAATGCGGCGGAGGCGAAGAATAATCAAAGCGTGGCGCTCCTACAGGGGGGCAAAGCCAACGATGCGCTGAAAGCGACTGAGGGCACGGAAGAAATTTTCGCCGATGCCGGCGATTTAAAACGACAGGGCATCGCCATCGCCAACCGCGCCGCGGCGTTGGAAGGACTCAAACAGTGGCAGGAAGCGCTGACGGAATATGACCGCGCCTCCGCGCTATTCGAACAGGCGGGCGAAGGCGATATGCACTCGATCGCGCGAAAAGCATCGGCGAACATTCACCTGAAATTCGGGCATGTGCACAGCACGCAAATGGATGTGTACGATTCACTGCGGCTGGTCGAAAACCCCACCTTTGCCCAACGGATCATGCGCTTCCTCCAAAGAACTGGGTTTATCAAGTAACGAAAACACGCGCAACGACAAGACATTTGGAATGTTTTCGCATCGCAAAGGATGTCCGTGATCAACACTCTCGTGCGCCCAGCGGATTCAAACGACCACAGACAACTCTCCAACCTGATCTTTCACGAGACTCGCCTGCACCGTCACCTGGATTGGCGTTCGCCCCTCGATTGGCTGGGAGGTCCGTTTTATTGGGCGCTCGACGACAGAGGTAGGATCGACGCCGCGCTGGCTTGCCCGCCGGAAGCGCCCGGCGCGCATTGGATCCGTTTTTTTGCGCATAACGGCAGTTGGAGCGCCGATAACGCCTGGTCGTTATTGTGGCATGAGGCGCGCAAGACCGTGGCGCACACCGGCGGAGGCGCTGTCGCCGCCATCGTCATGCAACCCTGGTTCGAACAACTCCTCGCCCACAGCGGATTCGAAACGCGTCAGGGGATTGTGATGCTCGAGTGGGCGTATCAGCCGTGGGCGCGGAAAGAAGCGGCGGGGGTTCAAATCCGAAAGATGACCGAGGCTGACTTGCCTTGCATTGAAAAAATAGACCTCTCCGCATTCGGAGTGTTATGGCATAACCCGATCGACACCTTACGCGCCGCTTTTTCCAAGGCGTTGTTCGCCTCGATTGCCGAGGGCGATCGGGGGATCATTGGGTATCAGATCACTACAGGAGAAAGGCAACGCGCGCATCTCGCGCGTTTGGCAGTGACTCCCGCCGCGCAGGGACACGGCATCGGCAGGTTTCTGGTCGGCGATCTGTTGACGAGGCTCCTCGATCATGGGATCGGCAAACTCAGCGTGAACACGCAAAGCGACAACGGTTCGTCGCTGGCGTTGTATAAAAAACTGGGCTTCACCCGCACGGGCGAGCAATATCCGGTGTATGTGTTCGATGTGAACTCGATGGAGGCATCATGGCAGAACGAATCGATTCGATGATCGTCAACGCGCTGGTGAGGCAGGCGCTCGCCTCGGCGCAGGAGGTGATGGGCGAGAATGGGTTGAACGCGGTGCTGCGCTCGAGCGGGTTGGAACGTTTCATCGGCAATTTTCCACCGGATAATTTAGAGCCAGCCATTCAAGCATCGCAGTACGCAAAACTCAATGAAGCCATCGAGCAATTCTATGGGCGCGGCGGGCGCGGTATGTTACGGCGCATCGGCAAGGCGTCGTTTCAATATGCGGTGCGCGAGCAAGCCGCGTTGCTGGGTCTCGCCGGTGTGGCGTTGAAATTACTCCCGGAAAAACAACGGATCAAATTTATTTTGAACAGCATGGCTAGCGCGCTCAGAAAGAGCAACCCGCAGGTAGACGCCTCGCTGGACGACAGCGGCGGGCGAATTGCATATACGGAATCTACCTGCGCGATCTGCCAGGGGCGTCATAGCGAGGCGCCAATCTGTCACCTTTACGCCGGTTCCATTGGCGAAGCCGTGCAGTGGGCAACGGGCAAAGAGTTTGAGATCGTCGAAACTCATTGTTGCGCAAAAGGCGACCCGTATTGCCGGTTCGAAGTGGGAGCGGCTCGTGAGTGAATTGAAATTTTCAAACCGTATTCTGCGGCGTTTTACAGAAACTGTGGCGCTCGAATTAGGCGCGGATCAGTTCCGCGTGATGGTGACGCTGGCAAAACTGCCCGTCGAGTGGACGAAGCCAGATACGTTCAACAAGATGAGCGGGGTCGAATCGGCGCGGGCGTACGCGCAACTCCAAGCGGCGATGCGCTCTCACTTCGGACGCGGCGCGCGCGGCGTGTTGTTGCGAGTCGGCGCGCGCTTGTGGAATCACCTGCTGGAAGATGCCGCGCTCGGCGGAAAAGCCCAGGCGGCGGTGATCAAGCGGCTTCCGTTGGCGGCGCGTCGTAAACAGACGTTGGAACTGCTCGCCAAATTCATCGCCGGCGCGTCGGGCGATATGACGGTTCACAGCCTCGACCTCGACTTGCTCCTCGTGGACCATGCCTCTCCCGCCGCGGATGGGCAACGCGAGGCGGCGCCTATTTGCTTTATTACACAAGGGTTGATCCGCGAGAGTTTATATTGGGCAACCGGCGCAAGTTACGATATAGAAGAGAGCGCCTGCAAGGCGCAGGGACATCGCGCGTGCGAATTCAAGATCGCCGCCGGTAAATAAGCGTCTACTCACCTGTTCCTAGACAAATCCCGGCGCACATGGGAAAATCTGCGCCGAAATCATATTCCTCAAGGAGTTTTCATGAACGCCGATAAGAAAAGCAAACGCCAACTGCGACGCGAGCAAATGAACAAACAAAGCGCGCGCAACCGCCTGGTCGTTGGCGGCATCATCACCCTCATCGCGGCATTTTTTCTCTATGCCATTCTTAGGCCCATCCTGGCGCCGATTGCGGATGTGGTAGCCGTTGAATCCCATGAACGTTACATGGCAGACGGTAATTCCATGGGCGACCCGAATGCAAAGATCCAAATCACCGAATATTCCGATTTCCAATGCCCGTTCTGCAAACGTCATTATTTGGAAGTGGAACCGCTTCTCGAACAATATTACATTGATACCGGCAAGGTGTTTTTCACCTATCGTTCGGCGGGGAACTTTGTCAGCCAGGGTGGCGGCGGAGGCAATACCGAATCGGAGGACGCCGCGGAAGCCGCCTACTGCGCCGCCGACCAGGGCAAGTTCTGGCAAATGCACGACGCGTTGTTCCAAAATAACCGCGATGTGGAAAACCAGGGGTCGTTCTTCCCGCGCCGGCTTTCGGAGATCGCCGCTGTGGCTGGGCTGGATGTCAATCAATATCAAGAATGTTTCGACAGCGGACAATACAAGGACCGCGTCCGGCAAGATCAGACTGACGCCACCGCGGCAGGTTTGCAGGGCACGCCATATTTCGTGGTCACGTACACCGTCAACGGTGAGACAAAATCCAGCGTGGTGAACGGCGCTCAACCGTTCAGTGAATTTCAGGTCACTCTGGAAGCCATACTCAACGAGATCGGCGCGCAGTAAAGTAGATCACAAAAAGACACGAGGAAACTCTCGTGTCTTTTTGATTCTTAATCTAGCCAGCCTACCTGTAGATCGTTGCTAAGATTTCCCCACCCGGTTGTTTGTACCGCCGACCCCATTCAGACCTCCCGGCTTAGAGAGCGTTTCTTGAGTCTTTTTCGGACACGGATAACACAGATTTCACGGAGAAAACCATTTCAAAATCCGTGGTTGACCGTGTCATCCGTCAAACTTGTACTGCGACTGAAAGGAGTGTCGAAGTATCCGTGTACTTAAGAAAATTACCGAAGAAGCCCCCATACCGCCAACGCGCCGAAGATGACCGTGGTCACGATCGCGCCGGTGAACACACTGCGCGACTCGCGTTGGTCTACCAATTGCAGCATGGGCGGAATCCCTTCCACATCCCATAACGGACCGGCGAACGAGGCGAACATCACGCCGCCAAAGAGTCCGCCAATGTGGCCCCAATTGTCGATGCTGGGGGCGAGACCCATAAATAAATTGACAAAAATGATAAAGATCACATTGCCGATCGCGCTTCGGAATTGATGCGAGAATATTTTTCGATTCTGGATAAGAAACACCAACTCTGCGCCGATCAACCCGAAGATCGCGGTAGACGCGCCGACCGACACCCCGGTTGTGAAAAGGAACGACATCACATTCCCCGCAAACGCGCCGAGCACATACAGCAGAAAGAAGCGCCCATGTCCGAAGGCGCGTTCCAGCCCGACGCCGAAGATGAACAGGGCATACATGTTAAAGCCGATGTGCGCGAACCCTCCGTGCACGAGCGCAGGCGTGAACAACCGCCAGAGTTGACCATCGCGGATCAAGTCGTTGGATTTTGCCAACATGCCGACGGGGAAATCGAAGTTCAGAAAAGCCTGACTCGCCAGTTGGAGCAAGTACACGAACACCGTCACGCCGATCAGGGCATACGTGACATACGGCGCGGACTGGGGCAGGGCGATGCGAACCATTTGGGGAGCGGGAGCAGGTTCAATGGGACGAAGAGGCGTTTCCTGATTCACAATGTCACCTTTCGGGGTTTGACGCGATGGTGTTCCGCGTCGATGATGGCGCGGATGGTATCCACCGTTTTGTCCAGTTGAAAATCACGGTTGACGATCACGTAATCGAACGCTTCCAGACGATTGAGTTCTTTGCGCGCCGTGGCAATGCGAATGGCGAGCGAATCGGCGGTTTCAGTCTTGCGCGTTTCGAGGCGATGGACAAGCTCATCTTCATTCTGCGTGGTGATAAAGATCATCAACGCTTCGGGCGCCATTTTGCGCACCGTTTCCGCGCCCTGCACATCAAGCCGCATGATGACATCCTTACCGCTGGCAAGCGCCTCGCGCACCTGCTGTTTTGGGATGCCCTTGTAATCGCCATAAACGATGGCATGTTCAATCAACTCATCCTCGGTGATCATGCGCGCGAACTCATCGTTCGACACGAACAGATAGTCGCGCCCGTGCAATTCGCCGGTGCGTTTGTGTCTCGTGGTGGCAGTGACCACAAAATGAAACGGCAATCCGCGCTCTTGCATACGCTGCATCACCGTATCTTTGCCCGCGCCCGAGGGGCCCGAGATCACAATGAGGAGTGGTTGTGGAGATTGAAAATCGAATTCGGACATGGAGGAATTTTACCAGAGGGGCATCATCACCTTAGCCACAGAGCGCCCAGAGATTGTTGAGATTTCTTCTCTTTCTCTGCTGTCTCTGTGATCTCTGTGGCAAGGAAAAAATAATCGCATCTCCCCACACCTTTGGCTGATTCCGTATAAAATAGCGGCATGCCCACCTACGATTTTGTCTGCAACACCTGCAACCAACGCTTCGACGTGTTCATGTCGTTTGCCGAATACGGCAAAAAGCCGGTGACCTGCGCTCACTGCAACAGCAAAGACGTGCGCCGCCGCATGACGAAGGTCCGCATTGCGAAATCGGACGACAGCCGCATGGACTCGATGGCGGACGATTTCAGCGGATTCGAGGGGCTCGAAGACGACCCCAAAGCCATGGGGCGCATGATGCGAAAGATGGGAAAGGAAATGGGCGAAGACCTGCCCGCCGAATTTGACGAAGTGGTTGACAGGCTTGAATCAGGTCAAAGTCCCGAAGAGATCGAGAAGGCTGTCCCCGATCTCGGCGCGGGCGGTGATGACGAATAAGGAAAATCGTGGAGCGGGATTTTCATCCAGCAAATAAAAAATGACTGTCACTTTGAAAGTGACAGTCATTTTGTTTATTGACGATCTTTTATCCAACCGGAGCAGTCCCGCTACCGCCGCTTCCACCGCCACCGCCACCGCCACCGTCGCCGCCGCCGATAACCTTTCCGGCTTGCTCTGTAAGATTTTTGAGGTTTCGCACACGCCCCAGCATATCGTGCCAGAACGAACTGCCCGCGCTGGCGGCGAGACCCGTGGCGATTATCCCGCCGAAATGACCGATCGGCGTATCCAGGCTGGCAATCACATCATTCGGGAAAAGCACGCCAAGAAGTTGGAATGTGTTGATCTGCATAACGTACGCAATAATAACGCCGATCACCGCGGAAAGCACGCGCAGCCACGTGATGCGGCTCTTTTCCGTGCTGGCATATTTCTGCCGCAGGGTTGCAAGTTTCAAGGCGATGTCCTTTTGCACCGTGTCAACCTGAGCCTCCAGCCCCATTTCTGTGAGCGCTTTCACGGCATCCTCGCGCAGCGCGTCTACCGTCCTATCCAACTCTTGCAGATTCGTCTTGGTCTGTGAAGTGAAAGTCTGGATCGCGATCACCTTCTTGGCATCGTCAGAACCTTCCGGCAACCACTCCTGCACCGATTTCAACACATCATCGGGGCTGGCTTGCTTGCGCAACCCGCGAAACCACGTGAATGGCTCGAGCAATGTTTCCACGCTCACTGAGAGAACAAGCAGGATCGCGAAATACGCGCCCAGCACACCCAACACGATCGTAAAACCATCGAGACTCATGGCTAACTCCTCCTGTGCAAGATTTTCAACAGTATAGCACCAACTGCAAACTACAACATCTTCTCGATCGTCGCGCGGTGTTCCGCAAAATGTTCCGCCGAATCGCCCAACACCCACAACAGCAAAGGTCGTTTCTCAGGGTCGTCCGCGCGGCGAGGCTTCATCAACTCTTCGAACGGCAGGGTATCCAACTTCCTCGCCAACTCCGCATACACGCGCCGCAATTCATCCAACACGTCATCTAACGAACGGTTGCGGTTTCTTTCAAACAACACAGGGTTGATCACATCCATATCCCAGCCTCGCACCACCTCAGGCTCCACGCGCATAACTTCGTGCGCCGGACGTTTATCCATGTGATAACCCATCAGGATGTTCATCCACTCGGTCAGATGCGCCAGATTATCTTTCGGACTCCACCCGCCCGCGTCCGGCGTTGTCAATTTATTCGCCTTTTGGAGTTTTTCCACCACCTCCATGAGGGATTTCCACTCGCGCTCGATCTCAGACATCAATTCGGATTTATTACCGGGGATGAATTGCTCGTCGGTCATGCTCGCCTCTTTCTACGGGACGATTGATTCGCCCTCGTCAACTTTTATCTTCTCTTCATCTTTTCTCAACACCCACGCCCCGCCGCGGACAAGGGTCGTCTTCTTCCCATCCACTTTCACATACGCGCCGTCGCTGAGCATGATCACGGGATTGTCGTGAAATGAATGATACTCCGAAAGCCAGTCATCATGCATAGGAGATTGTCCATAGGCATCTGCATCGTAATGCGCAACAAAATTGAACAGTGAGGCGTTCAAACCATCGAAATGATCCGTCTCTACAGAGTTCATATCTTTGGATGTGAGGATGTTCGGTCCGCACACGATCATCCCCGCGCTGAATCCAACAACGGGCAACCCCGATTGAACTTTTTTACGAAGATACGGCATCAATCCGCTGATGTGCAGGCGATGATTCAACAAAAACGTGTTGCCGCCCGAAATGTAAACCACATGCGCCTTGCGGAGGATGGATTCCATCTTCGGCAGTTCCATCCGATCGGTATCAATCAACTCGACGCGCGCAAGTTTTTCAAATGAGCGGACAGTGTAATCCAGCCAGCGATTCACGTTCAACGAAGCCAGCGGCATGAACGCAATCGTCGGCTCATCTTTATCTTGCAAATGAGGCTTGCACGCATCAACCACCCAACGAATGTCGCGGTCGCCTGGCGTGGAGAGGAGATGAAGAGTGGGCATAGGAATACTTTAGCGTGTTGCCTTGAGCAATGGCGGAAAACTCCGCGCAGGTACATTCAATGACTTTTAAGTTTTTAGGTGTTGGAGGTTTTCCGTTGAGTCAACGGTCATGTATTACGAATTTACCGTTTCTTCCATCCATGCAGGTTTTAAATCGTAATACAAAACATCGGGGTCAATATCTGCGCCGTTGTCCCAACCGATTGTTCCCCCAACGACTTTGACAGCGCGAAACATCTCGGGGTTATTGCGAATCGGCTCGAAGATTTCGCCGCGCAGGAATTTTTCAAGGTCAATTTCTTTTTGAACTTCGTTTTGAAATATGACGCGAACCCGAAAATTTTCAAGGGGCTCGACCGATTTAACGCGAACCAGCGGACCAGGTGTATTCATCTTCTTACTCCTACTCTAATCCTTCGATCTTTTCCAAAGGTTTCTCCAATCGAGCACGCTCCCAATCATCTTTCAATTCTGCACGATGTTGGGAAGCCCATTCAATCACCAAAGCATGAGCGCGACGCGGAAGACCGCCGCGCGAAACATCCAGAGTTTCAATTTCATAGATCGCCTCATGTTCGCCGTATTCCGCATGAAAATGAGGCGGCATATGATCGTTGTAATACATATAAATCACGATCCCAAAGAACTCACTAACACGCGGCATGAAAATATTATACAGCAAGAACGAACAACGAAATCAGAATAATTACCATTCATTATTCTTCAACGATTTGGATGATTTACGCTGGATTCTACGAAGTTCATCCTTCTCCTGCTTGTTAAGGGGTGTCAGTGTACGATTAATCCCATCTATCTCCAACCTCCCCACGATCACCCTCCTCAACCCCTCCTGCACGGACTCCCACTTCTGCCCCGCATCCACCACCGCCCAGCGACTTGGCTCCGCTTTCACCATCTCTAAATACCCTGCGCGGACGCGTTGGTGGAATTCGACGGTGTACGCGTCCATGCGATTCCATTCGTCGTCTTTCTTCTTGCGTCTGAGTCCTTCTTCCACATCCACATCCAGCAACACCGTCAAATCAGGGACAAGTCCTCCCGTCGCGTACTTCACCAACCCGCGGACTTGCTCCAAGTCTTGTTGATGCCCGTAGCCTTGATAGGCAATCGTCGAATCGTAGTAGCGATCGGAGATGACAATTTCCCCGTCGGCGAGACGCGGTTTGATGACCTGCTCCACGATTTGGGCGCGCGCGGCTTGGTAGAGGAGAGTCTCGGCGCGCGGATGCATCTCCACGTTTTTCAGATCATGGATCACTTCCCGAATCTGCTCGCCAATGGACGTGCCGCCTGGCTCGCGCGTGGGGAATACGACATGTCCTTTCTCGCGGAGGTATTCCACGAGATACGGGATGTGCGAGGTCTTGCCTGAGCCTTCGGGTCCTTCGAGGGTGATGAACATGGGGGAGGTAGAGATTAGAGACTGGAGATTAGAGATTGGAAGAGCAATGTTGCACACGCTATAGACTTGTTTTCATTGATTAGATTTCTAATAAGTTATTTTAGGAATTTCCAATCCTATCAAAAAGATTTTTCCATTTGACTCAATAAAATTAGAATGGTTTACTACTTGCCAGATGAAACTTAATTTCTCGTCAGTGAGTTCTCCATTAGGTACAAATTCATAAAAATCTTCTAGTGCAAATCCAAACTTGTCTTCAGGCCACACATACTCAACAGTAATATTGTTGTAATTATACTCAGTCTCTTCAATTGGAAAAACATATAAGTAGCCAATTGTAGGGAGAAACTCCTTTGGTTTTACTCCAGCACCAGACTTAATGTAATCAACCAATTTCGATATTTCCTCATTCGTATCTAGCAACCCATCACGTTCTTTGCCACTAAGTCGAATACGCATGTAATCATATGAATTTCCGCCGCCACCACCAAACCAATTGAAATAGCCTGCATCAACAAACTTCTCAATTAACGTTTTCATCTCATTTGGTTGCAGGTAGCCTTCAAAGACTTTTCTTGTATCATCTTCATTGATTACCCAGACAATTCGCCCATCGCCCCAAATTCGAAAATCTGGGATATATCCGTATGGGATTTCTGTCGGACCTAATTCATAAGAAATAATGAGAGTATCAGGTGATGAGTCCCATATTGCTTTTGGGTGTTCGCTGTTGTATTTGACAAACAAAAAGAAAACACAACCCACAATTATCAAAACGCGCAACAAGAAAAATGGAAGATTTGATTTTGACTTTCCCATAGTTTTGAATATATTCAACTAACAACACAGGCACACAAGCCACGTATCTACCTGTTTCCTTGTCTACTTACATCACTCCCTAAAAATCCTCACATGCCTCCTCGGTTCTTTCCCGTAAGAGTGACTGACCAACTCAGCGCTGCGCGCCATTTCGTGTTGGAGGCGGCGGACGAGTGACGGACCTGGAGGCAAGTCTACCCAGCGTTCGCCGTTGAGGACGGCGGAGATGGCTTGTTGTGTTTCGTGGCGGATGTCTTCCATGTTGTCGCGGGTGGGCGCGGCGCTCAGGTTGTAGAGGTCGCTGAGGAACTGCTCCACTTGCGCCACGGTGTTGGCGCGCAGGACATAGATCGGCATCCCGCGTTGCTCGGCTTCCATCACGGTCTGCTGGCGGTTGCGATAATACGTCCGCAGGGTGACGAGCGCGTCGGCTTCGCTCACGTCGCGCACGACGACGGCTGGCACGCCGAGTCGCTTGGCGGCTTGTTGCAGTCGATTCTTCGCGACGCCATACGCGTACACGCGAACGGTTTGCAACGCGGCTCCAATAGCGGGAGTCGGCTGAGGCGTGGGTAAAGCCTCCGCTGTTGAAGCAGACCGAAGTCCGCGACGAGGCGTTTTCACATCCGCCTTAGGCTTTGCGGGCGGCGCAGATTTCTCGATCTGGATTTTTCCCTCGGCATCGCGCATCCGCACTTCGGGAGGCAGGGGCGCGTCGCGCAACAGCGAATCTACAGAAGACATGATGTCGGTGTGGACCGCAAAACGATCGCGATGCTGGATCTCGATCAGGACGTCGAACGTGGGCGGAGCGCGTCTTTCGAGGACCGTTTTCTGGGTGCCCCTTCGACGCGCTTCCTCGTCTGACAGCGTGACCGCTTCGATGCCGCCGACGAGATCGCTGAGCGTTGGGTTGAGGAGCAGATTGTCGAGCGTTTGACCGTGCGCCGTGCCGATGAGTTGCACGCCGCGTTCGGCGATGGTGCGCGCCGCGAGGGCTTCGAGCTCGCGCCCGATCTCGTCAATGACGATGACTTCGGGATTGTGATTCTCGACCGCTTCGATCATGACCTCGTGCTGGTGCGTCGGCACTTTGACTTGCATCCGCCGCGCCTTGCCCACTGCGGGATGAGGCACATCGCCGTCGCCGCCGATCTCGTTGGATGTGTCCACGATGATGACGCGTTTATTTTCAGCGAGGATGCGCGCCGACTCGCGAAGCAAAGTTGTTTTGCCAACGCCAGGTCGTCCGAGGATGAGCACAGACTTGCCCGTCTCGATGATGTCTTGAATGATGTCCACTGTGCCGTAGACGGCGCGACCCACGCGCAGAGTTAATCCCACCACTGCGCCGCGTCGGTTGCGGATGGCGGAGATGCGATGGAGAGTCCGCTCGATGCCTGCGCGGTTGTCCGCGTCGAAAGTGCCGATGCGCTCGACAACGTGGTCGAGTTCGGCGCGCGTCAGTTCGGCGCCCGAAAGCACGACTTCATTTTCGACAAAACGCGCGGAGGGAACGCGTCCGAGGTCGAGGATGATTTCGAGGAGCAGGTCGCTGTTGTTCGCCTCTTCGACCGAGTGACGGATGTTGGTGGGAAGCACGTCGAGGAGGGCGTCGAGGTCGTCGGTGATTTTGAGTTGGGTCATGGTGGTTTCAGGTGTCACGTTTCAGGTTTCAAGTTGTGAGGCGTGACGGAGGAGAATTGGGATGATTGGAGATTGGAGATTAGAGATTAGAGACTGGAGACTGGAGATTGGGTTAGAGAGGTTAACGGATTTTGGGGTGGGGAAGTTTCCTGTCTCGTTTGGCTATTATACGAGGAATACGGAAATCCCCGCGTGATAGGTTCGATTCAGATAAAAACGCCTTGCGAGGATTTCCATCGCAAGGCTTGGCTTTAGACAAATTCAGCAACAGCAACACTCCGCCGTTTGGCGAAATTCTTGCGATGGGTTTTGATTCGCTCGATTTCGTGCAATGTTTCCGCTGTGAGGTAACTTTCTCCACAATGAGGACAGGATACAACAGGCACGTTTTCAATGACGAGCAAATTCTCGCCCTTTCCATAACTGCGCGTCACATAACGGATGCGAGCGCCTTCCTTTCCACAAATATCACAAATCATGGTTTGCTCCTACTCACGATAGACGGTAATGATCACCAACATCGATGTAACGCTTATCTTTCCAACTACACAGGCGATGCTTCCTTCAATTGTTCCGCCTTCAATGATGTACTTCCATTCGGCTGTTTCCGAATCCTTTTGTCTTTCGGTGATCTTGCCTGTCAAAATGAGACTCTCAACATCAAAAATAGATAATTCATCTTCATCCATTTCTTCTTCAGCATGCAGGGTCATCACATACTGCCTGCTACGGATTTTCTCCCGCATCTGTTGAAGGATTCGTTCGTACACATCATCTCCTGATTAATTTTATCACGGCAATGGCTTACTTCTTCCCCTCAACCCGACTCACCCGCGAAGGCTGAACGCTCACTCCCTTCGGCACAGCGGATGCGGGCAAGCCTTCCTTCACCAGCCGCGCGAGGTGTTTCACCATCACCGCCTGGCGCGGACCCGACTTCGCGCCCAAGTCTGCAAGCACGGGTTCGAGCCATGCCTGATACGAACGGACACACACATACACGGGACGAGAACGTCTGTCGGGTAGTTGGCTGATCAACGAGGCAAGTTTCGCGCTCACATCGGTCGCTTCGGGATGGATGAGCGGCGTCAACACAATTCCATGCGCTCCATGCGTCACGCTGACGTGGCATTTCGCGCCATCGTTGCTCAGCCATCCAAGCGGTGTCTTTGGCTGTGGTTCGACAGGTTGCAACAGTGGCGGGACAATTTGATGATACAGACTCTGCACCGCAGGAAGATGAACGGAGCGGACTCGGCTCCACGCTTCGTTCTTCGCCTCAGCCTGCTCCCCCATCCCAGACATTTCCCACATCCTCTGCCATGCGTAGACGGAGAATCCCGATTTCCGCAGAGGCACGAACGCATCGCTGACCTCGTCCACTTCTGCAAGAACGTGGAACGCGCCCCATGTCCCTGCTTGGGCGGATAGGTTTTCGATCAACGCGGGCAATTCGGGGTGAGTCAGATTCGACAACGGCGCAAGATACAGCAACTTTGCAAACGTATCTTCCTGCGAATGGATTATCCCGCCTAGCACCGAGTCATGTTCGCCGTTTGCGATCGCGCCATAGACGTGCCGCGCGGGATTCATGTACGCGAGCAATCGCACCGCGCCGAGCGGATTCCCCCGAGTCAACGTGCGCGCCGTATCCAACCCTATCGCCTCATCGCGGAAGCGATACAGTTGCGGAAGGTCCAACAAAGCAAGCGGTCGGATGGACATATTCAATTTTTACCACAAAGTACACAAAGAGCACAAAGGTTTAATTGCGCGGCGCAACGTGATGACTTCTACTTGACCATCTTTCGCCAAGGTTTAAAACAAAGAACCACAACCATCACTCAACCAACCTTAGTGACCTTCGTGTACTTCGTGGTTAAACGATTTCTCAATCAACCAGTGTCAAAAAATATTTATGGAAGCGCGTGTCGTCCGTCAGTTCGGGGTGAAACGACGTGGCGAGGAGATGTCCCTGTTGCGCGGCAACAATCCTCCCGTCGGAAACCGAGGCGAGAATCTTTGCATCCCCGCTCACCGACTCGATGATCGGCGCGCGGATGAAGATCGCGTGATAATCTTCCTTTGTGCCTGTGGCTTGTTTGAGTTCAGGAATATCCAAATCCGTTTCAAACGAATCGATCTGACGACCGAACGCATTGCGTTGCACTTTGATATCCATCAATCCAAGCAGAGGCTGGTCGCGGCTCACATCTTTTGAAAGAAAGATCGCGCCCGCACACGTTCCCCAGATCGCATGGCGTTGACCGAATGTCTTCAACGAATCCATCAAGTTGTACGCGACGGCGAGTTTGCCAATCGTCGTAGACTCGCCGCCAGGGATGATGAGCCCGTCGAGTCCCTTGAGATGTTCAGGCAAACGCACTTCGGATGCTTCCACGTTCAAGCGCTTGAGCATCACGATATGTTCAGCGAAGTCTCCTTGTAAGGCAAGTACTCCAATCTTCATAGTTGTAGTCAATTCAAAGTCAAGAGTAATCAGTCATCAGTTATCAGGCTGCTCACTGATGACTGATCACTGCTCACTATCTTTTACCAACCCCTCCCCGCGATCTTCTCCGCCTCGGGCATCTGCGACACATTACGCCCGACCATCGCCTCGCCGAGATTCTTGCTCACCTCCGCGAGAATGGACGCGTCTTGATAATGCGTCACCGCTTTGACGATTGCATTCGCGCGCTTCGCGGGATCGCCGCTCTTGAAGATTCCCGAACCGACGAACACGCCGTCCACGCCGAGTTGCATCATCAACGCGGCATCGGCGGGAGTCGCAACTCCGCCCGCGGCAAAATTGACAACGGGCATGCGCCCGAGTTCTTTCGTCTCTTTCACCAATTCATACGGCGCGCCGATCTCTTTTGAATAGCGCATCAACTCTTCGTCAGCCATCGTGGTCAACTTGCGAATATCGCCCAACACGGTCCGCGCGTGACGCACCGCCTCGACCACATCGCCCGTCCCTGCTTCACCTTTCGTGCGGATCATCGCCGCGCCTTCACCCACGCGTCGCAACGCCTCGCCGAGATTACGGCATCCGCACACGAACGGCACAGTGAAGTTATGTTTCAAAATATGATTCGATTCATCGGCGGGCGTCAGCACTTCCGACTCGTCAATGTAATCCACGCCCAGCGACTCAAGAATCTGCGCTTCGACAAAATGTCCGATGCGGCACTTCGCCATCACAGGGATCGAAACCGAATCGATAATTTTCAAAATCAATTCAGGGTCGCTCATACGCGCCACGCCGCCGTCCGCGCGAATATCAGCAGGCACACGTTCAAGCGCCATCACCGCGCACGCGCCCGCATCCTCCGCGATCTTCGCATGTTCCGCCGTCACCACATCCATGATGACGCCGCCCTTCAACATTTGCGCCAGCCCTTTTTTCTCCGTCCACGTACCAGTTTTTACTTCCATTTTTACTCCTTGGATTTCTCGCGCATGGATTTTTTATCCACGCGATGACTTAATCTTTTCATTTTGGATTCTACCACGCAGGACAAAACGCCTCACCCGAAGGGACGGCTGATTCTGCTTCCTGAAAATTTTTCCACGCTTGAGGATTCTCCCTCACCCCATCCCCTCTCCCGCTGGGAGAGGGGATTCTTGCCTCTTGACAAAATCTCCCGAAAGCATACAATTGTGACAATGATACAATTAGTACAATTATGACAAACAAAAAACTCACCCTCCAAATAGATTTCCGCTCGGGCTTGCCGATCTACACGCAGATCGTCAATCAGGTGCAGGCGCAAGTAGCCAGCGGAATTCTCAAACCAGACGATCAACTTCCAACCGTGCGCGCGTTGGCGGAAGAACTGCGCGTCAACTTCAACACGGTTGCGCGAGCGTATCGTATTTTGGATGAAGCGAGAATCATATCCACGCAACAAGGACGTGGGACATTCATTACCGAGATCCCGCCGCCGAAAGTGACGGAACGTCTGCGCAGAGAATCGCTCGAGGCGTTGACGCAACGATACATCGGCGAAGCGCTGAGGCTGGGATTCTCGAAGAGCGAGGTCCGCCAAATGGTTAGCGACCAGCTCAAAGCGTGGAGTGAAGCGAGTAAGTCCGAAGAATAAATCGTAGCAACGAATTTATTCGTCCAGTGAACGACTGAAGTCGTTACTACGGAAGAACTAAAGGAGAATGAAATGGATACAAAATTTATGAAATCAATAGTTGAAAAGAAAAAATCACGGCAAGCAGATCCGCATATCCCGCCAATCGCATGGTTTCTGTTCATCGTCCTGCTGACAGGATTGATCAAGGGAATAATCTATCTTGATCTCATTGGGGCAACAGACCTGCAAATTACGCTGTTCACGTTTCCGATGCTTGTGCTTGCCATGTATGGGTTATTCGCCATCAAAGTGGCGTCACAATGGGAAAAAGCAGTGGTTTTGCGGCTCGGAAAATTCAAAAAACTCGCCGGACCTGGCGCTTTTTGGATCGTCCCAATCGTTGACTCGATTCCAACGTGGATTGATCATCGCGTGATGGTCACGCCGTTTGCCGCGCAGAAAACACTGACGAAAGATACGGTGCCTGTGGATGTGGACGCGGTACTGTTTTGGGTTGTATGGGATGCCGAGAAAGCCGCGCTCGAAGTGGAAAACTATCGCGCCGCTGTTGACTGGGCGGCACAAACAGCTTTGCGCGACATCATCGGTCGCATGATGCTGGCGGATATTCTCGTGGGACGAAGCGTCATTGATAAAGAACTGCAACAAGTGATTGACGAACGCACCACACCCTGGGGCGTGACCGTGCAGTCGGTTGAGATACGCGACATTGTCATCCCGCAGGATTTGGAAGATACCATGTCGCGGCAAGCGCAGGCGGAGCGTGAGCGTCAAGCCCGCGTGATCCTCGGCGAATCGGAGAAGCAGATCGCCGAATCGTTTGCCGAGGCGTCAAAGGCTTACGCGGATAACCCAACCGCCTTGCACCTCCGCGCGATGAACATGCTCTTTGAAGGCTTGAAAGAAAAAGGCGCGCTGGTGATCGTCCCCAGTTCGGCTGTGGACACGATGAATCTCGGCGGACTCAGCGGCGTCGTCTCGATGGCGCAGAATAACTTGCCGAAGGAAAATAAGTAGAGCGAGATACTATATCGCTCTACGAAAGGAAAATCAAAATGTCAACTCGAACAACCATCTTTATTTCTGTCGCCCTTATCGCCATCGCGATACTGGCGGGACTCCTGCTTTGGAGCCGTCTGCCCGATCCCATGCCTGCGCATTGGAATGCGGCAGGCGAGATTGACGGTTATATGTCCAAATTCTGGGGTGTATTTCTCATACCGATCATCAGCATCGCGCTGGCGGGTTTGTTCCTGATCATCCCAAACATTGACCCGCTCAAGGCAAATATCGCCCAATTCCGCGCCACCTTTAACTGGTTCATCGTGGTCTTTGTGGTGTATATGCTCTACGTCTATGCCCTGACCCTCTTTGCCGCGCTCGGAACCTCTTTCAACATGACGCTCATGCTTTTACCAGCGGTCGGACTGCTCTTCATTGGCATAGGCTATTTGATGAACGGAGCAAAACGCAACTTCTTTATCGGCATCCGCACCCCCTGGACACTCTCAAGCGATACGGTCTGGGATGAAACGCATAAACTCGGCTCCAAACTGTTCATGCTGGGCGGTGTGGTCACCATCCTTTGCGCGTTTCTAGGCGAATCAGGGATATGGATCATGCTGGTCGCCATGCTCGGCGCCGCCTTTGCACCGATCGTCTATTCGTATGTGTTGTATCAGCGAGAAACAAAAGCCTAGCCAAACGGAGCGGGACTCCCCCCGCCCCGTTTCACGTGAAACGGAGGCTCACATGAGCGACGAAATCAAACTATGGGAATATCGCGTCCAGACCATCGGAAGTATGTTTGGATCGAAAGATGAAGATATTCAAGAAAAACTCGATGAATGGGGCTTGGAAGGCTGGGAAGCCATCAATGTGTACACACCATACGGAAGCGGTAAGATCACCATGGTCGCCAAACGTCCGCTCACCGAACGCGCGCGGCGGATGCGTTCCATGCCGTCGCAATAAATCATAAGGAGAAAATACTATGTTGACCGCAGCGTATGTTGTAAGTTTTATGGGGATGATCCTGTTGCCTATCATTTTATGGATCGTCTTCACCCGCAAGTACTCGCTCTCATGGAAGTTCGTACTTGCGGGCGGCTTGACCTTTATCGCCTCGCAGATTTTACACATCCCTCTTGTGGTGGGATTGAACAAGTTCCTACAAAACACATCACTCCTGGTTACCGCCATCGTTCTTGGCCTGCTGGCGGGAGTGTTTGAGGAAACGGCGCGTTATATCCTGTTCAAATTCATTTTGAAGAGATCGCGTTCATGGAAGGAAGGCGTGCTGGTCGGCTTGGGTCACGGTGGGACGGAGGCGATCTTGATCGGCCTTTCTGTCGCATTAACGCTTGTAAACATGATCGCCTATAAAAATATAGATCTGTCCACAGTGCCGAGCATCCCGCCTGAACAACTTGAGTTGGCAAAACAGCAAGTGGAAGCGTTCTGGTCCGCGCAGCCTTTCATGGCATTACTGGGATTCTTCGAACGGGTCTTTGCGATGTGTTTGCACGTATGTTTGTCGTTGATAGTGCTGTATGGGCTTACAAAGAAACAAGCCGTTTGGTTCTGGCTGGCTCTGCTATGGCACGCCTTCGTGGACGCGGTCGCTGTGTATGCGGGTCAATCCATCGGCGCTTTACCAACTGAGGGTCTTATCGCCATCTTTGCCGCGATCAGCGTGTGGATCGTTTTCAAGATGAGACCAAAGTTTGAGCAAATTAACGAAGTCGGCGAACAGGAAATAGTCGCAGGGTAGAACAAGACTTCCAAAGCCGAATCAGGTTGAGGCGGGAGGCGAAGCGGGCCATCCATCCAGATAAACAGGATTAATTATTTGTCTATACAAATAATTAATCCGTTCTTTTTATCGAGAGTACAATCAGCGCATGAAAAAATTGTTGCATCCGCTGTTGCTCATTATTTTTGTTTCGACGTTGATCGGCGCGGGCATGTTGCGGCGCGGGCATGAATGGGGCGACGATTGGGCGTGGTATGTGTTGCAAGCAAAAAGTATTGTGGATGGTTCGTTGGATGAATTTATCGAGATCAGCGATTTCACAAATTATCAATCCACAACGCATCTTGGACCACTCGCCTACCCATGGGGCTACCCATTGATCTTGGTTCCTTTTTACGCGCTGAACGGAATCAGCCCGATGACGTTGAAGATTCCCGGGCTACTTTTTTTTGCGGGATTATTAGTTTGCTTGTATCTCTTTGCAAGATCGCGCCTCACGCGGACCGAAAGCCTGATCTTCGTGTCGTTGTTCGCATTCAGCCCAATGTTGTTGGAATTTCTCGATTACATTCTTTCGGATATTCCATTTCTTTTCTTTTCGACACTGACTTTATTTCTCGTAACACAACAAAACGAATCGCGGACACGCTACGCGCTGATCGGCGCGTCTATCTTCTTCACAACCTTCCTGCGCGCTACGGGACTTCTCCTGCTCGGTTGTTTTTTGATGATCGAGTTTTTCAAATTGATTGCCCAACGCAAAGATCGGAACGTCGTCAAACGAATCGTTTTGAACTCCTTTATTGTTTGCGCAGTGTTCGCCGTATTATGGATTGCGAATATGCTGTTATTTCCCGGCGGAGGCGAGTCTTATCTTTCGCAATATAAAAACCTGACCGTTGATCTCGTCATCGGTTTTATTGGCGCATACTTCAAAGTGTACGGCTGGTTTTTCGGTGAGTCGGCAGGATGGCAATACCTTTACTACTTTGTTTTGGCTTTCGCCCTGCTCGGCGCATGGATTCGGCGCCGCGATGAGTTGTACTTTATCATCTTCTTCGCTGTGTGGATGCTTGTTCACATCACTTATCCCTACTGGCAGGGACCGCGATACATCTTCCCGCTTTTGCCTATCTTCATTTACTTTGCATTTCAGGGGATGAAATTTGCAATCGGAAAACTTTCTGATCAGCGCCAAGTAACCGCTCAGCGCGTGATGTACGGTTTTTGGATCGCAATTGCTGGTTATTTCCTTGTTACATCAAGTATCACCTCCATCAATAATGTGCAAACCGGACGAAAGATCAACGGACCGTTCGACCCAATGAGCGTCGAAGTGTACGACTGGGTGGCAAGAAAAACTCCGCCCGACAGTGTGTTGATCTTCTATAAAGCTCGCGTGATGAGATTAATGACAGATCATCCATCGATCATGATCAATCAATGTGACGGGATGCTGAAAGGCGATTATTTGATCCTCAGTAAGAAGGTTGGCAAGAACAACCAAGTTCCGCCGGAGGAAATTGGCGCATGCGATCTTCTTTTGGACAAGGAATTAGAAAATCGAAGATTTGTGATTTACAGGATCGTGAAATAACGCCAAAGCCATCCTAAGAAACGAGAACTTGAGAGCTTATGCTCTTTTTACGTCCTTTTCCCCGTCTATGCTTAACATAAAAAAGGATGTCGCCTTTCGCTTTTTTGCATAACGGCATCCTGTCATACACAATTTAATTGATGGACATGAATGGCACGGCTCTTAAGTGGTACAGCTTCCTAATCGGGGTCGTTATAGATCGTCAAGCAAACCAATCCTGAATTTATCGAAGAAAAGGTCACGATCCGCACGCCGCCAGTATTTAAATCGTATCGCCGCATCCCAGGGTTCTCAGCGGGCGACCTTGATCAACAAGGTCAAGCTCCATTGCTTTCGTTCGGGCTTTTGCCATTCATGTTAACCGCATTATACTTGCGCCTAGTTTCTTTGGTATCAAATGACGGCGCTCGCCCGTATTTATAGGTTCTCAGGACTTCACGAAAGTTCAGGCGACAGTTTGATTTGCTTGGCAAATCGTGTCGCCTACCTTGACGCAGTGCAACTGTTTCAAGGCAGGGGAAGGGCTCAGCACGACATCGTCAACAAAAAAAGTCGGGACTCGCAAGTCCCGACTTTCGTTTACTTCCTCGTTTTCTTTTTCGCAGCCTTCTTCACCAACTTTTTCTTTACCACTTTCTTCGGCGCAGACTTCTTCCCCTTCGGGGACGATGTCACAACCTTCTTCTTCGCCGTGACCTTCGACTTTCCACTTTCCATTCTCTTCGCTGGCGTCTTCTCCATCCACTTGATCACCGCATCGCCAAACTCGGAGCATTTCACTTCCTTTACGTCGCTCATGTGACGGGCAAAATCGAACGTGACGGTCTTCGCCAAAATCGCGCCTTCCATGCCTTTGATGATGAGGTCTGCGGCTTCGGTCCAGCCCATATAGCGGAGCATCATCTCGCCAGAGAGAATCACCGAGCCAGGATTGACTTTATCCAAGTCGGCATATTTCGGCGCGGTGCCGTGTGTCGCCTCGAAGATGGCGTGACCTGTCACATAATTGATGTTCGCGCCTGGGGCGATTCCGATTCCGCCCACTTGCGCGGCGAGCGCGTCGGACAGATAATCGCCGTTCAAGTTCATCGTTGCGATCACATCGAAATCCGCGGGGCGTACAAGCACGAACTGCAACGTCACGTCGGCAATCGAATCTTTCAACAGTAGTTTTGTTTTCCATTTGCCGTCGCCGTGTGTGCCCCACAACTTCAGCGCGTCTTCCACTTCGGCTTTAATCTCCGCTTGTTGCGCGGGCGACATCATCCCAAAACCAGGGTCAACGATCTTCGCGTTATCTTCCACTGAAAGATCGGGCTTGCTTTCTTTGTTGTTGAAGATCCACGTTTCGCGTTCGGTCACAACATCGTTGCGATACTCGCGCTTCGCAAGATCATATGCCCAATCTTTGAACGCGCCTTCGGTGAACTTCATGATGTTGCCTTTGTGCACGAAGTTGATACTGCGACGTTTGTTCAGCAAAGCATAATCAATTGCGGCGCGCACGAGTCGCTCTGTTCCATCAACCGACACAGGCTTGAATCCGATCCCGCTCGAATCGGGGAAGCGGATCTTGGCATATTCTTTTGGAAACGACTCTTTCAGAATCGCCTTGAACTTTGCATTATCTTCCGTGCCGTTGGCGAATTCGATGCCTGCGTAAATATCCTCCGTGTTTTCGCGGAAGATGACCATGTCCACTTTTTCGGGCGTCTTCACAGGCGAAGGCACGCCGTTGAAATATCGCACAGGTCGCAGGCACACGTACAGATCGAGCAGTTTGCGGAGCGCGACGTTCAACGAGCGGATGCCGCCTCCAATCGGGGTCGTGAGCGGTCCTTTAATCCCAACCAAAAATTCGGTGAACGCTTCCACCGTTTCGTCGGGCAACCAACTCTGGAACATCTTATACGACTTCTCGCCCGCGTACACTTCCATCCAATGGATTTTGCGTTTGCCGCCGTATGCTTTTTGTACCGCCGCGTCGAACACACGCGACGATGCGCGCCAAATATCGCGCCCCGTGCCGTCGCCCTCCACGAACGGGATGATCGGATTGTCGGGAACGTTTAACTTCCCATTTTGAATTGAAATCTTTGCCCCACTCGCGGGGACTTTTACGTTTTGATACGCCATCGTTCTTATCTCCTTGCGAAAATTATGGCGGGATTATACACCGCCTCTTGACAGATTCCCCCGCCCGCATAGAATCACGCCGACATGACCAATCGCTTCATCCCCGACCTTCGGCCTGATTCAGTTTCCTCCAACTTTTCATCCCCCTTCAAAAGAGAGCCATCATCGGCTCTCTTTTTTTATCCACTTGACTCCCCTCTCCTTTTAGGAGAGGGGCTGGGGTGAGGTCGCGCTTCACAACCTACTTTTCTGTCAGTCCTCCGCTGGCATATTTATGCAACACGCTGGCAATCAATGTTTGGTAGGGAACACCTTCACGAATGGCGCGTTTTTGTAAACTCGTCAGGTCTTTGGAAGAAATGCGGATGTTGACACGCTTATCCTTCTTGAATGTGGCGCGCGCATACGCTTGATATTTCTCTTTTTGTTCTTTCACACTTTTTGCAGACTTCCACTCATCCTGCCCATACGAGACAAGCAGTTCGAGTTCGTCTTTATCAAGTTTTAGTTCAGTCATTTGTCATTATCCTTGCGTTATCTTGATTTCGATTGTAGCATTTTGTAATCTTCTGGGCAACAACTTGTTCTCAACTTGGAACTTGACACCTGATACTTGAAACCTGAAACCTGGAACCTGGAACCTGACTCATGCTCAAACTCCCTGGCCTAATTGACCCTCACGTCCACGTGCGCGAACCTGGGCAGACCCACAAAGAAGACTGGGACACCGTCACTCAAGCCGCGCTCGCGGGCGGCGTGACGATGATCCTCGCCATGCCGAATACGAAGCCTCCGATATTCGATAATTCGACACTGGATCTGGCTTTATCTGCCGCAAAAGGAAAAGCGCGTTGCGACTACGCCCAATTCCTCGGCGCAGGACCCGACAACGCCGACATCGCCGCATCCCTCGCGCCCAAAGCCGCAGGCTTGAAAATGTACCTCGACTCAACCTTCGGCGAACTCCGCCTAGATGACATGACATTATGGCAGCCGCACTTTGAAAAATTTCCAAAAGAATATCCCATCGTCTTGCACTCCGAATCCCGAACCATGGCGGCAGGGATTCTCTTCGCCGCGATCTATGACCGTCCCGTTCACATCGCGCACGTCTCATTGAAAGAGGAAATCCTCCTCGTCAAAGCCGCCAAAGAACGTGGTATCAAAGTGACGTGTGAAGTGTGTCCACATCATCTATTTCTAACAAAAGACCTGACAGGTTTCCAAAACCTGTCAGGTCTACCACCTGGAAGAAAAGAAGTCCGCCCACGCCTCGCCGCCCAAGAAGATGTAGACGCCCTCTGGCAAAACATGGATGTCATTGACTGCTTCGCCACCGACCACGCCCCTCACACTCTCGCAGAAAAAGATTCCGAGAATCCTCCGCCTGGATTCCCTGGGCTGGAAACATTGCTTCCTTTGTTGCTCACGGCTGTTGACGATGGACGATTGACGATGGACGATGTAATTCAGAAAAGTGTCGTCAACCCGCGCAGAATCTTCCACCTCCCCGAACAACCCGAAACATGGATCGAAGTGGACGAGTCCGCTGAATACGAGATCAAAGCCGAGGAGCAATTCACCCGCTGTGGCTGGACTCCGTTTGAGGGGTGGAAGGTCAAAGGCAAGGTGAGGAAAGTTGTGTTGCGTGGTAAAACTGCTTTTGAAGATGGGAAGGTTTTGGCAGAACAAGGTTATGGAAAGAATGTGAGGCAATGATGCAAAACTTCACCGACGTGAAACTAGAAATTTTCATCCCACAAGATCACGCGATGAAACTCGCCGACGCGCTTTCAGAGATCGGAGTAGGCGTGATCGGAAATTACGACCACTGCGTCGCGTTGACTCCCGTGCGCGGATTTTTTCGCCCGATGGAGGGAGCGAATCCATTTGAAGGGACAGTTGGTCAGATCAGCGAAGTGGCGGAGTATAAAATGGAAGTCAATTGCAAAGGCGAGTTGGTGAATGAGGCGATAAAGGTGATAAAGAGCGTGCATCCCTACGAAGAGCCGTTGATCAATGTCATTCCGCTGGCGAATCATCTTTTCAGATGAGATAAAAGTTTGGAAAGCCGCGTCAGTCTCCCTGTTCGTCCTGAGCCGTGTCGAAGGGACGAACGAACCGATGTAGATAGGTAAAAAAATGAAAAAATTAACCCTCATCCCAATGCTTCTTGCAATAATGGCATGTAGCTTATTCGTTCCAATGTCCCCCGCACCGCCAGCGACAGATACCCTCGTCCCGTTTCCGATTTCGCCCACCGAAACATTGATGGCAGTCTGTACGCCGCCTGCTTGCCGCGCTAATGAAACATATTTCTGCAACGGCGATTGCCCCGGCGGATGCGGTACAGTGTGTGCCACCGTCACGCCAGATGCGGCTTTTGCTCCGCTTGCGGCGGTTGACGGCGCGGGGAAGTGGATCGTCCGCACGGAGGAGAGTCTCGCTTTCCTCGATCCTGCTGGCGTAACATCGGGATTCCTTCTTCAACGGTTCTACGCGCCGGTAATTGATTTTGTTCTTGTGCGCAATGGAAACATCTATTCGTTGACCGACACAGGCGATGCCTCCCTCGAACTCAGGCAGGTGTATCCGCGCGAGCGATTGATCGCTGATTTGGATACGCGGCGTGATGTGGAAGGAAGTCCGCGCATCGCGCCGATATTTTCCTCCGACGGCACGAGCCTCGTTTGGAGCCGCGCCGATAAAGACGGAACGATGACGCGCTCGGTCTTCGTCACTTCGTTGGAAACGGGCGAGAGCCGCGAAGTCTGGCGCACGGAGTTGCCGGAGGAAGCAGCTGGTCATGCGCTCGTTCCGATCTTCTATGATGAGGCGCGGCAGATACTCGTCTACGCGTTGCACACGTTTTACAGCGGCATGACTCCCACGCAAGTCGCTTCGTTGTATCTTGCCGATGTTTCAACGGACACGATCACACCGCTTTGGACTCTCAATCCCGCTGAGATATATGCCGGCGTTTCGGCAACGGTCTCTGCGGATGGACGCCTGCTCGCCTACCTGACCTGGGGCGAACCCCAAGCCGACTTCACCCTGCCATGGACTCTTCACATCCGCGACCTCTCGAACGGATATGAAACAACATACGCTCTGAACGAAACATGGGAAAACGTGGAAGCCCATCTCTTTTCACCCGATAGCAACAAGTTGTTATTCACAGCCTCACGCCGCGACGCGAACGGAGACTATCAAACCGAAATGCTCGTCTTTGATCTGCAAACTCATACATGGAACAGCATTTACACTCCCGATTACGATACCAAACCTTATTTCAACCCGCGCGCATGGACGGACGGCGATTGGCTCATCCTCACCAATGCCGACGACGACTCCACATGGGTCATGCGCCCGAATGGCGAATCACTCACTCAGATCACGCCGCTGGAATGGGTAGGAATGCTTGAAGAGTAGAAAATGTAAATTGAATAGAATCAGCCTCACCCGAAGAAAGAAGCGTGGTTTTTAGTCTGCTAGTCTTCTGGTCTTCTAGTCACTTAGTCTCTAATCTCCAGTCTCCAATCTCTAATTCTCCAATTCTCAGATCTCTGTACCACCACCAATTACAAATTACCAATTACAAAAAGGAGTCCCATGCCAACAAATTCATCCTCCCCTCACCTGCCGTTCGGCGAAAATAAAACTGCCGAGTGGTATGGCAAAGACATTGTGTCGGTCAAACAGTTCAAGCGCGAAGATCTGGAATACGTCTTCGGCGTGGCGCACGAGATGCGCGGAATGGTCGAGCGCGTGGGGACGTTTGATTTGCTCAAAGGAAAAATTTTAGCGAACCTGTTTTACGAACCGTCCACGCGCACATCGTCGTCGTTCACCGCCGCGATGGAACGACTCGGCGGCTCGGTCATCCCGATCAACGAGGTGAAATATTCGTCGGTGACGAAAGGCGAAACGTTGACCGATACCGTGCGCACGCTCGAATGTTATGCCGATGTGATCGTGTTGCGACATCCCGAAACGGGATCGGCGGCGATCGCGGCAAAAGCGATGAAAAAGCCGCTCATCAACGCGGGCGACGGCACGGGCGAACATCCCACACAGGCGTTGCTCGACGCGTTCACGATCAGGGAGGAACTCAAGCAATTCGATGGACTCACCGTCACCATGCTCGGCGATCTGAAATACGGACGCACTGTGCATTCGCTGGCGCGTTTGCTGTCGTTGTTCAATGTGAAGTTGAATTACGTCTCGCCCGATATTTTGAAGATGCCGCAAGAAGTGATGGACGAAGTGAGCGAGAAAGGCATTTCACAAAAAGAATTTTCGTCGCTCGAAAAAGTTTTGCCCGAAACGGATGTGTTGTACGTGACGCGCGTGCAAAAAGAAAGATTTGAAGACCCCGCCGATTATGAAAAGGTCAAGAGCGCATACGTGATCGACCCCGCCATCATGCAAGCCGCGAAACAAAAGATGATCGTCATGCACCCGCTCCCGCGCGTCACCGAGATCAGCATGGATTTCGACGACGATCCACGCGCCGCCTACTTCCGCCAGATGGAATATGGTTTGTATGTGCGAATGGCGTTGTTGGCGATGGTGCTCGGGAAGGCATAGTGTCACGTTCCAAGTTTCACGTTTCAGGTCTACTTGAAACATGGAACTTGAAACATGGAACTCTAAAACATGGAACTCTAAAACATGGAAACTTTTTTTTCTTTTTTGGAAAAGCGCGTGGATGATTGCTCGTCATTGCTCTGTGTGGGACTTGACCCGCACGTCAGCGAGTTGACTTCTCCCAGCGCCGCTTCAGCCCTCGACTTCTGCCTGACTCTCGTTAAGGCGACCGCTCCCTACGCTGCGGCATTCAAACCCAACGCCGCGTTCTTCGAAGTCTTCGGCGCCGAGGGCTGGACCGCGCTCAAGCAAGTCATCGAAGCGATTGACGAAGAATCAAAACGACTCGGCTCGATGATCCCCGTCGTCCTCGACGCGAAACGCGGCGACATCGCCTCCACAGCCGAAGCATACGCAAAGTCTGTGTTTGAATCGCTCGGCGCGCATTGCGTGACGTTGAGTCCGTATCTTGGCAAAGACTCGATTGATCCCTTTTTAAATTATCCAGAGCGAGGCGTGTTCTTGTTGTGCAAAACATCGAATCCAGGTTCAGGTGATTTGCAAGATATATCCGTCGTAGGGGCGGACGGCCGTCCGCCCCTACCGTTACATGAACACGTCGCCCACCTCGCCCAATCATGGAATACCAACAACAACATCGGACTCGTCGTCGGCGCGACGCATGTGGAGGCGCTGAAACGCGTCCGTGCCGCCGCGCCTGATCTGTGGTTCCTCGCGCCTGGCGTTGGCGCTCAAGGCGGGGAGTTGGCGTCCGCTTTGCGAGCAGGCTTACGTCGGGATGGAAGCGGGATGTTGATCCCCGTCTCACGCGGAATCTCGCGGGCAAAGAATCCGAAGTTGGCGGCGGCGGAGATACGAGACCAGATGGTGCAGGTCAAAATGCAATTGACACAGGAAAAATAGCGTAATAAAATGAGTTAACTCACGAAATTACGCCAAAATACGATGCTTTACTCCCGCCTAATCGCCAATAATCTTGTCAGCGACTGTTTCCAAGGTCGTGTGATTATTCTCGTCGGCGCGCGGCAGACGGGTAAAACGACTCTGGCGCAAATGGCGCTGGAGCGGCTCGATGGGCGCAAGGTCCGATTTATCAATGGCGACGATCCGATAGACCGCGAGGCGCTGAACGATAAAAGCCTCGAGAGCCTCACGCGCATGGTGGGAGACGCGGAAGTTCTTTTCGTTGACGAAGGGCAAAAGATAAAAACCATCGGGCAAACGTTGAAACTGCTGGTGGATCATTACGGCGCGCAACGGCAGGTGATCGTTACAGGTTCGTCCACGATCAACCTGCTTGATTCCACGCAGGAGCCGCTGACGGGGAGAAAGTTCGTGTACAACCTGTATCCTCTGGCATTGTCGGAGATCGTTCCCGATGCGGATGTGTTGGAAATTCAAAAAAAATGGACTGACCTGCTTGTGTATGGTTCCTATCCGCGCGTGATCCAGCAGGATTCTTACGAGAGCAAGGCGCGCGAAGTGAGAGAGATCGCCGCCAGTTATTTGTATCGCGACATTTTGGAACTTCAGCAGGTTCGCAACCCTGAGGCTTTGAACAAGCTGGTGCAGGCGCTTGCCTTGCAGATCGGGTCGGAAGTTTCGTACGCCGAACTCGCCCAAACCATCGGCATGGATCGAATCTCCGTCGAACGTTATGTGCAACTGTTGGAGCGCAGTTTTGTTATCTTCCGCCTGCCGCCCTACTCGGGCAACAAAAGAAGGACGCTTTCGAAATTAAGAAAAATCTATTTTTGGGATGTCGGCGTGAGGAACGCGGTCATCCGCAATTTCAATCCGCTGGATTCGCGCGCAGACGGCGGCGCCCTGTTCGAAAATTGGATGATCGCCGAGCGGATGAAAATGAATGAATATCGGCGAAGCCTGAGTTCCTCCTATTTTTGGCGGACGTACGATGGAAGCGAAATTGATTACATCGAGGAGACCAATCAAAATCTTCAAGGCTTTGAATTCAAATTGAAGTTTTCAAAAACGAATCGTTCATTTGAAAAAGCAGGCATACCTGTAACGGTCATGGATGCGGAACGGATCGTGGAATTTCTTTATGGCTGACATGATTCAACTCTTCGATTGATGGTAACTTGCAGCGGAACTACAAGATGAAATCTTGAGCATTAGAAATGAAATCGGAAAACTTAATGGCTAAACTTTTGATCGTATCGGGACATGCCGACAAATATCGGCGTTTGCTTGAAAGGGCGGAATTGCCTGAGTTGAAAATCGTCACTGCAATGAATGCGACGGAAGCCGAGGCGGTTGGTTTGGATTGTGAGATCGTCCTTGGCGAGCCGAAATTGGTCCAGCCGCTTTTGATGAAGATGAAAAACTTGCGCTGGGCGCAATCCATGTATGCGGGCGTGGAGCAGTTTCTCGACCCGTCACTGCGCCGCGATTATATTTTGACGAACGCGCGCGGCGTGTTCGGCGATTTGATGTCTGAGTATGTGTTCGGGTATCTGCTCAATCATGAGCGGCGCATCTTTGAACGCTATCGCGCCCAACAGGAACATCGCTGGGACTCAAGCACAACGGGCATGTTGCGCGGAAAGACGATCGGGTTGCTTGGCGTCGGTTCGATCGGCGCAGTCATTGCAAAGACAGCAAAACATTTTGGAATGAGCGCGCGCGGATATACGCGCGCCAGCGAAGATTGCCCCGATGTGGATGCGTATTATCACGGAAACGATTTAATTGAGTTTGCCAAAGAGTTGGATTATCTAGTCGCCGTCCTGCCGAACACATCGGAGACGCATCGCATCGTGGACGCCTCATTGCTGAACGCCTTGCCCGCGCGCGCGATCTTCATCAACGTTGGGCGCGGCGGCGCAGTGGACGAATCCGCGCTGATCCATGCGCTCGAGTCGAAGCAGATCGCAGGCGCGGCGCTGGATGTGTTTGATCAAGAGCCGCTTCCGAAAGAGCATCCGTTTTGGACGACGCCGAATTTGTTGATGACCTTTCACACGTCCGCGCCCAGTTTGCCCGAGGACATTGTGCGAATCTTCCGTGAGAACTATCAGCGTTACCTGCGCGGCGTGGAATTAAAATACCAAGTTGATTTCGAACGCGGCTATTAGTTTTACAGCGCAAAGTCCGACGCTAGAGAGCGTCTCTTACACCATGGGCGTAGGCGGACGTTCTCTAACGTCCGCCTACCTTGCGCTGTAATATTGAGAAAGGATGCGAATGACTGACACGAACCCAAAACTTCACTCTCTGGCAGATGGTTTACTCGAGGCAGGCTGTATCAAATTCGGCGAGTTCACTCTCAAGTCGGGACTCACGA
The DNA here is from genome assembly GCA_016716235.1 of Candidatus Defluviilinea gracilis. Classification (NCBI taxonomy): domain Bacteria; kingdom Bacillati; phylum Chloroflexota; class Anaerolineae; order Anaerolineales; family Candidatus Villigracilaceae; genus Candidatus Defluviilinea; species Candidatus Defluviilinea gracilis. Next base: position 1,099,500 of record JADJWS010000001.1, read on the forward strand.
GTCCCATTTACATTGATCTCCGCCGCATCATCACCCATCCCAAACTTCTCGCGGATATTGCTCAAGCCTATTTGCCAATTCTCTCAACTCTCCAATTCTCTCGCATTGCAGGCTTGCCCTACGCCGCCATCCCCATCGCAACCGCCATCTCCCTCGCGGGAAACTATCCCATGATCTACCCGCGCAAGGAAGCCAAGTCCTATGGCACGAAAGCGGAGATCGAAGGCGAGTATCACGCAGGCGAGACGGTCGTCGTCATTGACGATCTCGCCACCACGGGCGGAAGTAAATTTGAAGCCATCGAAAAATTGACAGGCGCGGGCTTGGTCGTGAAGGATGTCGTCGTGCTGATTGATCGTCAATCGGGCGCGAAAGAGTCGCTGGCGGGGGCGGGATATTCCCTGCACGCGGTGTTGACGATCGGTCAATTGTTGGAGTATTGGGAGGAGACGGGGAAGGTGGAGAAGGATAAAATTGAGGCGACGAGGAAGTTTTTGAAAGACTCATAATGACTTATTTCAAAGATTTATCCCCCTATTCTTACTACGGAAATGAAGAATCGCTCAATATTGGCTGGCTGAGTGCGATAGAAGGTTTTGATATTGGCGATACAACAATTGAGTTTCGAGAAAAACTTTTTAGATTTTGCCTAGATGAAAATATTGTAAAAACCATGCGGGGATTCCATGAATGTGAACTTTGTGGGTTTTCATTCGATGAATGGAGCAGGGATCACCCTGCCTACGGTGATAATGCAAATTGGATGAGCATTGGAAATGGGGAGATACGTATTATAGGAAAAGGCGTGATTTATGCGGTACCCGCTTTGATTTATCATTATGTTGTAGAGCATCATTATATGCCGCCTCAGGAATTTATTGATGCAGTATTGACTGGCCCTCAACCCGGTTCTTTAGAATACAACACTTTATTGCAAAAGTATAAGAGAAGATGAGCTATACCCAAAAACACACCTTCACAGCCACCATCCTCAATGCAGGCGGCGCGTTCGTAAAATAAAAGAACTCGGAGTTTTCAAAAACTCCGAGTTCTGCTTTTGAATTCAGTTGACACTTTCTAAAAACTCTGCCAGCGCGGAGTACTCGCTCATAGTTCATTCCCATCGCGCAAGATGGTTTCTTGCATCGATTTCGTCGCATCTTCAAAAGCGATAAGATCTACGCTGATTTCTGGGTCCAAGCTTTGAAGTAATCCTACTGCCCTGTAGTATTGTCGTCCTGTTAATCCCCAAACAGCAAGATCAACGTCCGAATGGGCATGGAATAAATGCGGGTGAACGATGGAGCCAAACACCACAACTTTCTTTACGTCAAATTCACGCTTAAGAACTAATGCCGTGCGGCTGGCAATCTCGCTGGCTTTCTTAAAGCGCGAATCAGCCTGAGTCCGCGCGACATCCACGCGGCTTCTAAGCGCTTTTCGATACCGCTCCAAATCTGCGGGTGCAAGTGTGCTAAAAGTAAGCGACATTTTTCCTCGTTGAAATTATACACTCATTGTACATGTTAGAATAAACTTACGAGGGACCTATGCCCAACAAACACACCTTCACAGCCACCATATTGAACGCAGGCGGAGGCGGCGCGTTCGTGGACGTTCCCTTCGATGTGGAGAAAGCCTTCGGCGCGAAGAAACCCAAGGTCAAAGCCACGTTTGATGGGGTTCCGTATCGCGGCATGTTGGCGCGCATGGGCACGGACTATCACATCCTGATCATCCTCAAATCCATCCGCGAGCAGATCGGCAAGTCGTTTGGCGATAAGGTGAGAATCACGGTTGAGTTGGATACCGAGCCGCGCGAGGTCGAAGTCCCCAAAGATCTGATGAGAGAATTGAAACAGAATAAGGAAGCCAAAGCGTTCTTTGATAAACTTTCGTACTCGCACAAAAGAGAATATGTGATGTGGATCAACGAAGCGAAAAAGGAAGAGACGTGGCAGAATCGAATCGTCAAGATGATCGAGATGTTGAAACAAGGAAAGAAACGATCATAAGGCGGGATACCCCTTCGACAGGCTCAGGGCAAGCATCCCGCCCCACGGAGAAATTATGCAATTCAAAAATTATCTTGAAGAACTCTACGAGTACAACTACTGGGCGAACAAGCGTTATCTCGTTGTTGCAGAGACGCTCGATCACGAAAGCCTCTTCCACAAGCACGGACATTCATGGGAGACCGCCCACGCGATCCTTGTCCACATGATGAGTTCGGAGCGGATGTGGCGTCAGCGTTGGCTCGGCGAGAAGGGCGAGTTCCTCGATGCGAAAGATTTCCCCGATGTGAAATCCATCCGCGCGTATTGGGTGGAGGTGGAAAAGAACATGCGCGATTACGTTTCGGAGCAAACGGAGACCAGCCTGTGGCGCGATGTGACGTACACCAACCCCAAAGGCGAGACGTTCACGCTTCCGTTGTGGCAGATGATGGTCCAGCCGCCGAATCACAACACACATCACCGCGGCGAGCTGGCGGCGATGTTCGCGTTGATGAATGTTCCGCACCCTGAGGAGGAAATGATCCAGTATTTCTTGAATAAGAGCGGGCAGAAACGATTCTAAACACAAAGTTCACAAGGGAACACAAAGGAAAAGCTTTGTATTCATTTCTTCGCTCCTTCCTCTTTCGCCTCGACCCCGAAGCATCGCATCAACTCACGCTTCGATTGTTAAGTATTGCAGGAAACTTCCCACTTTCCAATTGGTTTCTCACACGACTCTATAAAACCGAATCAAAACCCGTTCAGGCGTTTGGATTAACATTCAAGAATCCCGTCGGTCTCGCGGCGGGATATGACAAGGATGGAGTGGCAGTTCGCGGACTCGCCGCGCTGGGGTTCGGTCACGTCGAAGTGGGGACGGTCACGCCGAAGCCTCAGGCTGGGAATCCGCGTCCGCGTGTGTTTCGGCTGGCGGAAGATGAGGCGGTGATCAATCGGATGGGGTTTCCATCTCAGGGCATGTCGAAGGTCGCAGGTCGCATGTCGAAGGTTGGCAATCGAAGGTCTGTGATCGTTGGCGTGAACTTGGGGAAGAATAAAGACACGCCGTTGGAAGAAGCCGCGCGCGATTATGTTGAGTTGATGAAGGTGTTTGCTCCGCGGGCGGATTATTTGACCATTAACATCTCATCGCCTAACACCATCGGTTTGCGTCGTTTACAGAATCGCGAGATGTTGGAGAATTTACTGGGTCACATTAACTTGGAACGTGAAACCTGGAACCTGAAACTTCCAATCCTTGTAAAAATTTCGCCTGATTTATCTGATGAAGAATTGGATGATGCAATCGGAGTCATCCTCGATAAAAAAATGGACGGGATTATCGCCACGAACACGACTCTTTCACGCGAAGGAGTGCGATCAAACTTGAAGGGCGAGACAGGCGGACTAAGCGGCGGTCCGCTCAAAGGTCGGAGTGAGGCGGTTTTGAGTCAGGTTGTGAAGTTGGTCAATGAGAGAGTCCCGATCATCAGCGTGGGCGGAATTGCGAGTCCCGAAGATGCAAAGAAAAGACTCGCGTTGGGCGCGAGTCTGGTTCAAGTGTATACCGGGCTGGTCTATCGCGGGCCGGGGATGGTTTGGGAAATTGTCAACGCGATTTAGGGTTGTTGGGCTGGGCGTAGCGCCGCTTGAATGCCTTCTCGGGGGTCTTTGAAAAATCCTTCAGGCAGAGGGAGCGGCGTGAGGTTGGCGCCGGTGTCCAGTTCGCCGGAGGGCAGGTAAAAAAGTTGTGTTTTTGCGTCCGGTCCCAGAGATTGGTCTTGGAAGGCGATCAATATAAAAGTTCCATTGGGACTCCAGCGGACATCGCGATAGCAACAGGAACCGATCGGAGTTTGCTGAATGCCTTTGTGGGTGAGCCAGTTATAGATGTACATTTCGCCCCAGCCGTTATTGCGGCGGTTGGTGTTGAATGTAAATTGTTCCATACCGTCCCAGTCGAAGTCGGGAATTTCGTGAGATTCGTACCCGGCTGGCGTGAAGCGTGTGCCGGGAAAGTTGTCCTTAAGATCGATCAGTTCCGGCTTGCAGTCTGAAATATCGAGCACGCCGATCTGCTCGGCTTGCAGGTTTGGGTTGTTTGCGTCGTTGCCCGTGTATAACCAGGCGACGAGTTGATCGTCAGAAGACCAGCGCGCCTCTCGAACTCTGGCAACTGCCATGGTCTTGGGTGTATGTTCAACCAGACAGGCATCCTTCATTTGCGAAAGTTGTCCGCGATTGGTGATGGCTTTGAACTGTTCTATGTCGAACGGCACAACGAAGATGGTGTTGCTCATGGCAACCTGAACTTGTTTATTGTCGTGTGAAACCTGAAAAGCATCCACCGACACTTCGGCGGGAAAGGTGGCGAGCGTATCAACCGTATCGGTTGTAATATCGAAGTACTTGATCGTCTTGCCGCTGATGAAGATGATGGTCTTGCCGTCGTTCAACCATTGCAGGTCGGTTTTGGCGGCGCCGTCGAAGGTGAGTTGCCTCAGGTCGGAGCCGTCCACATTCATCAGCCAGATATCGCGGTTGGCGACGAAGGCGATCTTGTCTGCGCCGCCGATGAGCGGGATTTTGGGCGCGAGCGTTTCCCTCGGCGCGGCGAGCGTGGCGGTCTCGGTCGCCGGTGCGGATGTGACGGTCGACTCAACCGTCGGCATGGAAGTGAACGTGACCGGGGCAGAGGTGGGCGCGGAAGTTTGCGTCGCTTCTTTTTCGACGGGCGGGCTGTTCCGGTTTGTCAGCCAGTATCCCGCCGCCGCGACTCCTATCACGCCCAACACGATCACAGCGATGATCGCCGGTGAAAATTTTCTTTTTTCGGCAACGACTTGGTGTTTTCTCGTTGCCCGCAACGCGGAGAGCGTCTGCGTCTTTTTCTCCGCTCCAAGTTGCCCGGCGATCGCTTTGAGGGTTTGAACCATCTCAACCGCCGTGCCGAAGCGGTCATCGCGGCTTTTCGCCATCGCCTTTTGGATGATTAAGTCCATGTCGGCTGGCAGGTTGGGGTTGAACGTTAAAATTCGCGGAACCGGGTCGGTGACGTGTTTAATGGCGACCGCCATTGGAGTGTCGGCTTCGTAGGGCTGTTTACCGGTGAGCATTTCAAAGAGGATGATGCCGAGCGCATAAATGTCGGCGCGGCCGTCCACTGCGTCGCCGGTGGCTTGTTCGGGCGCCATGTACGCGGGCGTGCCGATGATGCCACTGCCGGTCATGGTGCCGGAACTTTGGGTCATCTTGGCGATGCCAAAGTCGGATATATATGGTATGCCGCGGCTGTCGAATAGGATATTGCTGGGCTTGAGATCGCGGTGGATGAACCCCCGCGAGTGCGCTTCATCCAACCCGGGCGCGATCTGTTCGAGGATGCGCGCCGCATCTGCCACGCTCATGATCCCTTTTTTGATGCGCTCCGAGAGCGATCCCCCGTTCATGTACTTCATCACGAAATAAGGCAGTTTGCCGTCTTCGGTCTCTCCCACATCGTAGACCGGCACAATGGAAGGATGCTCAAGCTGGGCGATGATCTTCGCCTCGCGCTGAAACCTCATGCGGAATTGCGGGTCGGCGTGGAGCAGTTCAGGCGGCAGGATTTTGACAGCCACCTCGCGTTCGAAGCGCGGGTCGTATCCCCGGTAGACGGTTGCCATGCCGCCGCGCCCCAACTCTGATTTGATTTCATATATCCCGATCTTTTCTGGTTGCATGAGGGTAGTATACCTACCGGGTAGGCTGAGCGCAAGCGTCTTGCATGGCAGGAAAATTCCAACATTCATCTAATACAATCGCAATGCTTGCCAAATTCCTTTTATGGTATAGTGTCGCCACTATGGACGAAAAGATCACAATTATCGAGGGACCGCCGCCTATTTTCGAGGCGGTCAACGACGGCTGGGCGTTGGGTTTGAACGAACGCGCCCAATTATCCGTCCCGGCGTTGACGCGCTTGCGCACGTTCAACGGACCCGCGCTGGTGGAACGTTGTTATCGCGCGTGGAACGCAAAAGCCCCCATCCACTTGCATTATCGCAACGATTTCGGCGTGGAGCAAAGCGCGCCCATCTTTGCCGCGCGCAACGTGGAAACCTCCGACGGGCATGTGCTATTGCTTTGGGTGCATCTCGACAGCGACAAGGTCGAATATGAGTTCGATCAAGGGGACGACGAGACCGACGAAGATAATCTTGAATAAGCCAACCGGCCGGGCATGCGCCCGGCCTCTTTATTTCATTTGTAACCCTCCCGTTGAATTGACTGTTGCCTGAGTTCCGGGTTGACGGTACAATCAGGGCAAACGCAATGATGGATCACTTTACAGGATGCGCGGCGCAACCATCGAAGTGAAAGCGGGCTTCCCGTCCGGGATGCCCGTTTATATTTTAATTTTCAGGAGATGAAAGTTATGGCTGGACAAATCAATGCTTTCCAGATCGCACAGGCGCAATTCGACCATGTAGCGGAACAGTTAAAACTCGACGCCGGCGTGCGCGAGGTCTTGCGTGTGCCTACGCGCGAGTTCACCTTCCGCATCCCGGTGCGGATGGACGACGGCTCGCTCAGCGTGTTCACCGGCTTCCGCGTGCAACACAGCGACGTGCGCGGACCCAGCAAGGGAGGCATCCGCTTTGCGGCAGACGAGACCCTCGACACCGTGCGCGCCCTCGCCATGTGGATGACGTGGAAATGCGCGGTGGTGGACATCCCTCTCAGCGGCGGAAAAGGCGGCATCGTCGTTGATCCTTCCAAACTTTCAGTCAACGAAAAAGAACATCTCTGCCGCGGCTGGGTACAGCAGATGATCAGAAATATCGGGCCGCGGCAAGACATCCCCGCGCCGGACGTGGGCACCAACGCCCAGATGATGGGCTGGATGATGGACGAGTATTCGAAATTATCCGGTGAATTTACGCCCGGCGCGTTCACCGGCAAACCGGTCGGGAGCGGCGGTTCGCAGGGACGCACCGAAGCGACCGGCTTTGGCGTGATCTACAATATCCGCGAAGCGATGAAACGCCGCAATATCGATCCGAAGAATTCTGTGGCGGCGATCCAGGGCTTTGGCAATGTGGCGCAACATGCCGCCATGGGGTTCGTCGAAATCCTTGGCGGAAAAGTAGCCTGCGTTTCCTGCTGGGACCGCAACGATAAAAAATCATACACGTACAGCCACAAAGACGGCGTGGACGCAAAATTCCTGCTTTCGATCACCGATCAATACGGCACAGTGGATAAAGCAAAAGCAACCGAGGCGGGTTACGTGGCAGAAGACGGCGACGCGTGGCTCTCAAAAGAAGTGGATGTCCTCATCCCTGCCGCCATTGAAAATCAGATCAACGCCGAGACGGTGAAGAAAATTTCCAGCCGCTTGAAGATCATGGCAGAAGGGGCGAACGGTCCCACCACGCCCGAAGCGGATGAATTTTTCAAGGAAAAAGGCATCTTCCTCGTCCCCGACTTTTTGTGCAACGCGGGCGGCGTCACCACCTCTTACTTCGAAGGCGTGCAGAACGATATGAACTTCTACTGGTCGAAGCAAGAAGTGCTCGGGCGGCTGGACGAAAAGATCACCGATGCCTTCAACGCCGTGTATGAAATGTCGGAGAAAAAGAACGTCTACATGCGCGACGCGGCATACATGGTCGCCATCCAACGCGTGGTAGACGCGATGCAAATGCGCGGCTGGCTTCAAGGCGATTGGTAAACGACCGCGAACGACAAGCCCTCGTCACTCAACGAGGGCTTTTTCTTTTGGATGAAGAACCCGGTTCATTTCGACCCTTCGACACGCTCAGGGCGGCGCGGGCAACCTGATTCACCCTCTCGACCTTTGTGTCCCTCCAGGCAGACCACCCCCTCCGCGCCGACTTGGGCATTGTGCGCAACCCCGGCAGGCAGGTCGAGCCGGTCGCCCGCATGCAACTCCAGTGATTGACCTAACTCCGGCAAACCGAATGTGATCGAACCGCGCAGGACGTAGATGACTTTGTCGTATGAGTGGGAATGTGCCGCGTAGGTATCGTGCGGTCCATTCGACCACGTGTAAGGATGCAAACCTTCATCCGCGCACAAACGCGTCAGTGTGGATTCGGTTGGGGCGGCTGAACCAGCCCAACGGGTGACATGAGGCGTGTTTATATCTTCTCCATCAACTCGATCCGATTCCCAAAGGGATCGAACACATGCGCGCGCTTGAATTCCTCCAGCGGAGGCTGTGACAAGTCCCATTCGTAGCCCGCCACTTGGATCTTTTCAATGAGCGTATCAAGATCATCCACGAGGAGTGCGGGGTGCGCCTTGCGCGCCGGGCGGAAATCGGTTTCGATGCCGAGATGGATTTGAACAACAGGTTGATCCGACAGCAGTTCAACTGCTGTCGGATCGGGAGGAACATTTTGAAGCCAGATACCCCCGCGTTTGGCGAGCTCAGCAGGTTTGGGAATTTCGGTTAGCCCAAGAATGTGAACATAAAATGCCCGCGCTGAATCTTCTTGATCCGCGGGCATGGCTAATTGAACGTGGTGGATGGAGAGGATGGTCATGATTTGTAAGACAAGATTAATCCTGTCCTACGGCTCAACCGGATACCCCGCATTGATCCACGCTTCCAACCCGCCGAGCAATGCTTCGACTTGTGTGTATCCATTGTGCAACATGAGGAACGCCGCACGGGCGCTCGTATGCTCGTTCGGTCAGGTGCAGTAGGTGATGATCCATTGGTCTTTGTCGAGGTTGACGCTATTAATGTCAATTTCAAATCGATCCAACGGAATGGACAACGCGCCTACTACATGCTTCTCGCTGTATGCTTCCGTGCCTCGCACATCCACGATGATCGCCGCGCCGGCGACATAAGCCGTGTACGCTTCTTCCAACGAAATGCGCGGAACATCCGCTTCGGTGGCAGGCAGGTTGGAAGGCGTGGATGGATTCCCCGGCTCGAGGATAATGACCGGTGTCGGCTGGGCGGTTGGGGATAACGCGTTGCATGCAAGTGTTGCGAGGATGAGAATTGAAATGGCGAGGAAGATTCTTGTTTTGGGCATGGGTCCTCCAGGGACGTACACACGGAAACACGTACACAGGTAAAACAGGTAGACACGTGTGTACTTGTTTACGTGTCTACCTGTTTACCTTATCTCACAACTCACAAAACCGATCGATTTGCTTCCCGATGATGGCGAGACTGTCCTGCCAGAATTTTTTCTGCGTGATGTCGATGCCGAAACGCTTGGCGAGTTTCGCCGCAGACGCTTCGCCGGTGGAGGCGAGCAGGTTCATGTAATCGGGGACAAAGTCTGCGCCGCGTTTTCGGTAGATGGCATATAAGCCTGTGGCAAACAGCAGACCGAACGCATAGGGGAAGTTGTAGAACGAGAAGTTTGGCGAATAGTAATGCGGCTTCCACGTCCACATGAATTTTTGCAAATAGCGTTCATCGAGTCCGTCGCCATAGGTCGCTTTTTGGGCGCGCTCCATGATCTCGCAGAAATCGTCGGCAGAGAGTTCGGATTTTTCGCGGCGTTCCATCACTTCCTTTTCAAAGAGGAAGCGCGAGTAAATATCCACGATCACTTGCCCCGCATTTTCAATTTGCGATTCAAGCACAGCCAGAATCTCTTGCGGGTCTTTTGAAGTGGACAATACGGCTTCGGTGACGATGGTCTCGCACATGATGGAAGCGGTCTCTGCGAGAGTCATAGGCGTGTTCTGTTGCAGTTCGGTCTTGCCTGCTTTGTATGCGCAATAATTATGGAAGGCGTGACCCAACTCGTGCGCCAGCGTGCTGACCTGATTGAACGAACCGTCGAAATTGGCAAGGACGCGGCTTTCCTTCACCGCCGGGACTCCCATGCAGAACGCGCCGCCGCGTTTTCCATCGCGTTGCTCGGCGTCGATCCAATTGTTCTTGAACGCAGTCGCAGTCATAACATGAAGATCGGATGAAAATTCGCCGAAATGTTTGAGGATGAAATCGCGCGCTTCATAGTACGAATAGACTTTGTCCGTTTTACCGAGCGGGGCGAAGATATCCCACCACGCCAGTTTTTCTTTGCCCAGTTTCTTCGCCTTGTGTTTGAAATACTTGCGGAACATCGGGAACGAATCTTTCATCGCGCCCATCATCGCGTCGAGGGTCTTGCGATCCATGCGCGCGAAATCAATCGCGGCGTGGAGCGCGTCTTTGCGTCCGCGTCTTTTCCACAGGATGTTCGATTCGCCTTTGACCCCGTTGAGGGTCGCGGCTAGCGTCTCTTTGACTCCCTCCCACGCCTGATTCTCCGCATCGTACGCGCGGTGACGAGTCGCTTCATCGGGATGCGAGCGGAGGTTGATCAGCGCGGGCATGGGTAACTTTTGAAGTTTGCCGTCCAGCTCGAAGTCCACAGAAAGTTGCGAGGTGACCGTCCCCTGCAGTTTGCCGAAGGCGTTGCCTCCGCTGAGCGACATTTCCGCGGCGAGCATTTCCTCCGCTTCGCTCATCAGATATTTTGCCTGGTCGCGCGTCTCTTTGAGTCCGAACGCGTGCGCCTTCGCCGAGGGATTCGTGGCGACGGCTTCATCCAGTTTTTTACCGAGCGTTCCAACCCACGCGCTGAATTGCGTGCCGAGGTTGCGCTGGCGCACCTGCACTTGCTCGAGTTCGGAGAGCAGGCGGTTGGCGGTTTTATTCCGCGAGTCGGTGGTGACGAAGGCTTCGATGTACGCGCCGAGCGTCCCGCCGAGTTCGTAGATGGCGTTGAACTGATCCACCGCCTTGCCGAGCAGGGCGCCGAGCTCCTTCGATTTTGTTTTTGCGCTGGCTTTGGTCAATTTGCTCTTGTAGAATTTCTCGAACTTATCCAGAAGCGCTGAGTATTCCTTCACGGCGTTCTTGAACTCTTTCGATTCGAGCGAGGGATAGACATTGGTCATATCCCAGCGAGGGGCAGAGATGGTCATGGAAACTCTCCTTGAGATGGTGAATATGCCAAGTATACTCTGTTGTATAAAGAGCGTTATGAAGTAAAATAAGCGCACTCAACAACGAGGAGCCGTGCCATGAAAGTAACCATCCTTCAAGAAAACCTTGCGCGTGGATTAAGTATCGTATCGAAAGCGGTTTCGCCGCGCAGTACCTTGCCTGTGCTTGCGAATGTGTTGATCGCGTCGGATGAGGGACGCTTGCGACTCTCCGCCACAAATTTGGAGATGGGCATCACTTGTTGGATTCCCGCGCGCATCGAAGAAGAAGGCTCGACCACTGTGCCAGCGCGCACGTTCTCTGATCTGGTGAGCACCTTGCCGAGCGACCAGGTGATGTTGAAACTCGATGCGCAAACGCAAACGCTCAATGTGCGCGGCGGAACATCCACGAACGATATCAAGTGCATCGACGCGCAAGAGTTCCCGCCGTTGCCCACGCCCGATCTCGAAGGCGCGGTGCAGATCAACGGCGGCGATTTCCGCGAGATGATCCATCAGGTGGTCTTCGCGGCGTCCTCCGATGAAGCGCGTCCTGTCTTGATGGGTGTTTTGATGCAAGTGGATAAAGACAAGCTGACGATGGCGGCGGCAGATGGATTCCGACTCTCCGTCCGCAAAGCGGTTCTTTCCGCCCCCGCGCCTGCTTCAGTTTCCGCCATCGTCCCCGCCCAAGCCTTGAAGGAGTTGGCGCGCGTCGCATCCGATGGTGAAGAGCCGATCTACATGGTGTTACCCAAAGGACGCGGACAGGTCGTCTTCCGCGTGAAAGATGTGGAAGTGGTCTCGCAATTAATTGACGGCACATTCCCCGATTTTCAACAGATCATCCCGCGTTCGTATAAATCGCGCACGTTGGTTTCAACTTCATCGTTGTTGAAAGCCTGCAAACAAGCGGAAATTTTCGCGCGCGAAGGTTCGAACGTGGCGCGTTTCAATATTAAGTCCGCGCAAAGCGACATGCAACCCAGCGAAGTGGAAATTTCCGCCACCTCTGAGGAAACTGGCAAAAACGAAACCATCGTCGAAGCGACTGTTGATGGCGGCGGATTGCTCATTGCATTCAACGTGAAATTTTTACGAGAAGCCTTGGAAGTCATCCGCACCCCCAACGTCGCGCTGGAAACATCTGCGCCGAACGCGCCAGGCGTGGTCAAGCCTGTGGGCGATGACCAGTTCCTGCATGTGATCATGCCGATGCATTTGGGTTAGTCAGATAGTTGGCTAGTTTGATAGTCTGGTAGTCAAACAAAAAAAGCGCTTCGTCGAGTAACGAAGCGCTTTTTTTATCGAATTTGAGTAAGTTTCTATCGCCGATCGGCAAGGTCTTGACGATCTACTTCACATCCACCAACTCAACATCGAACACCAGAGTCGCATTCGGCGGGATGACTCCGCCCGCGCCGCGCTCGCCGTAGGCAAGATCGGGCGGGATGATGAGTTGCGCCTTGCCGCCGACCTTCATCAGCGCGATGCCTTCGTCCCAGCCTTTGATGACACGTCCCTGCCCAAGCGGGAAGGTGATCGGCTCGCCGCGCGAAACGGAACTGTCGAACACGCCTCCATCCTGAAACTTGCCCGTGTAATGCACGCTGACCGTTTTCCCTGCCTCGGCTTGCGCGCCCGCGCCTGCTTGCACTTCGATGTATTCCAATCCGTTTGATGTTTTCATGAGTTCTCCAATTCAAGAATCTTTTCAGCAATTGTAACTGTTGTTTTACAAAATTGACATTTGTTTTCAGTTTGCGCGTGAGGGTGTACAATAAGCCCCGTTCAATATTTCTTGGAGGCATCTATGGGATTGAATCGAAACGTCAGTCTTTCGGCGGGGCTGGGATACAAGGGAGGCGCTCCGTACCTGACCTACATCCTGCATCGCATCGGGGGAAGCGCGTTGTTCATCTTCTTCACGGTTTACATTCTTTCATTGCTGGGATTGGACTCCATGCAGGCGCTGATGGGCAACTGGATCTTCCAAACGGTCTTTCTGACCTTCGGGCTGTTCCACGCCATCAACGGACTCCGCATCACCATCCTTGACCTCTCGCCCAAACTCATCGAGCATTACCGCGCCGCCATCAACATCGAATGGGTGGCGTATATTATCGTGGCGGGATTCGCATTATTCGTTGTGTTCCGCAACGCGTTCGGAGGCTAGACATGGCGGCAAGAACCCTTCCCCTCAACAAGCGCGGCTTCAACTTCGAGACCTTCATGTGGGCGTTCACGCGCTTCACGGTGATCGCCATGTACGGCTTGATCCTCGCGGGCATCCTCGGCGGCTTGATCGTCAGCGCGCAGACAGGCGCGAACCTCGGCGATGTGTTCTACTGGGCGTTCTTCCCCAACCTGGCGGGGAATCCAATCGGCGTGATCTGGATGACCATCCTCGCCAAGTTGATGGTCATCGCGTTTGTTTTGGTCGCCTGCGGGCACGGCGTTCACGGCGTGTTGGAAATTTGGGATGATTACGTCACAAGCGAAGGCGCGCGTCGCTGGGCGCGGAATATTGTTATCACGTATGCGGTCGTGGCAAGCATTGTTGCAGTTTATGTTATTTTGACGGCGTAGTTTTTTAAACACGAAGGGCACAAAGAGCACGAAGGTTGGTCGTTGGTGGAACGAGAGGAATTGACTTGGAGTTTGTTTGAGGATGAGTTAGTCAGAAGGAACCGCATTCATGCCAAATCCGCCGAAGAAAATTTATCTGCCTGTTCCAGCAGAGACGGAGAGAATCGGAAAGTTGGTTCTCGATGCGGCATATAAAGTTCATACGATTTTAGGACCTGGTTTGCTTGAGTCGGTTTACCAAACAGCCACAAAACATGTGCTGACGACAAGCGGAGCGCTTGCCGAGACGGAAGTAAAACTTCCGATCATGTTTGAAGGCGTGGAACTCGAATCGGCATTGAAGATTGACCTGCTCGTTGAAAAATGTGTGATCGCAGAGTTGAAGTCGGTTGAGAAAATGCATCCAGTGTTTGAAGCGCAGTTGATAACCTACCTTCGTTTGAGTAAAGTGCGGCTCGGTTTTCTCATCAACTTCAATGTGCCTCATCTCAAAGACGGTATCAAACGAATCGTGGTGTAAAGAAATTAAACACGAAGGTTGGTTAGTTGGTAGAGCGAGATGAATTGGTTTGGAGTTTGTTTGAGGACGAGCGAGTTTGAAGTAAAAGAAAAATAACAAAATCTTTCAATCACTAAAGGCATCAAGGTCACCAAACCCATCAGCCTTAAATCCTTAGTGCCCTTCGTGTCCTTTGTGGTAAAAAATGGAGTATTCATGGCAAATGTTCATCAATTTGAAGTGATCGTGGTCGGCGCGGGCGGGGCGGGACTCATGGCGGGACTCTACGCCTCACGCGGCGCGAAGACGGCGGTCATCAGCAAGTTGTATCCGACGCGTTCGCACACAGGCGCGGCGCAGGGCGGAATCAGCGCGGCGTTGGGCAATTATGAGGAAGACAGACCCGAATGGCATATGTACGACACGGTCAAAGGGTCGGATTATCTCGGCGACCAGGACGCCATCGAATTTATGACGAGCGAAGCCATCCATGCGGTGCTTGAACTCGAACATATGGGCTTGCCGTTTGACAGAACGCCTGAGGGACGCATCTCACAGCGTCCGTTCGGCGGGCATACGAATAATGAAACAGGCAAACCCGTCCGACGCGCGGCGCACGCGGCAGACCGCACGGGTCATATGATCCTGCAAACGCTGTACCAACAGTGCATCAAGAACAACGTCACGTTCTTCGATGAATATCAAGTGATTGATTTCATTATGGTGGACGGCAAAGCGACGGCGGTCGTCGCGATCGAATTAGCCACTGGCGAATTTCACATCTTTCACGGAAAAGCGATCATCTTCGCGACGGGCGGGCATGGTCGCATTTTTGAGGTGACGTCCAACGCCTACGCCTACAGCGGCGACGGCGCGGCGATCCTCTTCCGTCGCGGCATTCCGCTCGAGGACATGGAATTTTTCCAGTTCCATCCCACAGGCATTTACAAACTCGGCATCCTCATCACCGAGGGCGCGCGCGGCGAAGGCGCAGTGCTGATCAACGGCAAGGGCGAACGCTTCATGCCGAAGTATGCGCACACGGTCAAGGATTTGGCGTCGCGCGATGTGGTCAGCCGCGCGATCTACACCGAGATCAAAGAAGGTCGCGGCATTGACGGTAAAAATTATGTCTATCTGGATATCCGCCCTGAGACGGTGAACAAATTCGCGGCGGAGGACGGACGCACCAACCCCGACGGTTCTCCCTACAAGATCACTGGCGACACGATCTTGCAAAAGATTCCCGACATCGTGGATTTCTGCCGCGTCTACCTCGGAGTGGACCCTGTCACACAAATGATGCCGACTCAACCGACCGCGCATTACACGATGGGCGGAATTCCGACGACAAAATATGGCGAAGTAGTCGTTGACGATAAAGGCACGAAAATCCCTGGCTTATTCGCGGCAGGCGAGTGCGCGTGCGTGTCTGTGCATGGCGCGAATCGACTCGGCACGAACTCACTGCTCGACCTCGTTGTGTTCGGCAAACACGCGGGACAAACAGCCGCGGAGTACGCCAAGTCGGTTGACTGGGCGAAACTGCCCGACGATGCCGAAGCAGGCGCGAGGTCCGAATTTGAAGCGCTGCGGAATGGGTCGGGTAAAACGAATGCGTACGATCTATCCAATGAGATGAAGAAGGTCATGTTCGAGGAAGTCGGCATTTATCGAAACGAAAAAGATATGGCGTCGGCGTTGGAAAAAGTGCGCGACATGCAGGCGCGATTCAACGATGTGCGCGTGGGCGACACGGGACATGTGTTCAACACCGAATTGTTGAACGCGTGGGAACTCGGCAACATGCTGGCGGTGGCGGAAGCGGTGGCGGCGAGCGCGTTGAACCGCAAAGAGTCGCGCGGCGGACATGCGCGCGAGGATTATCCCGAACGCGACGATGCGAATTGGTTGAAGCACACGTTGATCACGAAGAAGAATGGCAAGTTGGAAATTAGTTATAAGCCTGTGGTGATCACGAAGTTTCAGCCGAAGCCAAGGGTTTACTAATGTCATTGCGAGTCTTCGAGAAGCAATCTCCTCGTTGTGGCGCAAGATACGAGTTACACGTTACGAGTTAAGTTTGATGCAGAGGTGTTTACATGGAAGTAACAGTTAAGATTTTTAGATACAACCCCGAAAAAGATTCGCGCGGACATTACGAGTCTTACACAGTGGACGCGCATGAAAATGACCGCATCCTCGATGTGCTTGAGTTGATCAAAGGTCACAAGGACGGGTCGCTGGCTTTCCGCCGTTCGTGCGCGCATGGCGTGTGCGGATCGGATGCGATGCGCATCAATGGGCGCAACATGCTGGCGTGTAAAACGCTGGTGCGCGACGTGGGCGCGAACATCACGATCGAGCCGTTGCTGGGTTTGAAAGTTGTCAAAGATATGATCGTGGACATGGAGCCGTTCTTCGATAATTACAAGAAGATGCTTCCATATCTCATCAACGAGTCGCCGTTGCCCGCCGATGGAAAAGAACGCTTGCAATCTCCCGAACAACGCGCGCGCTTCGATGAGACCACCAAATGTATTTTGTGCGCGGCTTGCACCACGTCATGTCCGTCGTTCTGGGCGAGCGAGGAGTATTACGGGCCCGCCGCGTTGATGGCGGCGCATCGCTTCATCTTTGACTCCCGCGATGAGGGCGCATCGGAACGCTTGCACATTTTGAGCGAAACGAACGGCACGGTACGCTGTCACACCGCGTATAACTGCACCAATGCCTGTCCGCGCGATATTCACATCACGAAGGCGATCGGCGAGTTGAAGATGGCGATGGTAACGGGGAAGCTTGATTGAGAGATTAGAGACTGGAGATTGGAGACTGGCAAGCCGTGTCTGTGAGGATGCGGCTTGTTTTTGTTTGCCAAATTCTCAAACTGGCTTTATAGTTATGAGGCAGGTTTTGGTTAATCGGTGTTTTTAGGAGATTACTTTTAAAGCAAAGAGACAAGGCATATCTTGACCTGATAGTAGACCCGATTCGAGTTTGCGCCAACTATAAACCTAAATTTGGACAAGGATCGAATAAAGATGGATTGAGTATGAAGCAGTTTCAAAATCTTTATCGAAGCGATCCGTTTTATCGTTGGCTGGGTTTATATAACCCACTGATGTATGCTGCGCATAAGGCGGCTGGCGGCATGACAAGTATTTACCGACAAATTGGTATTGGGTGTGAGACGCTTTTTCGAACGATCATCAAAGATTCGCTTGGGTTATCCGACAACGATGTAAGATGGTCTTACAGTATTCCTTTGCCAAGCGGAAAAACCAGAACACTATATCTGGATGGTCGAATTCCCCTAGACAGAATCAGCGATAAATCAAAAAGACTTCGCTTCCAAAGTTGGATGAGAGAGTCTGCGAAAAGTCTAGATGTCGATTCGAGAATATCTGCCAAATTAACAGGCGCAATTTTTGAAGTGCGACAGGGCTATAAAAGCAAAGACTCAAAACGTCAAAATGCGGATATTGCAAACGCGGCGACCGCGTACACGCAGACTTATCTTCCGTGCGCCGTGATCTTATCAACCCAAATTGATGAGGATATTTTGCTCCGGTATAGATCCGAAAAATGGGCGGTTATCACCGGCGTAGTTGGGGAAAACAATCCATTGGTTTCGACATACGATTTCATGCGCGAAGTCGTTGGATATGACCTTGCCGCATTCTTCAAGCGAAACAGTAAAGTGATCCAACGGGAAGTTAACAACGTACTCAAGTCGTTGCTGATCCTTGGAGAGAAATAATGGGTATTGTTTTGGAGCGCGAAAGCCTCCGCCAGCGCGCTGATTTTACTTATAAGTTCAACGCTAAAACCGGGCGTCATGGCTGGTTGCGTCTTACGCCTGCCTACTCCCTAAAAATCGTCGAAGATTTGGTAATTTCAAACCCCGAGGCCCGTAGAATATTCGATCCGTTCTGCGGAACAGCCACCACAGCGTTGAGCGCCGCTTATCATGGACGAGAAGGCGTAACAACTGATATCAATCCTTTCTTGATATGGCTTGGACAGGCAAAGACAATGCATTATTCAACGGTTGATATTGAATTAACCCGAGAGGTCTGCCTCGATATAGTTGAAATAGTTAAAAAGCAAAACATCGAGCCATATTCCCTGCCGCCGCTCCATAACATTGAACGTTGGTGGCATCAAAGGGAACTGAATTTTCTGCAACTGCTCAAATCCGCGATTTATAAGACAACAGAAGTAGCCTCCGCTCAACGGAGGCTACTAATGGTCGCATTTTGCAGAACATTGATGAAATTATCCAATGCCGCATTCAACCATCAATCCATGTCCTTTAAAAATGGCGGGCAACTAAAGATGGGGCTGGAGTTCGATTTATATGAAACCTTCGCCGCAGACGTCCAATTTATCATTAATAGCGCCGGTGAAAACCCAAGCGGGAAAGCAACAATTTTACTTGGGGATTCTAGAAATCCCGCGAGTGTTGTTGATGGAAAATTCGACCTGGTCATTACATCGCCTCCCTATGCAAATCGTATGTCTTATATACGGGAACTCCGGCCTTACATGTACTGGTTGGATTTTTTATCAAACGGCAGAGATGCCGGCGAATTAGACTGGGAAACTATTGGCGGCACATGGGGAATAGCCACAAGCAAACTTACAGATGGGAACGTCCTACCGAGCAATTTCGGAACGAACAACTGCTTGGCATCCTAGATAAAATAGCCAACACAAACAATAAAAATGGGATCGTGCTCTCAAAATATGTCGCAAAATACTTCGACGATATGTGGAGTCATTTTAAAGGCTTGACCCCCATTCTTGCCCCTTGCTCAGAAATTCATTATATTGTTGGTAATTCTACGTTTTACGGGACGCTTGTTTCCACCGAACAACTGTATGCCAAGATGCTGAAGACATTGGGCTTTTCAAATATCGAGTGCAGACCAATTCGAAAACGCAATTCAAAAAAGGAACTGATTGAGTTTGACGTAGTTGCCCGTTGGGAATAAAACGAATAATGAATACCCTCGAACTCGCCGCCTTCCTGAAATGGATGCGGCTTGTTTTTTTATGAAACATCAATGGGTAGTAAAATACTCGATATGAGGAAAAACGCTGCTTCGAAGAAGTTGGGCACTGATTTCAAACGGCTTGACGCCATGACCGACAAAGATATTGACTTCTCGGAAATCCCTGAAATTACGCCTGAGATGTTTGCTAAAGGCATGGTTCGACGCGGACTTAAGCCGACCTATAAACGCCAAATGACCCTGCGATTGGACAGCGATGTAATCGAGTGGTTCAAACGACAAGGACGCGGATATCAGACCAGAATGAACGCCTTGTTACGAGCGTACATGGAAGAGCATAAAAGAATGACAGGCGGACCTCGTTCACGAGCAGGTTAAGACTTTGCAAGAACAAGCCGTATCCATGAGATACGGCTTGTTTTTATACACGGCTATAATTCCCGTTGAAGGTTTAGGATGTAAGTTATTCGGGATAATGCAAAGGTCTCGCGTTAGAACCAAGAAAGAGTGGTCGCATGATTACCCAGAACATATCGATCTTCCGAACGGGCGCGTTGATATTATTTGTCGTCGCCCTGCTGGGACCATGGACATTTGACGTCATTAATGTGCCAGCGGAATACGAATGTTCAGCGCCTTTTATCCGTTTGAACGGTGATTTCTGTGGGACTGTCATGTCGGGGCTATGGGTCGGCGGACTTTCGATTTTGCCCCTGATACCGTTTTTCACTACATTGCTCTTGCTCTGGAAGAAAGACGCGCGTCGATTCCGAACCATCCACCTTATCGCATGGGTGTTGGCTTTGATCCTCGCTTTGGTAATTTTCATTGGTCAGACCAATGACCCGATCATCCGCCTGTGGGGACTCTGGCTCTACATCCTGCTGGCGGTTGGCGCAATTCTGATCGAGTATCTCGCGTCAAAAAATAATCCCGCCTCGAATATCTGACTCGAACGCGCCATCTACTGGCTTTCCATCCAATACGAAATGAACGGATCAGCCTGTTGCAAAGTTGCGATTTCCGCCTCGCACATGAGGGACTGTTGCGCGGGCTGTCCTTCCGCTTTGAAGATCCGCCCGATCATACGCGGATCGCTCCAGTGTTCGCGGTCCACGTAGCCGAGGCGGTAGTAACCGTCTCCGCTTTCGTAGCACCAAGTCTGCCCGTAGATAATGACCGGTTCGGGAAGCGCGAGAATGTATCGGGGAGTCAATTCCGAAAGAGACGCGGGGTAACGTTCCTCGCGCGCGTAAAATGATTCGATGGCTTGAACGACCCTGTCCGCCCGTTGCGACGTCAATGCTCGAAAGTCGACGCGTTGCGCCAAAGTCGAAACCCAGATCATCAAAGCGGGGGCGAGTAGAAGATATGCAATGCCAGCTAGTTTTGTTTTGGACGGCAAAGCAATAAGCAGGGTAAGCCCGGAAAGCAAGACGGCAAGCATCGGAGCAAACAACAGAATGTATTTGAGGGAATCGTAGGTATTATCCCAAACTGTTAGATCGTAGATTTTGAAGAGCGTTCCAATGATAAGAAGAATACCAACGAAGAAGACGGGAATGACAATTCGCGCTTGCGGTTCGGACGAACGCAGACTCAAACCCGAATAGAGCAAGAACGCCGCATTGATCAGCGCAAGAGGGATCAGGAAAAACGCGGCTGTCGCTAAGTCTGAGAATAGCAGGGAAGTAGGAATGAGCAGAAGCGCTAGAAGAACCAGCCCCGTAAATATCCACACCTTGGGGTTCACGCGCTCGATCACCTTTGGCAACACCAGCGCGAATAATCCGCAAAACAGGCTCGCAACCGCGGCGGCTCCCATGATCCCCGATGAGCCAGCGGACGAGATCATCGCAAACACCACAAAGAGCACAATCGCTATGAGGAGAACGAATACAGGCGTCTTCATGTCTGCCTTCCTTTTATTACTTGACGGGGTGAAAAGGAAAACGTATCGGGCAGATTCCGCTTAACGTTTACTAGACTTCTTGCGAAAGTCGTTTTTGCCACAGAGAAAAAGAGTGTTTCTCAAAGGTCTCTGTGGTTAAACAAGAGATACTTATGCAAGAGGTCAATTCTCAAGTTCGCAGTGTGCGCGGCTTATTGTATTTCCGGCAGGACCAGCGGAATATCCAAAAACGGATGCTTGACCACCCGCACGGGCAAACAATACGCTTCAGCAATTCGTTCGGGTTGCAATACTTCCCCGGGCTTCCCCATCGCCGTGATGTTTCCCGCGACCATTAACGCGATTCGATCCGCATAATGCGCCGCGAGATTCAAATCGTGCAAGGCGATCAACACGGCAAGGTTATCTTTGTGAGCAAGGTCGCTCACCAACTCCAACAAGCCAACTTGATACTGTATATCCAAATGCGCGGTGGGTTCATCGAGCAACAGGATCGGCGTGGATTGGCACAAGGCGCGCGCGAGTAAAACCCGTTGTTGTTCTCCACCGGAGAGTTCGCCCACGCGGCGTTCGGCAAAGTGAAGCGCGCCCACGCGCTGAAGCGCTTGCCGCGCGATCTCTTCGTCGCCTCTCGATGGCTGACCTAAAAACCCAAGATAAGGCGCACGCCCGAGTAATACGGTTTCCCAAGCGGTAAACGCCGGTGGTAGTGAAACCGCCTGCGGAACGGTGGCAATATACTTCGCTCGTTGCATGGGATCCAGCGATGCGAAATCGTCTCCGTTCGCGCGAACGTGACCCGAATAGGGAATCACCCCGCTTGCGGCGCGGATGAGCGTGGATTTGCCCGCGCCGTTCGGTCCGATCAGCGCGAGGACCTCGCCGCTTTGCACAGCGAGGGAAATATCGCGCAAGATTTGGCGGGAGCCGTAATAGGCAGAGATGTTTTGGATTTTCAACATGGCAGAAACAGACGGGCGCGGCAACATTCATGTTGCCGCGCTACAATGGATTAAAAAATCAAATACCAATATAACGCGATCTCGTCCAAGGGCGGGTTTAGGGCTTTATATAATTCCATGTCGAACCCGCGCAGTTCGAAACCGCAACTTTCATAGAGCCGGCAGGCGTTCACATTGATATCCTGTGTTTCAAGGAACACGCCGGGGAAACCTTTTGTTCTTGCCCAATCGAGCGCGCGAGCCATTAATGCGCGCCCAATCCCTCGCCGTCGAAATTTTGTGTCCACTCCGAGATCGCATAGATATGCATAATTATTCCAGTGTTTCCGCGCTTCAATCTGCCCTGCGAGTTCATTGTCTGCATACGCAAAAAAGAGGTTGCGGTCCGGGTCGCTGTCGTACGCCATGAAATCGGTCACGCGCCGGCCGCCGTATTTTTTTGTATAGGGAGGCACATCCATAACCGTATAAGAAATCTTTCCCCGTTCGGCGCGCAGAACCAATTTGGAAGTTACCAGGAAGGAATCGTCAAATTGACGATAGTCTTGATCGTTCTCTTTGTCGATTGCGCGGATGGAGATTTCCATGTTTACCAATATCCTTGATTCTTGGCGGTCTTCAACACCCATAAGAAGAACGGCGCGCCTGCCAGCGCGGTGACGATGCCGACGGGAATCTCTTGCGGCGCGATGACGATTCTGGCGAGGATGTCGGAGAGAAGCAGGGCGATCGCGCCGCCGAGAATGCTGAGGGGGAGTAAACGCCGGTAATCGGGACCAAACCACAATCGGGTGAGATGCGGGACGATCAGTCCGACGAATCCGATAATGCCGGAAAACGATACCGCCGCGGCAGTCGCCAGGGAGGAGGCAGTCAAAATGATCCGCTTGGCGCGCGAGACGTTCAGCCCGAGTTGTTGCGCCTGATCGTCGCCGAATTGCAGGAGATTCAGCGCGTGACCACAGAAAGCCAGAATGCCCAGACCGATGACGAGGTATGGCATGATCGCAAGGATCGCCGCCCACCCGTTTTGGCTCGCGCCGCCGAGAAGCCAGCCTAACGCGCGGCGAACTTCGCTCGTGGAGCGGATCATGAGGAATGAGGTGAGCGAGGTGGCGAACGATGAAACGGCAACGCCGGCGAGGATGAGGCTGGTTGTCGGTATGGTTCGACCAACCCGCGCCAGGGAATATACGATGAAGACTGTGATCAGCGCGGCAACGAATGCCGAGAGTGGAATCGCCATCAGACCCCAGAATGAATAGGGCCACTGGACCGACATGGCGATCACCGCGCCCAGCCCCGCGCCTGATGCGACGCCGATGAGGAATGGGTCAGCCAGTGGGTTGCGGAATAATCCTTGATATGCCGCTCCGCTCCCGCCCAATGCCGCGCCAGTGAGCGCGATGAGGATCGTGCGCGGCAGGCGTATCTTCCATAAGATCGAACCGTTGATCTCTGTGCCGTTGCCGAGAATGGTTTGCCATAACTCGCGCGGTGAAATGAAAACAGAGCCAATGGCCAGGCTGAGGAGGATCGCGAGGCAAAGAAAGAGGAAGGAGGAAAGGAGAGGGCGCATGGATATCGTATCCACGGGAAGATGCAAACAGGTAGACACGCGCGCGTGTCTACCTGTTTATTTCTTACTTAAACAACTCGGGGTGCAATAGTTTCGCCAATTGTTCCAGCCCATCCACCAGGCGCGGGCCGGGGCGGCTGACCAGGTTATCGTCGAAAGTAAAAATTTGATTGTTCTTCACCGCATCGAGCGTTTCCCAGCCGGCGCGGGCGAGCACCGATTCGGGCGTTACGCCCCACATCGAATCGCCGAGGACGATCACCGAAGGGTTCGCGGCGACGATCTGTTCCAAACTCACTTGCGGGTAAGCGTCGGTGATGCCAGCCAGGGTTACGAGGTTGGCTCCGCCAGCGCGCTGAATGAGCAGGTCGCCGAAGGTGCCGAGACCGTACGAGTAGGGTTTCGCCGCGTCCGTTGCGTCGATCTCATAAAAGACCGTTGGGCGGGCAGAGATGGGCGCGATCTTTTCATCCACCGCGGCAACGCGCGCTTCGAGCGAGCCGATGAGTTCTGTCACGTCATGCCCAGACAGCTGACCGACAACATCAAGGTTCACATACATTTCTTCAAGCGTGACCGGGTTCTTCAGGTAAAACACGGTCAACCCCAAATCTTCAAGTTGCTTCACAAGTTCGGGCGTGTTGATCTCGGCGGCGAGCACCAGGTCGGGTTCGAGCGCCACGATCGCTTCCACATTGTATTCGCCGAACGATCCGCCAATGGATTCGATCGAGGCGGCTTCGGCGGGATAATCGGAAAATTCATCGCGTCCGACCACCTGTGAGCCTGCTCCAATGGCGAAGAGTATCTCCGTGTTGGAAGGGGCAAGCGAAACGATTCGCTGAGGGGTTGTTTCGAGCGTGATTTCGCGCCCAAGCCCATCGGTATAGCGTTTGGCTGGTATTTCGGTTGGCGCGGCAGTGGCAGGCGCTTCGGTGGCGGCGACTGTAGGCGCAACAGGCGCAACTGTCGGCGTGGTTTGCGGCGCGCACGCGGTCAACAGCGCGATGAGTAAAGTCAATAGTAAAGTCTTGCGTAACATGGTTTCTCCTAAGGGTGTGGTGCGACCGGCTTAAGCCGGTCTGACTTGATCGTACAAATTAAAATCCCCAGCCAAAGCCGGGGAGGTTGGGGAGGCGATGCGAGTCTAGCCGTCCTCCACCTCCTTTCCGCGAGGGTGTGGTAGAACCGACCAGTGCGGGCGACCTGACTTACTTAGTCTCCTAGCCGGCTAGTCTGATCGTCCTCCAGTCGCATATGTTCGACTGGGAGACTGGGAGACTATTTGACTATTTGACCAACATCACAGTTGCGCGACAGTGTTGGAATTTCACCAACTTCGCCGCTGAATGGTCGATAAAATTGTGGCGCGATTGTATGCCCGTTGGAAACGCCCGTCAAGTGTATAATGGGAAACATCATTCTGGCGGCGCTGTATCGTATTCGAAAACGAGGTAATCATGAATCCTGATTTCAAAGTATCCTCTGAGCAACGGCAGGCAGAGGTGCCCGTCACCATTTTTCGGGTGTCTGGCTGGCTGGATGCGCAGGGTGAAAGCCGCCTGCTGGAGGAAGCCCGGGACGCGTACGATGGCGGCGCGCGGTACCTGCTGATCGACATGAGCGAGCTCGATACACTCACCAGCGCCGGCATGCGCGCCTTGCAAAAGGTGTATCTGATCTTCACTCCCAAAGAGGACCATTTTCAAGTGGCGCATATGAAATTATGCAACGCGCCAGCCCAGATCTACAACGTGCTGGGCATCACAGGATTTTTACAGAATATTCCCATGTACGCAAGCATGGACGACGCGCTCGAGTCGTTCGGCAAAGACTAATGCTCGTCCATGAAAGGCTCTTCAGATCACTGAGGAGCCTTTTTTGTTGCGCTCTTTGCCGCCAAAGCGAGGCTTAATGCACCGCTCAGTGTCGCCATGCCGCTACGGTAGAGAATGCTTAAATTGAATTAATACTAACTACCCGACACTTTCCTTTTTTGGACGCTGACCGCGAAGCGCGCTGAAAACGCTGATAAAAACTTTTTTCGCCCGTTTTTTGAAAAATCCGCGTTTATCTGCTTCCCATTTTATAAAAATTGTCAGGTAGGTAGAATTAATAGAGAGAAAATCTTTGTAAACCCATTGCAAGTTTGCATGGTTTCGTCCAAGGCTACAATTAGGCTGTATGTAGGCTTATGCCAACTTATTTTTTTACTTATCTCCTTTTATTGATCGGTTCCACCGTCGTAACCTTTTCCGCTTCGTTGATCGCCCGAAAGAGGAACGCGCCCGGCTCGACCACGTTGAGGGCGTTGCTGGTTGTCATGTCGATGTGGTCCGCGACTGCCGCCGCGATATACATTCAGGATGGTTTCGCGGGAAAGGTCTTCTGGTTGAACGTGATGGTCGTTCCTGTTGCCATCGCGCCAATCCTGTTCATGACCTTCATCTTGAAATTCAGCGGAAGCCCGGTCTGGGTCACTCGCCGCGCATTGACCCTGCTCTATGCCTTTTCAATCGTATTCATCCTCCTGCAGTGGACTAACTCATACCATCATCTCGTCCTTTCTTCGGTGCAACTGGTTGAGCAAGACGGGTTCTCGGCGCTGAAAATTCAACGCGGCCCGGTCTATTTTGTAAACCTGGCGATTGCCTACGGCACGGTAACCATGGGCATTCTCACTCTTGTTCGCGAGGCGCTGCGCGCAAGTCATTTGTATCGAAATCAATACCGCCTGCTTCTACTCGGATGTATTGTTCCGCTGGCATTCAGCATATATAGCCAGTTAGACTATAACGCGCTCGGCAATCTGGATACATCCCCGATCAGCTTTGGCATCACAGGCGTCATTTTTGCCTTTACCACACTCCGCACCCACTTTATGGATCTGATCCCTGTGGCGCGCAGTCATCTGATCGAAAACATGGGCGACGGCGTATTAGTGCTCGATGCCCAAAACCGTATTGCGGATCTCAACCCAGCCATGGAAGTGTTACTGGCAGAACAACCACAGCAACTTCTAGGCAAATGCGCCTTCGAGACTTTCGGAGGCTGGGTGGAAAAAACAAGCGCAATTTTCGGCGATTTCGAGCTAAAAACCGAGGTACGTCTTCCATCCATGCCATCTCAAATTTTAGACTTGCGCATGACCCCGCTCTACGATAAGAATGACCTGATAAACGGCAGATTACTTGTCTTTCGAGACATTACCGAACGCAAAGAAGTTGAAAAAAGACTCCGCGACGCCAATTTCCGGCTGAAATCCCAACTCATCGAAATTGGAATCTTACAGAGCCAGTTGCGCGAACAGGCAGTGCGCGACTCGCTGACCGGGTTATTTAACCGCCGTTATCTCGAAGAAACGCTGGATAGGGAACTCGCCCGAGCCGCGCGCGAATCTTATCCTGTCTCCATCATCATGATCGATATCGATCACTTCAAGCAGATCAACGACACCTATGGGCACGAAGCAGGGGATATCATGTTAAAAGCGCTGGGAGGCATGCTGATGACCCACAGCCGACGCGGCGACTTTGCCTGCCGTTACGGCGGCGAAGAATTTCTCATCGTTATGCCCAATATGGCTCGCAGTATCGTGCAAGAACGCGCGGCAGCCTTGCGGCAGTCGCTCAAGGCGTTGATGGTGCGCTACGGCAATCATACACTGACCGCAACCTATTCGATGGGCATCGCCTCCTACCCCGCCAACGGCGATACGCGCGAATCGTTCTTACGCGCCGCAGACATGGCAATGTACGCCGCCAAGAACGCCGGGCGGGATGATATCCGCTCATTCGATGAGATCGAGGCATTGGTCAAGTAAACAAGTAGTTCATGGGGCAAATCTTACGAATTCCTAACTGCTGCGCGATTCTGAATGACATTGGAGTATGATGGGCATCGATGAACGCGCGTTCCATTCTCGTGGTGGAAGACGAAGCCAGCATTGCTGAGGTGATAAGCCTGTATCTCAAGCGCGCCGGATTTGCGGCGCAAGTCGCTTCCACCGGTAAACAAGCGATGGCTCTCTTCGAACGACAGCCCCCGGATTTCGTCATCCTCGACCTGATGCTTCCCGAAGTGGACGGTCTGGCGCTCACGCGCTGGATGCGAGACCGGTCCAATGTGCCGATCATCATGTTGACGGCGCGGCGCGAAGAAGCGGATCGCATCGCCGGGCTGGAGATGGGCGCCGACGATTATGTGGTCAAGCCGTTCAGCCCGCAGGAGCTGGTGAGCCGGGTGCGGGCGGTGATGCGGCGCGGGGCGCGGGAGCAGGCGGAGGAGGGGAACGACCGGGCGATATCCTTCCCTGATCTATCCATCGACCCGCGCAGTCGGGTGGTCAAAGCGCGCGACTCCGATGTAGAATTGACGGCGAAGGAATTCGACATGCTTTATTTGTTGATGCGCCACCCGAAACAGGTGTTCACACGCGATCAGTTACTCGAGCGCGTGTGGGGCGGGGCGCAATACATCGATCCGGGCACTGTGACCGTGCATGTGCGCCGCGTGCGCGAAAAGATCGAACTCGACCCTTCGAAGCCCGCGCGGTTGATTACGGTGTGGGGCGTCGGCTATAAATTTGAACCGTAAGATGAAAAAATTTTTTTCGCGTGCTCCTTTTGTGTTTCAATTGATTCTCGGCGCGGCGGTCATCGTTGCGATCACGCTGGGCATCTTTACGCTGGTGATGTTCCCGCCGATGCAGGATATCGCCAATCTGGCGTTATATCTTAGCCTCACAGCATTGGTTTCGGCAGTCATCGGTTATCTTGCGTATTCCCTCGGTTGGATCCACATGTCGCCGACCCTGCGTTGGACGTTGCTGGGCGGGTATATCCTCGCCAGCGTTCTCACGTTCTTCAATGTGTGGTTCTCGGCGCAGATGATGTTCTCGAGCCAGCACGATCTATTGCTTGCCATTGTTTTATTGGTGTTTGCCGGCGGCATGGCAACCGTGCTTGGGTATTTTCTCTCCGGCACGATCACACAGCGCATTCATCTGCTCAAAAATGCGGCGGAAAATATCGCGCATGGCGAACTGAACACGCGCGTGCCTGTGCAGGGTCATGACGAAGTGGCGGGGTTGGCAAAAACCTTCAATCAGATGGCGGAACAGTTACAGGAAAGCGATAGCAAGCAACGCGAACTCGAACACATGCGCCGCGATCTGATCGCCTGGGTGGGTCACGATTTGCAAACTCCGCTCACCTCGGTGCGCGCCATTTTGGAGGCGTTATCTGACGGCGTGGTGGAAGACCCCGAAACCGCCAGCCGATATTTACGCACCGCCCAACGCGACGTGAACTCACTTTCCGCGTTGATCGACGATCTCTTCCAAATGGCGCAACTCGATACGGGGGGCTTTCCGCTCGACCGCCAAAACGCCTCGCTCAGCGACCTCGTTTCGGACACGCTCGAAAGTTTTACCGAACCCGCCAAACAACGCGAGATCAAACTCGAAGGCAACGTGGAATACAACGTGGACCCGGTCAACATGGATACGCAAGCCATCGGGCGCGCGCTCAACAACCTCATCGGTAACGCCCTGCGGCACACACCCGATCAGGGCAGGGTGAGCGTGTGGGCGCATCGCACCGGCAAGGGCATCGAGGTGACCGTCAGCGACACAGGCGAGGGCATCCGCGAGGAAGACCTGCCGCACGTGTTCGAAAGTTTTTATCGCGGCGATGCGGCTCGTTCGCGCAGTCGCGGCACGGGCGCCGGGTTGGGGCTGGCAATCGCGCGCGGCATTGTGCAGGCGCATGGCGGAGAGATCCGCGTCGAGAGTAAGCCGGGCAAGGGCACGCTGTTCACCTTCACCATTCCTTAACAAACTTTTCAGAGGGGCGTAATCTTTTTGTAAGGAAGTTTTTCTACACTTCAGGCATCAAGGACAACGATCCATGAAATCACTCCGCGTCTGCCTGATATTCCTCCTTCTGGTTGGATGCTCCAACGCCCAAACGCCTCTTTCGCAAAGCGCGGCTGACTCGCCCGTGGACGATGCTCCCATGCCCAAACTTGCATCCCTGCCCGACCTAGGTCCCGCTCCCGAACTAACAAACACCACATGGTTGAACACAGACGCGCCGCTCCGCCTCGCCGACTTGCGCGGCAAAGTAGTCATCGTCGAAATGTGGACATTCGGCTGTATCAACTGCCAGAACGTGATGCCGTCGCTCAAAGAGTGGCACGAGAAATACGCCGCGCAGGGGCTTGTCATCATCGGCAATCACTACCCAGAGTTCGATTACGAAACCGACCTTGCCAATTTGCGAGACGCTGTTCGGCATTTTGAGATCGAATATCCCATCTCGCAGGACAATGATGGAGTCACATGGCGCGCGTATAAGAACCGCTACTGGCCCGCGCTGTACTTGATCGATAAACAAGGGCGCATCCGCTATGTTCACATTGGCGAAGGGCGTTACGAAGAGACCGAGGAAAATATTCGCGCGTTGTTGGAAGAAACGTATTAATCCGCCACCCAGCCTCTTCTTTCACAAGGAAAGGAAAGCAAGGAGAACTATGAACGACAACTATAAATCCGTTGCTGTACAATCATCCGAGATCACGCCGCATTCGCAATACCTTTCACGGCGCGAATTCCTCAAAGCCGCGGGCTTCCTGAGCGGATCGGCGCTTCTAGCGGCGTGCGCGCCCACGGTAGCCGCGACAGTCATCCCGGGGGAAGAAGCGCCGCCTGTCGAAGTCAAATTCGATGAATTAGGCGATCCTGCCAACACCTTCGAAGACATCACCAACTATAATAATTACTATGAGTTCAGCGCCAATAAGGAGGCGGTGGCTCCACTTTCAAAAGACTTCAACACCAACCCATGGACGGTGGAAGTCTACGGCTTGGTGAAGCAACCCAAAACCTACGGCATCGAAGATTTGCTGGGCAAATTCACCCAGGAGGAGCGCATTTACCGCCTGCGTTGCGTGGAGGCGTGGAGCATGGTCATCCCGTGGAGCGGGTTCACGCTTTCATCCATTTTGAAAGAAGTGACGCCGACTTCAAACGCAAAATATGTTCGCTTTGAATCGGTCTACCGCCCGGAAGACCTGCCGGGGCAAGCGAGTCCTTTTTACCCGTGGCCCTATCAGGAGGGGTTGCGCCTCGACGAAGCCATGAACGACTTGACCATCCTCGCCACCGGGGTATATGGTGAGCCGATGCCCAATCAGAATGGGGCGCCGATCCGCCTTGTTGTGCCGTGGAAGTATGGGTTCAAATCCATCAAGGCAGTGACAAAGATCGAACTGGTGGAGGAGCAACCGAGCACATTATGGAACAGCGTAGGAGCAACAGAATACGGCTTTTATTCGAATGTGAACCCGGAACGCCCGCACCCGCGCTGGTCGCAGGCATCGGAACGCCGCATCGGCGAATTGAAACGCCGCCCCACCCTGATGTTCAATGGGTACGCCGAACAAGTGGCTGGGATGTACGCCGGCATGGATTTGATCGAAAATTATTAGACTAAGCCTCTTGCGAAAGTCGTCTTCGCCGCAAAGAACGCAGAGAAAAAGAGTTATTCTCAAGGTTCTCTGCGGACTCTGTGGCTGAGCACAAGGCGAACTTCCCTGGCGCTTGCATGCCGGGACAAGCGCGCGGTATTATAAAAACCATTATGTTGAAAAAAATCTTTTCACGTTACACCCCTCTTCAAATTGCCATACACATCTATGCGTGGTCTGTGCTGGTCATCCTTGTGTTCAAACTCATCACAGGCGATCTCTCGGCAAACCCGATTCAGGAATTGGAGCAACGCACGGGACGCCATGCCATTACCTTGCTGATCCTGTCGCTGGCTTGCACGCCGTTGAACACGCTCTTCCGATGGACCGAACTTCTTAAACGCCGTCGCGCGCTGGGGTTGTATGCCTTCATGTACGCCACGCTCCATATCATCATCTTCATGTTCGATTATGGTTTGGCATGGAGTTTTATCGTTCAAAATATTATCGAGAAGCCGTATATCCTTGTAGGGTTAGCCGGTTTCCTCCTGTTGATTCCGCTTGCCGCCAGCTCGTTCGATATCTGGAAGAAACGCCTCGGCAAACGATGGAAACGCATTCACCAGACCATCTACTTCATCGTCCCGCTGTTGTTACTGCATTATGCGTGGGGTAAGAAAGGCGATTTCTTCGCCTTGCAAGGCGAGATTATCCGCCCGTTGATCTACACGGTGATCGCGGTCATTCTGCTCGTTATGCGTATTCCGCCTATTCGACGGTTTCTCGCCTCCCTGCCCAGCCGCATCCTGCTTCTCGCGCGGAAGCGGGGAACGCAGCCTGAGACGACTGCATAGAGCGAGTTTCTTCGCAGTAAAAGCAAAGTGAACTTTGCTGTACGCTAGAACATCCCCTTGAGGAACAGCAATAACCCCACAACCGCCAGCGGAATGCCGACGATGGTGCCGATGACGGTCAGGCTGATGATGCCGCCGACGAGCATCAGCACGATGCCGAGGATCATCGCCACGAGCCGCCCCGTGAGTTCGACGATCACCGCCAGCAGTTTCCAGATGGCGGCAAAGGGCCACAGATACCAGGGGATGTGTTTTGTGTGAGTTGTCATTTCGACCTCCGAAAAATAAACTTGCAAAACGATCTACGTGGTTTCCCCACAAAAGTGGCAAATGACAAATCGGCGGGCGTGTTTTATAATGCCGCCCATGCCTAGAAAATCTACAACCACTGAAGAACAGCCCATCCCTGTTTCTGGTAACAAAACCGCCGTTGCCGAACCTGCGACCACCTTGCTAGACGAGAACACCATCACGTTCAAGGCGAGTCACTTTTACGCCGCGCTCAGCGTGTTGACGTTTTTCTTCGGTCTCCTGGCTGGGTACGCGGTGTGGGGAACCGACCTGTTCGCAAAGGCTGGCACCGCGCCTCAGGCGGCGAATCAGGCGCAAGTGGCGGAGGAACCGCAGGTTATCCGTTACGATATCCCGACCGAGGGGTATCCCGCTTTTGGTCCCGAAGACGCGCCCATCACCATCGTCGAGTTCAGCGATTTTCAATGTCCGTTTTGCAAGCGCTGGTTCGCGGAAGTGTACGAACCCCTGCTCGCGGAATACGAGGGGCAAATCCGCTTTGTGTATCGGAACCTGCCACTCACGTCCATTCACCCCGACGCGTTCTCAGCCGCCGAAGCCGCCCTGTGCGCCAATGAACAAAACGCTTTTTGGGGTTTCCACGATAAACTGCTCAGCGGAGATCTGTTGGGAAGCAGTGTGTATACCCAATATGCAAGCGATTTGAACCTGAACGCATCTTCCTTTGATGCTTGTATGAAGGCTGGCACGTATCGGACAATGATTCAGAAAGACAGCGATTTCGCCATCAACATGGGGGTCAACTCCACGCCGACCTTCTTCATCAACGGGCTGGCGGTGATCGGGGCGCAACCCATCGAGGTGTTCAGGCAGGTGATCGACAAGGAGTTGGCGGGCGAATTTCCGCAATAGGGCTGGTTCTCCCGGACGCAGATCTATTAGGGCTTTCGCTCACAGGCGGTCTGTGACCGCCATATGCACCAGCGAAGCGACGGTCACAGTCCGTCTTAGAGCAATAAAAACGAAAGTTCTGTCTCTTTTATTTTTTGGGTGTCCCGTAATCAACGGGAAAGAGCCTCACCACGAAGGACACAAAGTCTTGCGCTGAGTTCGTCGAAGCGACACAAAGGGGGACAAAGAGCCTAGATTCTTTGTGTTTTTCCTTTGTGACCGTCGTGTCCTTTGTGTTTGAAAAATGGTTTCCCGTTAAAAACGTGAGAGCCTATTTTTTCTAACGCGCAAACGACAAAGTTGAACCGCGAAGAGCGCGAAGAAAACCTGTGAAACCTTGGCGTTCCTAGCGTCCTTCGCGGTAAAAAAAGGGAATGTCGGTAGAGAGTTTTATTTTGGGTTAAGTCGAATACAACACGATTTTGAGGAGGAATGCCGTGAAAAAATTTGTTGCGGTGGCTGGGAATATTGGCGTGGGAAAATCGACGCTGGTGCAGATGCTTTGTTCGCGCATGGGCTGGGAGCCGTTCTATGAGCCGGTCACCCAAAACCCATACCTCGCCGATTTTTATGCGAACATGGATTCGTGGTCGTTTCATTCGCAGGTCTTTTTTCTCACCCATCGCCTGCGCTCGCACTTCCAACTCTCGCAACATCCCAGCGCGGTGATCCAGGACCGCAGTGTATACGAAGATGCCGAGATCTTCGCGCAAAACCTATATTTACAGGGGCATATTCAAGACCGCGATTATCAAACTTACCGCGATCTGTACGAGACGATGCTGCGCTTCCTCCCGCCGCCCGACCTGGTGATCTACCTGCGGGCTTCGGTGTCCACGTTGCTGGGGCGCATCTCGAACCGCGGACGCGACTATGAGCGCACCATTTCTGCCGAGTATCTGCGCGGACTTAACAACCTGTACGAAACGTGGATCGACAACTTCACCCTGTGCCCCATCCTTGCGGTTCCCGCCGACGATTTGGATTTTGTCTCACACCCCGGGCATTTGCGTCTCATCGTCCAAAAAGTGGATGAGAAGTTGACCGGCAAAGAGGAGGTTGTGTTCGAACCCGAGGAAGTGGCAAACGCGGCGCAGGATTAACAAGCGCGGCGGTCTCGTAATGAGACCGCCGCTTTTTAGGGTCTGTAAATTAATAACTTCCCGTGTTTTTGTTCGCGCGCAGTTGCACTGCGAGCGGGATGCAGTGCAACTGCATCCCCAACAGGGAATTTATATTTTTACGAACCCTTAGTCTAAAAAGATTTCCCACTTGCCAGGGTAGTTTGGCAGGGGCTGTTCACCGAACCAGCCGGTATCGTCCCAATAAGGGCGGCTCCAAATATTGTTACCGAACGGCGTACATTCCGCGATATAAAAATCCAGAGGGAGGGTATCTGCCACCGGGCAGAACGAAGTATCCGCGCTTGAGCCAACGCCCGGCGCGCCGCCTGACGAATTCTTCAACCCCGGTGTGGGGAAACATGTCCGGTTCCAATCGTCCAGCCCGCCGTTATCGGGCAGGCGGCAGAAGGATTGGTCGGGGTAGCGGGCAAGGGAGTAGTTGTAGGCATCCATCAGCGAACCGTTCGGTTTGAGCAGGCGCACCCCGTCGCCGCCGTCGCTTAACAGTAAGCCGGTCTTGCTACCGTAGAACACGATCCGTTCGCCTGGCGCCAGCGTGATGGAGGGGAGCGCAAACGGCTTCGAGCCGATGTTCGCTTCATCGTCCAGGGTATACCCGCTCAGGTTGACGGAGATCGTGCCGTGGTTAATGATCTCGATGAATTCATCGCCAGTATTGACGAAACCGTCGTTGTTCCAATCGCGCCCGGGGCGCGGCAGGAATTCGTTGATGGCAATGAGGGGAGGCGGGGGAGGCGGTATGCCCGTCTTGGTTGCTGTGGCTTTCGGGAGGGCTGTCGGGGTTGGGGTTGGATTGCCGCATAAGGTCAATGCGCTGGACATATTCTGAGGATCGCTTGGAGTTCGGGCAAAAAAATCTGCCAGATTATTATTTGAATCAATACAGAGTCCTGATGAATTGGCTTTACGATCATAACTTCGATCCGTTTGTGTTGATAAAGGAATAAGTGGGGAAGTCTCAAAATAGGTTGTAGAAGAGCACATTCCAGCGCGATCCATAAAAGTCGATCCATTTAACAGGGCAATGCCTCCATTATCCGCAATGCCTTGACTCGCTGGAAACGACTGGTTCGCAGTAACTGTGCCGCTGTAAGAAGCTCCTCCAATTAAATAATGATGTCCGGGGTTAAGGGTCACACCAGAGTTAATTGTTGCAACCAAGGAAGTGCCAGCCCCACAACCTGTCGATTTTCTTAATGTCCAATCTCCAATTAGGACCGGTCCGCTTGTTGGGTTAAATAGTTCAATAAATTCATCGTTCCCACCGTTCGGTCCTGTAGTTCGAAACTCGCTAATCACCACACTCAAGGCAACCGGAGGCGACGTGAGTGTTACCGTGGGCGTAGAAGTTCTCGTAGGAGTAAGAGTAAGCGTTGGAGTTGATGTGTTCGTTGGAGTGAACGTCGGAGTTAAAGTAAAGGTCGGGGTTGGAGTAGGATTGCCGCATGGCGCAACCGGGCTCGATAAGTTTTGCGGATCGCTATCACGAAGAATAAAATCTGCAAGGTTATTGTTTGTGTCAACGCAATACCCTGAAATATCGGGGATTCTCTCGTATCCTTGATCCACATTATTTGTTAGTGGAGTTAAATTGATCGGGTCAACATATGTAGTGGTACTGCACATACCAACTTGATCCACCAGAGTGGCACTACTATCAAAAATAGCGATCCCGCCGTCATCATCGATCGCCCAGTTGCTGTTGTGACGATAATCGGGTGGCACAGTTCCTGAATAGGAAAAAGCGGAAAGCAGGTAATGTTGTCCAGAATTTAAAATAACAGGAGAGGGAATGCTCGGAATTGTCGCCAATATTTCTGTCGTAGTACCGCACCCACTGGATTTTCCTATTGTCCACCCGGTAATATCGATAGGCGAACCTGTCGGATTGAACAATTCGATAAACTCATCATTTGCCCCGCCCGACCCCCTCGTTCTAAATTCACTGATGATAATCGTCGTCGCCGCCTGTTGCATCGGCGCCGCCCTCACCGGCTGAACGACCGGCGCAACCAAACCTCCGCATACCGCGGCGATCAACAACACCAAAGACAAACTGCGCCAGAATACCTTCGACTTTTTCATGGGTACAAGACGAAACAAAGACCGTGAAGTGACATCGTCTTTAGAGAATTATAAACCACCCCGTTTGAAATGCCAGCGTTGCTCAGAGACCGTTTCTTGACGTATAGGACTTACGCAGTTGAACTTGTTACGCCGTAGTTGCACTGCGGCGGCGACAGCACAACTGCCCGCCAACCGCGTAGGTCCTGATGTACTCACCTTACGCGGCAAAGCCATAAGGCGAGATTGATCTCGCCTTTCAGGTTGGTCTTGAGTAAGAGCGACATTCATGTCGCGTTACGGAGATCAGGCTCACTTCAACTGCGTAACATCAGTTAAGGACACTAATTTGACGGATCACACAGAAAAACACGGATTTTTATAGGGTTTTCCGTGAAACTCAGTTGACCTCTTGCATAAGTGTCCCTAACTTAGCCGCAGAGTCCACAGAGACCTTTGAGAAAGGCTCTTTTTCTCTGTGGCAAAAATGACTTTCGCAAGGGGTCTAGTGAAACCCGCGCCATCCGTGTCCCAAAGAAGAGTTAAGCAACACTCTCTCAGCGCGGCTCAACGACAAACTTGATGGCGGTGCGCACCTTGTCGTCGATCGTCACATCCGCAAACTCCGGCACGCAAACAATCTGGATATTATCGTTTTTCAAATACCCGGTAGCCAGAGCCAGCGCCTTCACAGCCTGGTTCACTGCTCCGGCTCCAATCGCTTGCACTTCCGCCCGTTTGAACTCGCGCACCACCCCCGCAATTGCCCCGGCAACGGCAGAGGTACGGGAGCTGGCTGAAACCTTGATCATGTCCATGATGGACCTCCCAAAGGGTAAAGAGGGGCCGATGTGAAGATTGTACAAGATTCGCTTAAGAGATTCAAGCATATAGTATAAGAATATTATGATTTAGTAAAAGTAGTAGGGGGTGTGGATGATGTGGATGAGCGCGAATCTGCGCTATATGTGGGATGACCGCTTCCGCCTCCCTCCACGAGTGGGGCTGAATCGCCACTGGCAACGCCACCGCACTTGTGGAAAGAATCGGGATAAATCTATCCACACTCCATCCCCAAAAAATGAAAAGTTTCCCACAAATCCATATATTGGAAGTTTTGTACACACCCGTCCCATATATGGGGGTTCCGTTTCGATCTCAAACTAGAAGGCTAGCCTACTTCTCCACATGACCTGCCACTTATCCACAAAAAGAGGCGACTTATCCACAAATCGGATGTCTGGACAACACCTGTCCGAACTGAGAATCCCCCAAATATGGCAGAACTGGTTCACTCCACGAACAGTGGAATAGGCTCTCCCAGCACAGGAGCGGGCGCTGAAACATACAAGTCTAGAAACGCTCCCACCGTGGCGAGGAGTTCTCGAAAATTCCAGATCATCAACGATGAGTTCCAAAAACGGCGGGTATTTGCCTCCACCCCAACAGCCTCCACCCCCAGCGCATTGCAGAGAAACAAGGCGCGCGGTAAATGAAATTTTTGCGTGACGAGCAATACATCGTCTGCCTGAAAGATCTCTTTTGCCCGATAACAGGTATCGTAGGTGCGCCGGCCGGCATAATCCAGGGCGATCGCTTCTTCGGGAACGCCAAGCGAAAGCGCGTATTGGCGCATCGATTCGGGCTCGTTATAGTCCAACACAGGGTTATCTCCGCTCATCAGTAGCTTTTTCACTTTGCCCGAAAAATACAGTTCGGCGGCGGTTTCCACCCTGTCGCGCAAGATGGCGGTGGGGGTTCCATCCCTTCGCAAGCCGGCGCCAAACACAATGGCAAGTTGTTTTTTTGGCGCGTTCTCTTTCTGGTAAATGCGGTTGATGGAATGGACGGCTGTCACCAGGCGCGGCAAGACCAACCCTGAGAAGCCGATCAACCCCAGAAATAACGCGCCGCGCCATATAAATTTTTTGCTGGTAAATTTTCTCATCGTAAAGGTTGCAGACGTTTTTTGCGTTCAAATGTTACATGTGAATTTTGTTGTACAGACTAACAAACCTGTAAATGAAGTGAAACCTTTTAAGTCTTGAATTTTTGATGGAAACAGATATACTGTAAAAAGTTCTGAGGATGTGCCTCAGGCAAACAATTTATTAGAAAGGAATAATACCATGTTGTTCGCACCCAAAGAAAAAGGCCAGGGCCTCGTCGAGTACGCGATTATCATCGCTCTCGTCGCTATCGTCGTGATTGCGGTTATGACTTTGCTTGGACCCAAGATCGGCAATACCTTCTCCAGCATCAATAACTCCCTGCCGTAACCCGCTCAAACGAGCACAAAAAAGCCCCACCGCACGGTGGGGCTTTTTTGTAACTATTCTACGGGGCTGTTCGTCGTATTTGAACAATTCTCAATGCTCGCAGGGTCATATTTGACAAGGAGGCTGCGGGCGCCTCGGAAAGGAATTCAAATGTTATTTTCGCTCAAAGAAAAAGGACAGGGGCTTGTGGAGTATGCGATCATTATTGCTCTCGTGGCTATTCTTGTGATTGTGGCTGTTGGGGCGTTCGGCGAGAAAACCGGCGACACATTTAGCTCCATTAACAATTCACTGCCGTAACATCACTTAAGCGCGGATGCCAGATTAACCCCAGACGCATCGACGAGAGCGCGGAACTCGGCATAAAAACCGTCATTCACCTGCTGAAATTCGTCGATCCCATACACCGCCTTGAACGCGGAGTTGCCATCTGTGGTTTGCATGATGACGGGAACGATACTTGCAAATAAATCCCGCATCGGTTGCGGCAAGTTGGAAGAAAATACAAACACATCATACGGGATAATTTCGGGAATCCGCCAGATCACGATCACCTGCTCCATGAGGTCGGGAAATTGGTCTTCCAACGAGGGGAACTTCCGCGCATCGATGTAGGTGGCTCCAAACTCGCAGATACCGCTTGCATATAACGAGCGCACAACGGTCGGGTGTCCCTCCACGAAGGCGGCGGGCTTGGTGCTGATGCCGCTGGTTTTCAAATACCCGAAAGGAATGACATAGCCGGAGAGCGAGCGTTCATCGCTCCAACAAGGTTTCCGGTCGTTGAATTGGGCGAGGGCAACCGCCGGGTCATCGTCCGTGTTCGATTCGCTCACCGGGTTGAAAAACGGGGTAAATCCAGCCCTGCGTTGCGCAAGGAATTGCGCGCCATACAGACTTTTCTCATCCTTCACAACGGCAAAGGCGGCTTTGACAGTTTCGTTTTGATACGCCAGCGCATACGCATACGGATCGAGAAGCGCGATATGCGCATTCCCTTTTTGGAAGGCTTCCACGAGCGCCAGTTTCGAGTCGGGGATGACCGTGACCACCGAGTACCCCGCGCGTTCCTTGAATTGCGCGGCGATCAGGTTCGCAGAGTCGATCGTCTCCTGCGAAGATGTCGATGGCGGCAGGGCGAGGATTAAGGGGTTTTCCGGCGAGCCAAGTTCAGCGGAGGGAAGCGGCGGGGCGGGCGTCTCAGTGACAACGCCGAGAACCGGGGTTGGCGTCGGTTCGGCGGCGCCCAGGCGCGGCAAATTACAGCCGACAGTCAGAACAAACGCGACCGCGAAAATCAACCGGGGAAAAGGATTCCGATTCATGTGTTTGCCGGGGGATTATAATATGGGCATGAAAAATAACAATTTTCTCTCCATCCTGATTCTGATTGTGATCGGAGTTGCGGCATACATGATCGTGCAGACCGTGCGCGAAGGCGCCAAAACCGCAACCCAGCCTTTCGAGCAGGTGAACGAGGCGAACCGCGCCCTGCAAACGCAGATGGCGAACCTGATGAACCCCACGCCGACGATCATCCCCGACCCGATCACCTACATCAACGAGATTCGCGCGTTGGCGCGGCTCGAAACGATTCAGTATAGCGTGGAGAAAGTGATCACCGGCGAGACTGGCGGAGGAACGTTCGCCACATTTTTCGGCGACAAAATTTTGTTCGTCGGTCACGGCACCGTCATCGCCGGTGTCGACATGGAAAAACTCGCGCCTGAAAACATGCGCTACGAAAACGGAGTGCTCTCTGTACAACTGCCCCCGGCTGAAATTTTCATCGCCACCCTCGATAACGAAAAATCATACGTATACGACCGGCAGACCGGCGTGCTGACCAAGCCCGACCCAAACCTCGAAACCCTCGTCCGGCAAAAGGCGGAGGAAGAGATCCTCAAAGCCGCGCTGGAAGATGGAATCCTCAATCAGGCGCAGATCAACGCCGAGACCTACCTGTTCAAATTTTTTGCCGCGCTCGGTTTCCCGAATACGATCTTCCTCGATAACCCCAACTAGACTCGTCCCGTCCACGAGGGGTGATCGTATTTCTCGCGGACGAGTTCCTCCGCCATGTTGGATTCGGATTCGGACAACTTGCCCTCCTCGAATTGGATTCCCAACTGCGCCTCAAAAGCGCGGATGTAAGCCTGCGCCGCCTCGCCCCAACCGACTCTCCTCCCCAACGCCGCTTCGACCGTGATCGCCCGCTCCAGCAATCGCCTGGATGCGTTTTCACGAGCCGCCTCATCCTCAAAAGCAAGCGCCCGGCAGATTCGCGTCAGGTCGCCGGTCAGAGGCAGGGAGCCATGTTGCAGAACGCCTTCTTTTTTGCGGGCTTGCGCCGAACCTATCAACTTTTTTTCGTTGACTGTGATCTCATACGTGGATGGAACTTCAAAGCAGACCGGGTTGTTGCCTGGCGTATCGTTCGTTTTTTTCTCTTTCATTTCCACAGCAACATTCAGGGATTTCACGGCGAGCAATAGCGCCTGCGCCAAGCGGTTGTAACTTTCGAGCACGGTGCCCGCTACTCGAGGTTCATCGTTGGGAGCGATAACGGAATAGGTCAACTCGTCGGTGTGGAGGATCGCCCTCCCGCCGGTGAGGCGTCGCACCACATCCCAGTGTTGCGCTTTCAGTCGCTGTGTGTCAACGTCTGTGAAGGGCTGGGCGTACCCAAGCGAGAGACAAGCCGGGGTCCAGGCATACAGCCGTAAGGTGGGAGGGGAATCGCCGCGTCCGACATGATGCAGGATGGTTTCATCCGCCGCCATATTCCATGCTCCCCTTGCCGGAAGGGTGATGAGAAGCCGCCAGAGTGTCATGTCAATATTATAATAGTCGGGCGCGGCGGGAGAGGAATGAGGTAAAGTAAGAGAAGGACTTTCTTAATTTCGGAATTTCAAACGATGAAAAAGGAAAGTAAAGCAAGAACGAAGCGGAAAGCGGGGGAGGCGGATTCGCGCCGCATAGACGCGCCCGATACGATGTTGCAGAAGCCGGCGGGGAATAGAATTAACCTCAATGAGGAAGGGGTGCGCCAGTTGATCGACTTGGACCCGCATTTTATTTTTGCAAAAGACGCGGAGGGGAAATACATTCTCGCTAACAAGGCGATGGCTGAGAAGTATCAGCGCTCTGTGGATGAGTTGATCGGCAAAACCGACGCAGATCTGCCCGTGTTGCCTGAAATCAGCGCGCGTTTCCGCTTGCAAGACCTGGATGTGATTCGGTCCGGAAAGCCAAAGCATATTCCGGAAGAGTTGGTCTTTGACGACGATGGAACGCCTCGAATTCTTTCGACGACAAAAATCCCCTTCCTGTTTTCCGACGCGAATGAACCCGCGGTGCTGGGGATCTCGGTGGATATCACCGAACTCAAGCGCATTGAAAAAGAGTTACGAGAAAGCGAAGCGCGTTTGCTCACTGTCCTGGAATCGTCCCCCATTCCGATGATGTTGAATTCGCTCGATGATGGCGTTGTGCTGTACGCCAACTCTGCCACGGAAGACTTATTTGGCAGGTCGCTTTCCGATTTGGTGGGCAGTAAGGCGGCGGAATATTATGTGAATCCGAAAGACCGTTTCCGCGTGGTGGAAGGGATTACTGAACGCGGATCGCTCCGCGATCATCAGGTATTGTTGAAACGGTCGAATGGGGCTGAGTTTTGGGCGTCGCTTTCGTCTGAAAAAACGGTGTTAGAAGGCAGGGACTGCATCCTGAGTTGCATTTACGATATTTCCGAGCGCAAGCGCGCGGAGTCGTTACAGTCGGCGGTCTATCAAATCAGCGAGGCGGCAAATCATGCCTCCAGTTTGGATGAATTATATCGTTTGGTTCATTCGACTATTGGGCAGGTGATGCCCGCCCGAAATTTTTTTATCGCTTTATACGATGAAGAGAACGATCTGTTGAGTTTTCCATATTATGTGGACGAGATGGACGACGATCCGCCTCTGGCGGCGTCCAAGCCGGGTCGTGGAATGACCGAGTATGTTCTACGCACAGGTTTGCCGGTGATGAACGCGCAGGAAGATTTTGAAGAATTGGCGCGCCTTGGAGAGGTTGAGCTAGTGGGCTTCCCATCTCCGATCTGGATCGGCGCGCCGCTAAAAGTGGATGGACGCACGATCGGCGTGATCGCCTTGCAAGATTATCACGATGCAAATGTATACACCGAGCGCGAACTGCGGATCTTGGAATTCGTTTCCGAACAGGTGGCAAAAGCCATCGAGCGCACGCGCCTGTACGCGGAAACACGGCGAAAGAATCTCATCTTAACGGCGTTACAGGAAGCGACGCTTACCATTGTGCGGCAGACCGAACTGTCAGAAGTGCTTCAGGCGATTTTGACCCAGGCAAAGAGATTGTTCGAGGCAACCAGCAGTTATATTTACCTTGTCTCGCCGGATGAATCAGAATTGACGTTTGTGCTGGCGATCGGACAGGGGCAAGAATTAACTGGCGAACGACTCAAGCCCGGTGAAGGGCTTGCCGGAAAAGTGTGGCAGACCGGTCAACCCATTCATGTGCCGGATTATCAAT
Source organism: Candidatus Defluviilinea gracilis (assembly GCA_016716235.1). NCBI lineage: Bacteria > Bacillati > Chloroflexota > Anaerolineae > Anaerolineales > Candidatus Villigracilaceae > Candidatus Defluviilinea > Candidatus Defluviilinea gracilis. Next base: position 1,142,589 of record JADJWS010000001.1, read on the forward strand.
CCTGGCTCGGCAGATCGGACAAATTTTCAACGATCAATTTTCATTCCATCGCGGGCGTTCCCCTGATTTCCGGCGATAGAGTGGTGGGTGTGCTGGGTGTTACGTATCAGGAGGCGGGGCGGCGCTTCAGCCAGGATGATATCGAGTTGCTCTCGCGTTTTGCGCAACTCGCATGCATTGCGTATGAAAATGCCCGGCTGTATGCCCTAAGCCGCCAGGAACTCGTCGAACGCGAGCAGGCTGAGGCGCTTCAAGCCGCCATCTATCGCATCAGTGACGCGACCAGTTCGAATGTCGGTATGGATGAATTTTATGGCGTGATCCATGAGGCATTGAAAGGCGTGATGGTCGCCGAGAATTTCTATATCGCTTTCTATGATCGTGATGCAGATCTCTTGAGTTTCCCGTACCATGTGGATGTGAAAGATGAAACGCCGCAACCCGCCCCGTTGGGCAAAGGTCCCACTTCCTATGTGATACGAAACAGCAAGCCTCTATTGGGGAAATCGGAAGTTATGAAAGAGCTGGAGGAACGCGGTATCCTGATCCCCAACGGCACGAGATCCATAGATTGGCTGGGGGTGCCGTTGAAGATACGCAATGAAACGATCGGGGTCATGGCGGTGCAGGCGTACGATGAAAACGTTCGCTACTCCCAGCGCGACCTCGATATCTTGAGCTATGTGTCCAACCAAGTGGCGTCTTCCATCGAGCGCAAGCAGGCAGAGATGGCTCTCAAGGAAAGCGAGGAGCAATATCGCGAGCTGTATCAGAACAATCCATTGATGCTATTTACATTGAGTTTGGATGGAACAGTCCTTGCCATGAATCAGTCGGCGACTGCGCAATTGGAATATTCGGAAGAGGAGTTGATTGGAAAACCCATCCTTTCCATCATCCACGCTGAAGATCAGGCGGTGGTCTGGGACACTTTGAGAGAGTTTGCCTCGCGCCCGGAGAAGAATGCGCCCCGGGAATTTCGCACACTGACTCAAAGCGGCAAGGTGATCTGGGTTTCAGAAACTTCCCGCATGATTTCGGCGGTCGGCGGCGGACGGGCGATTCTGATCGTCTGCGACGATATTACCAAACGCAAGCAGGCGGAGGAAGCCTTACAGACCAGCGAGGCGCGTTACCGTCTTTCGGCGCGCGCCACCAATGACGTTATCTGGGAATGGGATATCATTTCCAACGACAAAGCCTGGAGCGAGAATCTCCAGATTCTGTTTGGGTACAGCAAGCAAGAGTCGAAACAGGATCCGTTGTGGTGGGAAAATCACATCCATCCGCAGGATAGTCAACGGGTTTTGGAAAATTTGAACAATGCTCTGCTGAATGAAGAGACGATCTGGGAGGATGAATATCGATTTGTCCGGAGCGACGGATTGACAGCGTATGTGATCGACCGTGGTTACATTGAGCGCGACTCCAGCGGGAAACCCATCCGCATGATCGGCGCCATTTCGGATATTACCGACCGCAGGCGCCGCGAGGATGAACTGGCCGCCCTGGCATCGGTCAGCGCGGCATTGCGCGTGGCGGGCTCGCGTGACGAAATTTTACAAGTTGTGCTCGATCAAGTCTCGTTGCAGTTCGATGCGCGCGGCGCGGCGCTCATCCTCAGGCGCGCGGGAACGGACACCCTTGTGGTTGAAGCGGCGGGTGGAGAATGGAGAGGTTGTCTGGGCTCCAAAGACCCGCCCAGCGCAGACATAAGCCGCCAGGTGATGGAAAGCGGAGCCCCTCGCGTGATCGACGATCTGCAACAGGATGCGTCGATGAAGTGGAGCGCGGAGAGGAAAGAGAAGGGCAGTTTCATCAGCGTGCCGTTGGGCACACCGGCTGGCATGATCGGCGTAATGAACATCTTCCGCGCGGCGGTGTTCCGTTTGGAAGATGTGCGTCTCGTGATGAACATTGCCGATATGGCGGCAAATGCCATTCAGCGCGCGTCCTCTTACGAGCAACTGAAACGGCAAATCGATAGTATCAGGGTATTACGCACCATCGACATGTTCATCGCCAGCGGCGCCGACTTGCACCTAATCCTGCAAACGATCGTCAACCAGGCGATGGCGCACCTGGGTTGCGATGCGGCGAGTATTCTTATGCTTAATCAGGCTGTTCATGCCCTGGAATTTGCGGAAGGGGCTGGTTTTCGCACGGCTGGCTTAAAGCAAACATCGTTGCGGCTTGGGGAGGGATTCGCCGGGCAGGCTGTATTGAAACGGGAGATGATCATGGTGGATGATCTGGCGTCCCGAAAAGATCACCCGTTGAATGTGCTGGAAGGATTCTCCTGTTATTACGGCGTGCCATTGATCGCAAAAGGCGATGTGAAAGGCGTGATGGAGATCCTTCACCGATCCCACATTGAAGCAGACCGGGAATGGTTGGATTTTCTCGAATCGCTCGCCGCTCAAGCGGCGCTTGCCATAGATAACGCCTCCCTCTTCAGCAGTCTCCAACGCTCGAATATGGAATTGGGCATTGCCTACGAATCCACGCTTGAGGGATGGTCTGCCGCGTTAGATATGCGTGACCGTGAGACCGAGGGGCATACCCAGCGCGTGACCAATCTCACTTTGGCGCTTGCCGAAGCCATGGGAGTTGGTGAAAAGGATCGTGTGCAGATCCGCCGGGGCGCCCTTCTGCATGATATTGGCAAAATGGGCATTCCCGACCGTATTCTCCTCAAACCCGACGTTTTGACCGGCGAAGAGTGGGAGATCATGCGACAGCATCCGGTCTATGCCCAACGATTACTCTATCCAATCCCACACTTGCGCCCCGCGCTGGATATTCCGTATTGCCATCACGAACGCTGGGATGGTTCGGGTTACCCCCGCGGGTTGAAGGCAGAATCCATTCCGCTGGCGGCTCGTATCTTTGCCGTGGCAGATGTATGGGACGCGCTTTGCTCCGACCGCCCCTATCGCCCGGCCTGGGAGCGAGCCAAAGCGCTGAGTTACATCAAATCGCTATCGGGCGTGCATTTCGACCCGAAGGTGGTGGAAGTCTTTTTACGCCTGGTTGGGGAAGAGAAGTAAATCCCGCCTCTCTCTGCCGCGCATTTCTCTTTGTGCCACGAAGGGCGTGAGGGGCGCCAAGCTTGTCAATCGTTTCTGCGCCTTCCTACGAGTTGAATCAGCGAAATCAGCATTTTTCAGCGTCCAAAAAACATTGTATAAGGTAATCAGGTCTTAAACCTTGATCTTTTGTACGCGGATTTCACGGAACACATGGATATTAAAAACTCACCATACGCGGTAAAGCCGTAAGGCGAGATTGATCTCGCCTTTCAAGTTGTTCTTGCGCAAGAGCGACATGAATGTCGCGTTACGGAGATCAGGCTGACTTCAACTGCGTAACATCAGTTAAAAAGATATTTCCGTGAAAATCAGCGAAACTTGCGCTGAGCCTGTCGAAGTATCCTTGTCGAAAAAAGAAGTTAAGAAACAGTCTCTTAACCGGCAGGTTGAACTTTGGCAAGTTCATCGAGGGCAGATTCGATTTTCTCTTCCGTAAGATTTTCCAGGGGAGGTCTCACCGCCCAGCGCGGCAAACCATGCAATCGGTGCATCAATGCTTTCAAGGCGGGCGGGAATGGCAAATACTTCTCCAGAATGTGGCGCTTCTCGGTTACCCGCGCTTGTGCCTGATTGGGGTCTTTTCCGGCTTGGATCAAATCCCACACTTCGCGCAGATCGGGCGAGATCAAATTGGCGGGCGCGGTGATGCACCCCGCGGCGTGATGTTCCATTGCCATTTGCAAAAACGAATCGGTGCCGTTCAACACGAGCAGATCCGCGCCGAACGTATCGCCAACACTGCGGGCAAAATCGGCATCGTGCGATGAATCTTTGATGCCGGCAAACTGATTCGGGAATGCGTCCTTCAACCGCTTGAGCAACGGGACGGAAAACCCGACTCCGATCAACGGGGGAATGTGATACCCAATTAGGAATTTATCCACCGGGACGGCTTTGCGGATCACCTCGCTGAACCAATCGAACAACCCATCATCGCTTGCCTTGCGGAAGTAATAAGGCGGCACAACCAGCACGGCATCGTAGCCCAGGTTGAACGCGCATTTCGTCAATTCGATGGTTTCCGTCAGGCTCGGGGTGCCGGTACCGGCGATGAGGCGGCTTCCCGCCGGTCGATTCTCTTTAAGCGCGCGCATCACATCTTCGCGTTCCTTTGAGGAGAATGAAGGTCCTTCGCCGGTGGTGCCGAAGAGAACGATGCCATGACAGCCTCGGTCTGTGAGAAAATTCGCCAAAGCCGGAACAGAATCAAGGTCAAGCGTGGAAGCGTCTTTGAGCGGCGTGACCGCCGCGGCGTACACGCCGGCAAGTAGGTGTGATGTGGTCATGATTTTTTCTTCTCCGTTTTTTGTTTTTTCTTTTTTACCGTCGCGGCTTGATCGCCTTTTATGCCGAAAAAATCGCGCGCGGCGGCATCGGGCGGTTGTAAAGGCATGCCTTCCTGCGATTCCAAGTAATGCTGGTGGTCGAGTACCCAGAGGTAAAGATCGCCTTCGGTTTTGTCCGGAAATTCTTTGAGGATGTCCGTTTCGCGGATGACGCGCACGATCGGCATGTATACGTGGTCGTACCAGTGGTTGATCGCTTCCTCTTCGGAGATGTCGCGTTTCCAGTCCAGCCCCATAAAGTAACGATGGACGGCGATATGCTCTAACATACGCTCGAAGCCATCCGGGATGGTGAGTTTGATATTGGCTTCAGGTTTGAGCCTATCCAGCGAGGTGCGTTCCAGAAAATGAACTTTGTCGTGGATGATCTCCAGGTCTTCCGGGCGGATATCCGGTGTAAGGTTAACGCGCGTCGAGCATTCGCGCACCTCCGCGTCGATAAACAATTGATTTTGTTCGCGCGCCACCGAAACCCGGTGATGACCGTCGACAACAAAGTACACCTGTCCCACTTTGTATAACACAACAGGCGGCAGGCTCACATCTTCGTAAAACGCGCGGTTGACGCTCTGCCAGCGCGCGGCAAGGGAACTGGAGGCGGGCATGAACACGCGGTCAAATTCATGATACCGGTTCAGGCTTCCGGCGATCTGGTCGACGCGCACAGTTTGCACGCCGCGGTAAATGGGACCGCCGATATGAAGCTTCTCTTTGATGTCTTCATACGATAGCAGTGTCGTACGGTGACCGGAGAGCGAATCCCAGACGCGGTGCATGAACGCTTTGAAGCGCGCCCGTTGAAAATCGGCTTGTGTTTTATCGTTCAGTGGATCAGGCATGGTTTGTGTTCGTGATTGATGTTGCGCGCCGTCCCGCAGGTTTTCTTAGAAGCATGGTTCGTCCAACCAAGCCCTTCGACAAACTCAGGGTAACGCCTGCGCGACGTTCTGCGTAAGGTGAGTTAGTGATTTACTTCCACTATTTTGTAAGGAAAGATATTCATGATCGTTGTCAACCCGCGCCTCGTTTCAGAGGGTGAAAGGTTGCGTCGTTGGAAATGGGTATGACCGTGAAGGTGATAGCGCGGCTTGGCAATCTGGAGAAGCCAGTTGATGGCGTGGATGCCGCGATGCGCCTGTGATTCCTCATCGTGGATGCCGTAAGGAGGCGAGTGCGTGATGAGGAGGTCGAGCGCGCGCCCGAATTTTACGCGGTTAACCAGCAAAGCGGGGAGCAGGCGCCAGGCTCTGAAATACGCTTCTGCCTGACTATATTGGTTTACGCCATCCGGACGGTAGCGGATGGAGCCGCCGAAGCCGCCGATCAAAAAGCGTTTATGGCGGACCAGTTTTAAGTCGATGTTTGAGCCGCCTTCCGCATGGGCGAGCGGATTCGTCGGGCTGAATGCGGGGTCATGGTTGCCCGGTACATAGAACAGGGGAACGTTCAGCATGCTAACGATGTTTTCGAGGTAGGTGTAGGGCAGGTCGCCGCACCCTGCGATGAGTTCCACCTCCTTGAACTGACCGCTCGCGCACAGGTTATACAAACGTTCGATCACTTCATCGCTGACGGCGAGGATTTTCACAAGCGGTATTGTGCCGCAGAATGGGCAAGTCTGCAAGGCAAAATGACAATCTACGAATTTGAAAGTATACGCGTTTGGGTAGTTGTCAAACGAAGCGTGGCAAACTATAATTTGCCAACCTAGGAGACCGGTTCTGGAAACTAGAATATTTCCTGAGTTATCCGATGATCGGGGTGGCAAGAGTTCATCCGCTCCGCGTCAACTTGTGGCTGGCGTAACGCTTGCCAATCGTTATTCGATTCAAGATGTGATTGGCGTGGGCGGCATGGGTTCGGTGTATCGCGCGCGCGATATGCACTTCCCCAACGTGACCAAACTTGTGGCGGTGAAGGAGATGATCAACTCCGCGCCCGACCCGCTTGTGCGGCAGACGATCGTTCAAAATTTTGAGCGCGAGGCGAACCTGCTTGCCACGCTCAACCATCCCTCCATCCCGCGGATCAACGATTATTTTTCTCTCGATAGCCGCTCATACCTTGTCCTTGATTTTATTCACGGCAAGGATATGGAGGCGATCATCAGCGATACCAATGGGTTCCTGCCGGAGGAACAAGTGTTGGGCTGGGCGGTCGAGTTGTGCGATGTGCTGGAGTACCTGCATCGTCACAAACCCGACCCGATCATCTTCCGCGATATGAAGCCCTCCAACGTGATGATCAACAGCAACGGCGATGTAGTGCTCGTCGATTTCGGCATCGCTAAAACATTCCAAACCGGGATCAAAGGGACGATGATCGGCACGGAGGGATATTCGCCTCCCGAGCAATATCGCGGCGAAGCCACCCCCTCGGCGGATATCTACGCTTTAGGCGCGACAATTCACCACGCCCTTACCCGACGCGACCCGCGCCTCGAGCCTCCCTTTTCATTTGCCGAACGCCCACTGCGGCGCATCAATACGTCTATTTCGCTCGAGTTGGAAGCGGTCGTTAACCGCGCGTTGGAATACAACCCGGAAAGTCGTTTTCCCACCGCGGTCGATATGAAGCAAGCCTTGTTGGGCGTGGCAAAGAAGACCGGCGCATTAGGGCGCATGAAGACGCAGACCACTCCCATTGCGACGGCAGGCGGGATCAAACCCCTGTGGGCGTTCAAGTGCGAAGATGAAGTGCGCGGCACGCCGGCAATTCATCAGGGCGCGTTGTATATTGGGTCGTACGATAACAATCTCTATGCGCTCAACGCGGCCGACGGAAAATTCCAATGGAAATATCCGGCCGACGGCGGCATTGTTTCGCGCCCGGCATTGTATGATGGGAATATTTATTTTGGTTCCGAAGATAAACGCTTGCATGTGGTGAGCGCGCGCTCGGGCAAGGTGGTGTGGACGTATTACACGGAAGGTCCTATTCGATCTTCGCCGCGCATTGCCGAAGGACACGCTTTTATCGGTTCCGATGACGGGTATTTGCACGCAGTGAACCTGAATACGGGCAGGATTTCGTGGCGGTTCGAAGCCGCCGACGCGATCCGCTCCACGCCATTTGTGATGAATGATCTTGTGTATACCGGGTGTGAGACCGGCGATTATTACGCGATAGATTATCGCGGCGAGTTAAAATGGCGCTTCCATGCCAAGCGGGCAATTACCTCGTCCACGGTCGGGTCGGCGAATACGCTTTACTTTACCTCCGTCGATGGCACGTTATATGCGCTCGACCCCAAGAACGGCTGGCCCCTCTGGCGTTTTCGGCTGGGCAAGGCGTCTATTAGCACGCCATGTATCATCGATGATTTTGTGTTCGTCGGCGCGGCGGATGGGTTTATCTATGCTGTCGACGTGAGAAATTCCAAAGAGGTTTGGAGATATCGCACGGAACACCAGGTGAACGGCTCGCCGGTGATCTATAAAGATTCTTTGTATTGCGGATCTGTCGATGGAAACCTATACTGCCTCGAATACCGCACGGGCCGCCTGCGTTGGAAGTTCGGAACGCAGGGAGCGATCACAGGTTCGCCTCTTGTGTACGATGATATCGTTTATGTTGGTTCCACCGATCATCAAGTGTATGCCCTGCTTGCATGACAAGGAGTCTTTGTGCTGAAAAATTTTTTCGACTGGTTATTTGGAAGAAAAGCGCCTCCTGAGAAAATCCAGGATGTAACCCAAACCGCGCCCCTGACCGAAGAACAAATTCAGGCGATCGTGAACAACCAGAATCCCCACTTCGATCTTCAGCAGTTGATCGCCAGTTGCGGGCAATCGGTAGGGAAACAGCGCGAACTGAACGAAGATAGTTTACTGGCGCTGACCGCAACCATGGCGGGGAATTCCGGTAATCTTCCGTTCGGTTTGTATATTGTGGCAGATGGTATGGGCGGGCATCAGTTTGGCGAGGTGGCGAGCAATGCCGCGATCCGCGCAGTGGCTGGGCATATTTTGAAGAAATTTCATCCATATCTGTTTCAAGTGAAAACCGACACCATGGATGAATCATTCCAGGAGATCATGCTCGAGGCGGTTCGAGACGCGCAACGGATCATCCAACGGGAAGCGCCGGGTAGCGGCACCACCCTCACCGCCGCGTTGGTGATCGGGCAACAGGTCACTGTCGCGCATGTGGGCGATAGCCGGGCATATTTCGTCTTCCCGGATGGGCGTATCGACCCGATTACCCGCGACCATTCGCTGGTCAAGCGGTTGGAGGAGTTGGGACACATCACGCCGGAAGAAGCGGTGAATTATCCGCATCGTAATGTGCTCTATCGCGCCTTGGGGCAGGGTGAGTTGCTCGACCCGGATATCTTCACGATTGCCTTTCCGCAACCCGGTTACTTGATGATCTGCAGTGACGGGCTATGGGGCGTGGTTGCCGAGCAGGATATTGTCCGTTCGGTGGTGGATGCGCCCAGCCTTCAGCGCGCCTGCCAAAATCTCGTTTCTGCCGCCAATGCCGCCGGCGGACCGGACAACATTAGCGTTGTCCTTGCCCAACTCATTGGGTAATTATGTCGGACCATCTACGGGATTATTATGACCTGCTTGGGCTTTCCCGGGATGCCACGCCGGAAGAGATAAAACGCGCATATTTTGAGTCGGCGCAGAAGCTTCACCCGGACAAAAACAAAGTTGCCGGGGAAACAGAAATCTTCCTCAACGTTCAGCAGGCATACGAAACCCTCTCGAACTCCACCCGCCGCGCTCAGTACGATGCCACCCTGCCTCCTGCGCCGCAGACACCGTCGCTCCCATACGAACATAAAATAATTTACAGCCGCCGCAACCTTGGGAAGATCAATGAGCCGCAAATGCTCTACGCGATGCTCGATCTTGACGCTCCGCAGGAAACGCGCCGAGCTTCGTCTTCCCCGTTGAATGTTTCGCTGGTGATCGACCGTTCCACTTCCATGCAAGGGGCAAAAATGGACACGGTCAAAGCCACCGCTATCCAGGTTCTTCGCAATTTGCGCCCGCAAGATATTCTGAGCGTTGTCACATTCAGCGACCGCGCTGAGGTTGTGATTCCAGCCGCCTATCATTTGGACCGCGCGCGCCTCGAATCGCGAGTGCAGATGATTCAGCCGGCCGGCGGAACCGAAATCTATCATGGACTTGAGGCGGGCGCGCGGGAGATCATGCGGAGTCTCGATCCGAAACGAATCAATCATCTCATCCTGCTTACCGATGGCCGCACCTATGGCGATGAGCAACAAAGCCTGGAACTCGCCGCCAAACTTGCCGAACAAGGCGTGGGCATTAGTTGCTTGGGTATTGGGAGTGAATGGAACGATATCTTCCTCGACGCCATTTCCACGCGCGCCGGGGGAAGCACCAACCTGATTGTCGAACCGCGCGATATCAACCGCCTGCTCCTCGAAAAATTTGACGCGCTGATCCAAACCTATGCCGAGGACGCCGCGTTGGAGTTTAAACCGATCACAGGAGTGGAACTCAGCCGGGTGTTCCGAATTCAGCCAGATCCGGCTCCTGTCCCGCTGAACGAAGGGAAAATCCGGCTTGGACCAATATTGCAAGATACTTCCACTCGGGTGATTTTTGAGTATATAATCCAGCCAACAGAGGTACAATCAGGCGAGTTGACCTTCATGGAAGCCTCGCTTAAAGTAGCCATTACTTCGCATCCGTTTCCCGTTCCATCCTTGCGTTTGCGTCTACAGATGCCCGTGTCGGACCCATCAAATTCCGGCGCGCCGCCGGCGGAAATTCAACAGGCATTATCGCGACTGATGCTGTATCAGATGCAAGAGCAGGCGCGCGAGGAACTTAAGAAAGGCAACGTCGAAAAAGCCGCGCGCCACCTTGAACGGCTCGCCACCAACCTGCTCACGCAGGGCGAGCGCAGTCTTGCGCAGACGGTGATGTTCGAAGCGGATTCGATCAAGAAAAATCGTTCCCTCTCGGAGGAGGGGAGTAAACGAATGAAATATGGAACTCGTATGTTATTTCTTGCGCCGCCGAAAAAGGAGCTTGCCCAATGATCATTTGCCCCAATTGCCAGCACGAAAACACCAATGGATCCGTGTTTTGTGCGGAGTGCGGCGAACAACTCGACGGAGTTGAAACGCTCGTCACTCAGGCAATTACCGAGGATCAAATCTCGGAGGATTTGAGGAATCAGGCTCCCCGTCCCGAAGCGGAAGCGACCCCTGCCAACAGTTGGTTATCCCTGCATTTAATGGACAGCGGCAAGATCATGCCGCTCGCGTCGCGCAACGAATTTACTCTGGGCCGTCTGAGCGAGGGACAGCCCATTATGCCGGATATCGATCTGACCGCTTATCAGGCATATGCTTCAGGCGTTTCGCGCCTGCATGCCGTAGTGAAGCGCGATGAGAGCAATGTAGTCGTGATGGACCTCGGCTCTTCAAATGGAACCTATTTGAATGGGCGTCGTCTCACCCCGCATACCGAAGAGCGACTCAGCCACGGCGATATCGTTGCATTGGGAAAATTGAAGATACAGATTCTTCTGCGAAATATCTAGGATTTTGAACGAATGGCATTCTCGGTTATCTTGCATATCCCCGGTGAAGCCTCGGTGCTTGGCGAAGTGGAAGAACTGCCCAAAGCCGCCGATACGATCATCACGGTCAGCAATCCGCGGTTGCGCGATGGCAAGGATATTCACTACCTTGAGCACAACGTGGTGAAAGTGATCTGGTCGTTGAGTCATGTGGTCTTAATCGAGGTGCTTGCAAACGAAGAAGAAGATAGCCTCATTGGTTTTGTGAGGGAATAACATGCCTGACGAGTTTGACCGCCGGCGCATCCTCATCGTGGACGACGAGGAGCGCATGGTGCGTTTTATCCGCATGAATCTGGAACACGACGGTTTTCAAGTGGTGGAAGCCTTCAACGGAAAACAAGCGCTCCAGAAACTGCGCGACGCGACCCCCGACCTGATCCTGCTCGACGTTATGATGCCCGATATTGACGGTTTTGATGTTCTCGAAACCATCCGCGAGGGCGGTAATACTGTGCCGGTGATCATGCTCACCGCAAAGGGCGAGGAAGACGACCGCGTGCGCGGACTCGAACTCGGCGCTGACGATTACATCACCAAGCCGTTCAGCCCGCGCGAGATGGTTAGCCGCGTCAAAGCGGTCATCCGCCGCACGGAGGGCGCGAGCGGCTCGATGCACGACATCATCGAAGTGGACGACCGCCTCAAAATCGATTTCGACCGCCGCGAAGTGTGGCTCGAAGGCAAACTCGTCAAACTCCGCCCGACGGAATATCGTTTGCTCTATCACCTCGTGCAGAACGCGGGCTGGGTCGTCACGCACGATCAAATCCTCGTTAAAGTGTGGGGCTATGAATACCGCGACGAGCCGCATTACGTCCGCCTCTACATCAATTATCTTCGCCAAAAACTCGAGAAAGACCCCGCCAACCCGAAGTACATTCTCACGGAGCGCGGCGTCGGCTATCGCTTTGTGGATTACAAGCGGCAAAAAGCGTAACGCGAGACTGCGAAGCGTCTCGCATTCCATGAACGGATCAAATAAATTTCACCTTGTACGATAATCTCATACGAATCATTGACAAAAAGCCTGCGTGAATCTAACGCGGGCTTTTTATAGTTGGGGCAGATAATTCAACCAACCAGAAAGGATGATTACCATGTCAAACTTAATTCGATGGGAACCTGCTCGTGAAATGATGACCCTGCGCGAGGCGATGAGTCACTTGTTCGATGACGCGTACACACGCCCGCTCACCCTCAGGGACGGCTGGTCTGTGCCTGCGGTCGACATGTACCAAACCGACGACGATGTGGTCGTGAAGGCTTCGCTCCCCGGCTTCAAAGCCGAAGAAGTGCAGATCAACATCACCGGCGAGATCCTCACCCTGCGCGGCGAGATGAGGCACGAGGAGGAGAAGAACGATAAAGCCTGGCATATCCGCGAACAACGCTGGGGCTCGTTCGAGCGCGCGCTCGCCCTCCCGACGGATGTGATCTCCGACAAGGCAAAAGCCGAGTTCGAGAACGGCATCCTCACCATCACCCTGCCGAAGGCGGAAGAGGTGAAGCCGAAGACGATCACCGTGAAGGCGAAGTAAATTTTGTAGAGCGAGACGCGCAAAACGTCTCGCTCTATGCTTTTAGGGAGTGGCGAAACCGGTGTGTAGAAGTTTTCTTCGCCACAGAGATCGCCGAGTCCATTGAGAGAAGATCTCAAAATCTCTGCGCGTTCTGTGGTTTTACATGCCTTTATCGCCATTCCCTGCTTTTTAAGGGGATAAACCCAAAAGGGAGAAAACGCTTCAGAGCGGGAATCAATTTCCCCGTCGGGTTGAAGCGGTTTGTCATCTTGGGGTAAAATTCAGCCATGCCAAAGGGACCCATCAAACAACGCGTTTTGCTCGTGGACGATCATGAAGTGGTGCGGGTCGGGTTGCGCTCGCTGTTGGAGCGGCATCAGCAGTTCGATGTGGTGGGGGAGGCGGGGTCGGCGCGCGAAGCCATCCAAAAAACGGATTTGCTGAAGCCGGACGTGGTGGTGATGGATATCCGCCTGCCGGGCACGTCGGGGATCGAAGCCTGCGAACAGATCGTGACGAAACACCCGAAGATCAAGGTGATCATGCTCACTTCGTATGCCGAGGATGAGATGTTGTTTTCGGCGATCCGCGCCGGGGCTTCGGGGTATGTGTTGAAGCAGATCGGGAGCGACGACCTGGTGAAGGCGCTCGAAGCGGTGGGACGCGGCGAGGCGCTGCTCGACCCAGCGGTGACTCAGCGAGTCTTTCAGGAAGTGCGGCGCGCGGTGAAGAACGAGGAGGCTTCGGCTTTTTCGCATTTAAGCCAGCAGGAGAAGCATGTGCTGTTGCTGGTTTCGGAGGGGCGCACGAACCGCGAGATCGCCAAGCAATTGTTTTTAGGCGAAGGCACGGTGCGGAATTATGTTTCATCTATTCTCTCGAAGTTAAATGTGAATAACCGCGCCGAAGCCGCGGCGTATGCGGTGGAACATAATTTGAAGGAATATATCGCGGTGTAGTTTGACTGTTTTGTCAAAAAGATGAAAGCGCGGAGAAGCGAACGCTCCGCGCTTTTTATTTTGCGCCGTATGGTTCCCGCCAATTTCCGACTTTCTCCCTCTTGACAAAAACTTAATTTAGGCATAATGTTAAGCACGCTTAACTAAAAAGAAGGCTTAACTATGACCAAATCTCCCCAATTCGACCAAGCCGTGCGCGCGTGGATGGATGTGTTCATGCACCGTTCGATGAGCGGCTGGAAGCAGTTCGCCAAATCGTGCGGGCTTTCGATGCCGCAGTTCAGTATCCTGATGCAGTTGCATCACAGGGGCGCGTTTGGCATGTCGGAAGTGAGCGAGCGCTTCGAGATCACTGCCGCCGCCGCCAGCCAGTTGGTGGATAAACTCGTGCAGAACGGTTTTGTCCAACGCGAGGAAGACCCGAAGGATCGCCGCGCCAAACTGCTGAATCTCACCGATAAAGGCCGTGAGATTGTCCGACGCGGCGGGCAGGAGCGTTACCATTGGGTGGATGATCTTGCGGGGAAATTATCCGCCGCGGAGCGCGCCAAGGTCAGCGAGGCGCTCGAGTTGATGACTAAAGCCGTACAAGAACTGGAAGCGGACGCAGTCCAGACTCCCGCATAGTTCCCAAACTGTTTCACACCCAATTCATCAGCAAGCCATAGACTCTCTACTTTCCACTCTCTATTTCTCTGCACGCGAAACCCTTTCCAAGAATCAGGAGCATTCATGTTGAAATTAGCAAAGTATCTAAAACCTTATCGCTGGGCGTTGTTCGTTTCCATCGCGCTGTTGTTCGTGCAGGCGAATTTCGATCTCGCCCTGCCGGATTATCTATCGCGCATCGTCAACACCGGCATCCAGCAAAGCGGAATCGAAAATGCCGTGCCGGCGGCGATCCGCCAAAGCGAGATGAACCGCGTCGTCGTGTTTTTGAGCGACGAGGAGAAAACCTCCGTCCTCGCGGATTACACACTGGTGGACAAAAACTCCGCCGACTACGTTGCCCTCGTCAAAAAATATCCCGCGTTGGAAAACGAGTCCATTTATGTGTTGAACAAAGTTGACAAAGCGGAAATCGAACGCCTCAACCCCATCATGGGCAAGGCGTTATTGACCGTTGCCGGAATCGAAGGAGCGGTTGCCGACCCGGCGAAGGCGGCAGAAATGGGAGAAGCGTTCGGCGGCTTCGACCTGAGCAAACTTCCGCCCGGCACAGACCTCTTCACCATGCTGGAAAAACTTCCAGCGGAGCAACGCTCGAAGATTCAAGACTCAGTCAACTCGAAGTTTGAAGCGTTGGGCGAGAGCATGATCGTGCAGGCGTCTGTCGGCGCGGTCAAAGCGGAATATGAAGCGCTGGGTATGGATACCGCCAAACTGCAAAACGATTATGTGCTTGCGGTGGGCGGTTGGATGTTACTGCTGACGCTCCTCTCGGCTATGTGTACCATCACGGTAGGTTTTCTTTCCGCTCGCATCGCGGCTGGACTGGCGCGCGACCTGCGCCGCTTCACCTTCCAAAAAGTGGAATCGTTCTCCAGTTCCGAATTCGAAAAATTTTCCACCGCATCGTTGATCACGCGCTCCACCAACGACATCACGCAGATCCAAACCGTGATGATGTTCATGATCCGTATGATCTTCTACGCGCCGTTGATCGGCATCGGCGGCATCATCAAAGTGCTTTCGCAGGATTCGCCGCTCGCGTGGTTGATCATCGTAGCGGTCTTGATCCTGGTGAGCCTGATCGCCACCGTGATGACGTTCGCCCTGCCGAAGTTCCGCATCATTCAAAAACTGGTAGACCGCCTCAACCTTGTCTCGCGCGAGAATCTCTCGGGCATGATGGTCATCCGCGCGTTCAACATGCAGAAGTTTGAAGAGAAGCGCTTCGAGAAAGCCAATGCGGACCTGACCGCCGTGAGTTTATACATCAACCGCTTGATGGTGATCATGATGCCGGTGATGATGTTCGTGATGAACCTGCTGGTGGTCTCGGTGACGTGGTTCGGCGCGAAACAAGTCGCCGCCGCCAACATTCAAGTGGGAGACATGATCGCCTTTATGCAATATGGGATGCAGATCATGTTCGCGTTCTTGATGATGTCCATGTTGTTCTTCATCCTGCCGCGCGCCTCGGTCTCTGCCGACCGGATTGCGGAAGTGCTTGCCACGGAGATTCATATCACCGATCCGAAAGAACCGAAGAAATTCCCCGCGCCGTTCAAAGGCGAGGTGGAGTTCCGCAATGTGTCTTTCCGCTATCCTGGCGCGGACGAAGATGTCCTGCGCGATATAAGTTTCACCGCCAAGCCCGGCGAGATGACCGCCTTCATCGGCTCGACCGGTTCGGGCAAGTCCACCATCATCAACCTGTTGCCGCGCTTCCACGAAGTGACGGGCGGCGCGATTCTGGTGGACGGCACAGACATCCGCGAGGTGACCCAGCACGACCTGCGCGAGAAGATCGGCTACGTCCCGCAAAAGAGCGCGCTCTTCTCCGGCACCATCGAGAGCAACCTGCGCTATGCCGATAAGGATGCCAGCCCGCAAACGCTGAATGCCGCGATCGAAGCGGCGCAAGCCAAAGAGTTTGTGGATTCGACACCGCAGGGCATCGCCGCGGAAATTTCGCAAGGCGGCGCGAACGTCTCCGGCGGGCAGAAACAACGACTCTCCATCGCCCGCGCATTGGTCAAGAAGCCGCCGATCTATATCCTCGACGATAGTTTCTCCGCGCTCGATTTCAAAACCGACGCGGCGCTGAGACGCGCGTTCAAAACCTACTCCGCCGACAGCGCATTGCTGATCGTCACCCAGCGCGTCTCCACCATCAAGAACGCCGAACAGATCATCGTGCTGGATGAAGGACGCATCGTGGGCAAAGGCACGCATAAAGAGTTAATGGAAACCAGTGAAACATACCGAGAGATTGCGACCTCGCAATTGACTCAGGAGGAATTAGCATGATGAACAGACCCGGCGGACAACAAAACCGCTCGATGATGCCGAACCCGCACGGCATGGTGGGCGCGCCCGTTTCAAAAGCCCGCGACTTCAAAGGCACGATGCGCAAACTGCTCGCATATATGAGCACGTATCGCGGCGCGGTCATCGTCGTCTTTCTCTTCGCCATTGCCTCCACCGCTTCCAATATTGCGGGACCGAAGATCCTTGGCAACGCCACCACCAAACTATTCGAAGGCGTGATGGCGCAATTGAATAACACCGGCTCGATCGACTTCGACTACATCGGGCGGATCATCCTCATTGCCCTCGGCTTGTATTTGATCTCTTCGCTCTTCGCCTACATTCAAGGCTGGATCATGGCGGACGTTTCGACCAACATCGCCTATCGTTTCCGCCGCGACATCTCGGAGAAGATGAACCGTATGCCGCTGAAATATTTCGACCGCACCACGCACGGCGAAGTGCTTTCGCGCATCACCAACGACGTTGATACGGTCAACCAGACGTTGAGCCAAAGCCTGACCCAGCTCATCACCTCGTTCGTCACCGTCGTCGGCGTGTTGATCATGATGCTTTCGATCAGCTGGCTGATGACTCTGGCGGCGTTGATCGTCATCCCGCTTTCGGGGATCGTGGTCAGCGTGATCGTGCGCCAATCGCAGAAATATTTCAAAGAACAGCAGGATTATCTCGGCAACGTCAACGGTCACGTGGAAGAAATGTACGGCGGTCACATCGTGATGAAAGCCTTCAACGGCGAAGAGGAAAGCGTCAAGACGTTCGATAAATCGAACGATAAATTATTCGACGTGGCGTGGAAGGCGCAGTTCCTCTCCGGGATGATGATGCCGATCATGATGTTCATCGGCAACCTCGGCTACGTGGCGGTCTCCATCCTTGGCGGCTACCTCGTCATCAAGAAGACCATCGCCGTCGGTGATATTCAGGCGTTCATTCAATACGTCCGCTCGTTCACGCAACCGATCACCCAACTGGCGAACATCTCCAACGTCCTGCAACAGACTGCGGCGGCGGCGGAGCGCGTCTTCGAGTTTCTCGCGGAAGAGGAAGAAATTCCCGACACCCAAAGCCCCGTCGCGCTGGCGAATGTGACCGGTCGCGTGGAGTTCAAAGATGTCCGCTTCGGCTATAGCCCGGATAAGATCATCATCAACGATTTCTCGGCGGAAGCGAAGCCGGGCAAAAAGGTCGCCATCGTGGGACCGACCGGCGCGGGCAAGACCACCATGGTCAAATTATTGATGCGCTTCTACGACGTGAACAGCGGCTCCATCCTCGTGGACGGGCACGACATCCGCGACTACACCCGCCACGACCTGCGCAAGATGTTCGGCATGGTGTTGCAAGACACGTGGCTGTACAACGGACCCATCATGGAAAATATCCGCTATGGGCGCCCCGACGCGACCGATGCGGAAGTGATCGCCGCCGCGCAAATGGCGCACGTGGATCATTTCGTCCACACCCTGCCGGATGGCTATAACATGGTCTTGAACGAAGAGACCTCCAACATCTCGCAAGGACAAATGCAACTGCTCACCATCGCGCGCGTTCCTGGCAGATCCGAAAATACTCATTTTGGACGAAGCAACCTCCAGCGTGGATACTCGAACCGAAGTCCTCATCCAACGCGCCATGGACGCGCTGATGAAGAACCGCACCAGTTTCGTCATCGCGCACCGCCTCTCCACCATCCGCAACGCGGACTTGATCCTCGTGATGGATCACGGCGACATCGTGGAACAAGGCACGCACGAAGAACTGCTCGCCGCGCAAGGCTTCTATCACAACCTGTATATGAGTCAGTTCGCCCAGCAGGGAGAAGTGTTGGAAGCGGTTCCCGCGTAATGAAGAAGTCGGAATCGCGTCATTCTAAGAGACTGTTCCTCAACGTTTTGTTACCGCGCATGATTTGCAGATAGACAAACAATCCCCTCTCCATCCAAGAGAGGGGATTTTGATTCAACGGGGTTATACTTCATAACAGATCACTTATACTGAAGTCGCGCGCCGTCTCGAAAGTTTTGTGATGCAAGCAGGCTCTTTCAAGAGAACCTTCGGGACGTTTCAGATCAGGTGAGAACGCACAGGAGAAACCAATGTCGCACACCGCATTGACCTATCTCGCAGACAATCAGGAACGCTTTCAAAACGAACTGATCGAATTTCTGCGCATCCCGTCCATTTCGCACGACCCCGCTCATCAAGCGGATATCGACCGCGCCGCGCGCTGGCTCGCGGACAAACTCCGCGCGCTGGGCGCGAACCATGTGGAGATCATGCCCACCGCCGGACATCCCGTCGTCTACGGCGAGTGGCTGGGCGGCGGCGCGGCGGCTCCCACTGTGCTGGTCTACGGACATTACGACGTGCAATCGCCCGAACCGCTGGCAGATTGGAAGAGCCAACCGTTCGAGCCGGAGATTCGGAACGAGAATCTGTACGCGCGCGGCGCATCCGATATGAAAGGGCAGACCTTGGCGTCGGTCAACGCTGTGGAAGCGATCATCAAAACCGGGGGACTGCCTCTCAATATCAAGTTTTTACTGGAAGGCGAAGAGGAGATCGGTTCGGCGCATCTGAATAAATTTTTGACTCAGCATCGTGAAAAATTGAAAAGCGATTTTTCGCTCAACACCGACGCCGGCGGAATGCCCGACGCGGACACGCCCTCGATCTGTTATTCGTTGCGCGGCGGCGCGGGCTTCAGGCTGACCATTCACGGACCCGCGCAAGATTTACACTCCGGCGAATATGGCGGCGTGATCCAGAATCCGATCCACGTGTTGAGCAAGTTGATCGCGGGCTTGCACGACGAGCATGGGCATGTCACATTGCCCGGCTTCTACGATAAAGCGCGCGTCATCGACGAAGAAGAACACGCCGAATTGGCGGCGCTTCCCTTCGACGAAGGATTTTTCCTGAAACATTCCGGCGCGCCCGCTTTGTGGGGCGAACCGGAGTTTATCCCCGCGGAGCGGGTCGGCGCGCGCCCCACGATGGACGTGGTGATGTTCACGGCGGGGCAGCCCAAGTCCGCCATCCCTGCGAGCGCCTCGGCGCATTTCTCATTCCGGCTTGTGCCGGATCAATCCGCCGAGGACGTGAATCAACAGTTCAGAAAATATCTGGAGACTCACGCGCCTCCCACCGTGACATGGAATTTGCAATTCCGCATGAGCGGTCCCGGCATCATCGTCGATCGCAAATCGCCCCCGGCGCTTGCGATGAAGTCTGCGCTGAACACCGCGTTCAACCGCGAGCCGATCTTTCAACGCGTGGGCGGCGGCATCGGCGCCGTGTTGATGTTCAAAAACACGCTCGGCATCGATTCGGTCCTGACCGGCTTCTCGCTCTTCGACGATAACTTCCACGGGCCCAACGAAAAACTTCACCTGCCTACCTGGAGAAAAGGCATGACAGCGCTGGTTCATTTCTTTTACGAACTAGTGAAATAGACTCCCTCTGAATAGACAAGGACGCCGATTCAAAAAAATCCGCGTCCCTATTTTTTCGCCGGGATCTTTGTATCAGAAGTTGTTCATCGTCCGCATAGGAAGATTTAACCCAGGTCGACAAAACTTGTGGTATAAAAATTTCAGAACGAAATCATCATAGGCGGGAATGAATTGAATCAATCAACATGTCAAATATTCTATTGCGTCATCTCGCTTTTCTTTACGGAGAAGATCATGCTTCCCGACTTCTGGATCGAGTGCAGACGATTCTCTCCGACCATCGCGCCCGCCTCTCCCCACGGGACGGCGGACTCAGCCAGCGCGACTCGCTCCTCATCCTCTACGGCGATCAAGTGCAAGAGCCGAATGCGAAGCCGCTTCAAACTCTCAAAAAATTTTGCGACACATACTTGACCGATGTCGTCAGCGGGATTCACATCCTGCCGTTCTACCCGTGGACCTCCGACGACGGCTTCTCGGTCGTGGACTATCGCCAGATTGATCCCGCCCTCGGCAACTGGGACGATGTCTCAGCAATGCAAAACTTCCGCTTGATGTTCGATGCGGTGATCAATCACATCTCCTCCGAAAGCGAATGGTTCCAAAAATTTTTACAGGACGATCCGCGTTACAAAGAGTACTTCATCGCCGTCGCAGGC
Organism: Candidatus Defluviilinea gracilis; assembly: GCA_016716235.1. Lineage (NCBI taxonomy): Bacteria > Bacillati > Chloroflexota > Anaerolineae > Anaerolineales > Candidatus Villigracilaceae > Candidatus Defluviilinea > Candidatus Defluviilinea gracilis. The sequence continues at coordinate 1,163,196 of JADJWS010000001.1, forward strand.
GAGCCTGACCTTTCAAAAGTTGTGCGTCCGCGCGCGTTGCCGTTGCTCACGTCGTTTCAAACTCCATCGGGCGAGAAAAAAGTGTGGACGACCTTCAGCGCCGACCAGATTGACCTCAACTTCAAAGATCCCGAAGTCCTGCTCGAAATCCTCGACATCCTCCTGCTCTATGCCGAACGCGGCGCGGACTTTATCCGCCTCGACGCGATTGCCTACCTGTGGAAGGAGATTGGCACGACCTGTATCCACCTGCCTCAAACTCACGCCGTTGTCCAATTTTTACGCGCCGCGTTGAACGAGGTCGCGCCGCACGTGCATCTCATCACCGAGACGAACGTCCCGCACGTGGATAACATCTCCTATTTCGGCGATGGCACGAACGAAGCGCAACTCGTCTACAACTTTGCCCTGCCGCCGTTGACACTGCACGCCTTCCACACAGGCGACGCGCGAACTTTATCCAATTGGGCAAGGACATTAACTCTGCCCTCCAACCAAACCACCTTTTTCAACTTCCTCGCCTCTCACGATGGCATCGGAGTGAATCCCGCCCGCGGCATTCTTTCAGATGAACAGATTAACTTGTTGGTGAACAAAACACTCGAACACGGCGGCTTGATCTCCTACAAACACAACGCGGACGGTACGCAAAGTCCCTACGAGATGAATATCAATTATTTTGATGCGCTGTCCAACCCAAATATGCTCCAGCCGCCGTTCGGGGATGGCAGCGACCTCATCGCCGAGGACGGCGATGAAAGCAGAAACATTGGATCTACAACTCAACCGCTTTATCGCCGCACAAGCCATCATGCTCTCCCTCGTCGGTGTGCCAGGCATTTACTTCCACAGCCTCTTCGGCTCGCGCGGCTGGACGGAAGGCGTCAAACAAACGGGACGCAACCGCACCATCAACCGCGAGAAATGTCAGTTCGATGAATTGCAGGATCAACTGGCGGACGAAAACTCACTGCGCTTCAAAGTTTTCAAGCGATACAGTCAATTGCTAAAAGCCAGAAGCAGTTCCACCGCGTTCCATCCGCATGGGACGCAGACAGTCTTGAACCCTCATCCCTCTGTCTTCGCCGTCGAACGCATCTCGCCCGATGAAAAGTCTCGTGTGTTGTGTTTGCATAATGTGAGCGAAAAGAAAATTTCTTTCACGACAAATTACAAATCGGCGAACGATCTTGTCACAGGTCACGAGATACAAATTTCAAACATAACGCTTGAGCCATATCAAGTATTGTGGTTAAAACCCAACTCGGTGGTCGAGTAGTCCTGAGCGAAGCGGAGCGGAGACGAAGGACGTATCGAGACCACCACGCCGTAAAGCAATTCTTGTAACAAGATTTTGTATGCATACCTGTTGGTCTCGACTGCTTGCGCTCGACCAACGAAGTATAAAACTCAAAGGCAAACAACTTATGACACCCTCCTCCCACAACATCGGCTTCATCTCCACTCGCTTCGCAGGCACCGACGGCGTCTCGCTCGAGACGGCGAAATGGGCAACTGTGCTCGAACGACTCGGACACAAGTGTTTTTACTTCGCGGGCGAATGCGATCGGGAGCCGAATCAGTCCCACGTCGTGCCTGAAGCGTTTTATCGTCATCCCGAAATTGACAAGTTGAATCAGCAAGCCTATTCGGGCAGTTGGACCGTCACGAAAGAGGCGCGCGCGGCGCATCCTGAAATGGCGCATTTGCACAAGGATTTTTTCTCCATCTATGTCCGCCCGCCCGCGATGACGCGCCGCGTGAACGAACTCAAGGATTATTTCAAAGATCATTTGTATGAATTCGCGCGGCGATTCGATCTCGAGATCCTCATCGTCGAAAACGCAGTGACGATTCCGCTCAACCTGCCGCTCGGGCTTGCCATCACCGAGTTCATCGCCGAGACGGGCTACCCTACCATCGCGCATCATCACGATTTTCATTGGGAGCGCCAGCGTTTTCAAGTCAATTGCGTCAACGATTATCTCGCCGCCGCGTTCCCGCCGACCCTGCCCTCAATCCGACACGTGGTTATCAATTCGATTCAGGCGCAACAGATCGCTTCGCGTTACGGATTGGCGGCGCGCGTGATCCCCAACGTGATGGACTTCGATTCCCCGCCGCCCGCTTCGGACTCCTACAGTGAAACTGTGCGCGCCGACTTCGACATTCGCGACGGGGAATATTTTTTCCTCCAACCGACGCGAGTCATCCAACGCAAGGGAATCGAACATGCCATCGAACTCATGCGCCGACTCGACCTGCCCGCCAAACTCATCATCTCGCACGCCGCGGACGATGAAGGCACAGCCTACGAACAACGCGTCCGCGAGTATGCCGACCTGCTCGATGTGACCGTGCGATTCGAATCGGATCAAGTGCAAGATGAACGCGGCACGACAGCCGACGGCAAAAAGATTTACACGCTCGGCGATGTGTACCCTCATGCGGACATGGTCACGTATCCCTCCGCCATCGAAGGCTTTGGCAATGCGTTCCTCGAAGCCGTGTACTATCGCCGCTTGATCCTCGTCAACAATTATTCCATCTACGAAGTGGACATCAAGCCGAAGGGATTCCGCACCATCTGGTTCGACGGCTTCATCAGCGACAACACGCTCGCCGCAACGCGTTATGCCTTGAAAAATCCAGACCAGACGCAGGAATGGGTGGAGACAAATTACCAACTCGCCAAACGATATTTCTCGTACACCGTTCTAGAGCGTCGGTTAGAGTCCATCGTGGCAGATTGTTTGGGGTATCAGGTATGAGCGCGCCCGTACCGCAAAGTTCACTTTGCGTTTTGCGTTACGAGAAATTCGTACAACAAAGTTCACTTTGCGCTTTTGTGTTGCAAGAATTAGGCGAGTCGCAAGATAAATCTTGCGGTACGGAGGAAAGGTATTCATGAACATCGCCCTCCTCCATTACTCCGTCCCTCCCATCGTCGGCGGCGTGGAAAGCGTCATCGCCCACCACGCGCGGCTGATGTCGAACGACGGACATTCCGTGCGTTTGATCGCGGCGCGCGGCGAATCGTTGAATGAGCATATTCCACTCGTGATGATGCCGCTTGCCGACTCGCGCCATGAACGCATCCTGCAAGTGAAAGAGGGATTGGATCGCGGCGAGGTGACCAAAGAATTTGCAGTGATCCGCGACAAACTGGCGATTGAACTGCAAAAGGCTCTTTCTGGCGTGGACGTGTTGATCGCGCACAACGTCTGTTCGTTGAACAAGAATCTCGCGCTGACCGCCGCGTTTCATCAACTTCACAAATCAAACAAACTGCCGCGCCTGATTCTCTGGCATCACGACCTCGCGTGGACAACGCCGCGCTATCAGCCTGAACTTCACGAAGGCTATCCATGGAACCTGTTGAAAACCGATTGGGGCAACCTCGCGCATGTCGTTGTCTCAGAGTTGCGCCGCGATGAATTATCTGAACTGATGAACATCGAACCCGCTTCGATACGAGTCGTGCCTAACGGCGTGAATGTGGAAGAGTTTTACAAACTCGAAGCGTTGACCGAGTCCCTGCTTGAGAGAACAAAATTGCTGGACGCCGCGCCGATATTGCTTTTGCCTGTCCGCATAACGCCGCGCAAGAACATCGAGCTCGCTTTGAACACACTCGCCGCGTTGAAAAAAGATTTTCCCCAAGTCGCGCTGGTGGTGACGGGTCCGCTCGGTCCGCACAATGGAAACAATGTCAAGTACTTTGAAATGCTCACGAGCCTGCGTAAACGACTTGGCTTGGAAGGTTCCGTTCATTTTTTGGCGGAACTTCACGAAGGATTCCTGCCCGATGAAGTCATCGCCGATTTTTACCGCGTGGCTGACGCGCTCTTCTTCCCCAGCCGCGAAGAGGGATTCGGAATCCCGTTGCTCGAAGCCGCGTTCAGTCATCTCCCCGCGTTCTGCGCGGACATCCCTCCGCTGAAAAAACTTGGCGGAGAAGATGCTATTTTCTTTTCACCCGATGAAAAACCTGAAACCGTTGCGAAGTTGATCGCGCATCATTTTCAAACATCCCTGCCCGCGCGGCTCGCCATGCGCGCGCGTCAGTCATACCGTTGGGAAGCGATCTATCGTCAACACATCGCGCCGTTAATTCGTACGGCAAGGTTCACCTTGCCCACCTAACACACAATCCCAAAGTGAACTTTGGGGTACGGCGCTTGCTCGCAAAGTGAACTTTGCAGTACAGCGCTTGCTCGCAAAGTGAACTTTGCGGTACGAAAGGACACGCAATGCAAAAACAAACTGGGTTTACTCCCATTCGCACAATTCTTATCCCGTTGGTTCACGAAGGTCCTGGCATCCACGCGCTTGATTCAGCGCGGCACTTCGACGCGGAGATCATCCTCGTCGGCGTTGTCGTTGTCCCGCCCGATCAATCGTTGAGCATGGGCGCGGCTTCGGCGCGCGCGCTGCGCAAGTTGCTCCGCATCTTCGGCAAAGATCCGCGCGTGACTGCCAAGTCGCAAGTCATCGTGGATTACGAGCCGTGGAACCGTCTCTCAAAACTTGTGCAGGATGAAAAGCCCGATCTTCTCCTGCTTGAATTTGATTCACATCTCAAAGCTTTGCGCGTCTCTGCGAGCGACGTGCTCGTGCGTCCGCCGTGCGACGTGGCGTTGATACGCGGGAAAATTTCCAGCAAGCCGAAGCAGGTTCTGGTCCCAGTGCGAGGCGGTCCGCACGCGGAGTTGGCGTTCCGCGTGGGGCTGGGACTCGAATCGAAAGGCGTCACGACTCTCCACATCCGCAGACCAGATGATGCGAAAGCGGATCTCGACGCGCCGTTCAAGGGTTTGGATCGGGTGCTGCGCCAAATGCCCGAGGTGGCGAAGCAGGTCGAAGTCACGGATGACGCGGCGCAAGTCATCCTGAATCATGCAAAGCAAAAGGATGTCATCATCCTGGGGACGACATCGCAACCGATGACGAGTTCCGCTTCGCTGGGACCGGTGGCGGATCGCATCCTGCGCGAGGCGAAATGCGCGGTGATCGCGGTGAAAAGCGGCAGACCGTTTCCGTATGAGGTCTATGATGAGATCGCGGGCGTGGACGCGATCACGATTCTTGTGGATAAATGGTTCGGCGAAAATACTTTTCATGCCGATGAGTTCAGCCGCTTGCGTGAAGAAGTGGAGTTGAAAAAGAGTCAGGGGCTCACCATCAGTCTGGCTTTGCCCGCGTTGAATGAAGAAGAGACGGTGGGCAACGTGGTCCGCATGATGAAAAAAGAATTGATGCAGAACATACCCTTGCTCGATGAGATCGTGTTGATCGATTCGAATTCGACCGACCGCACGCGCGAGATCGCCGAGGCGGAGGGCGTGCCTGTGTATGTTCATCAAAAGTTGTTGGAGCGATACGGCGCGCGGCGCGGCAAAGGCGACGCGTTGTGGAAGAGCCTGCTGGTGACGAAGGGCGACCTCATCGTGTGGATCGATACGGACATTGTGAATATTCATCCGCGTTTTGTGTATGGCATCGTCGGTCCGTTGTTGAGAAACCCAGACATAAAATTTGTGAAGGGCTATTATCGCCGCCCGTTGAAAGTTGGCACGAAGATGCAGGCGGGCGGCGGCGGGCGCGTCACCGAGTTGACGGCGCGTCCGCTGTTGAATTTGTTTTATCCCGAACTTTCGGGCGTCGTCCAGCCGCTTTCAGGCGAATATGGCGGGCGGCGCGAAGCGTTGGAGCAGGCGACGTTCTATTCAGGGTACGGAGTCGAGACAGGGCTGTTGATTGATGTGTACGAACGATACGGCTTGAACGCCATCGCGCAGGTAGACTTGTTGGAGCGCGTTCATCATAATCAACACTTGGAGGCGTTGAGCAAAATGTCGTTCGCCATCATCCAAACCGTGATGCACAAATTGGAAAAACGCTTCGGGCGCGCCGTGCTGGAAGATGTGAACCGCTCGATGAAGTTGATCCGACACGATAAATCGGGGCGTTATTTTCTGGATGTGGAGGAGATCGCCGAACGCGCGCGCCCGCCGATGGTTGAGGTGGAGGAGTATCGAGAAAGAAGAGAATTATTAATTGGGGACAAAGCAACCCATGCGACTAACAAAACTCTTCAAGGAATTCTTTCAAAGCGAGCAATCTTCAGGGGTGTTTTTGATTCTTGTCACATTTCTATCCATCGTGATTGCCAATTCTCCGTTGGGCGCAAATTACCTTGATCTTTGGCATCATAAGATCGGTTTCGAGGCGGGAGGCATCTTTTTGAAATATAGCGTGGAATATTGGATCAACGATGGGTTGATGGCGATCTTCTTCCTCTTGATCGGTCTTGAGATCGAAAGAGAATTGTACGGCGGGGAACTAGCGAACTGGAAGAACGCATCCCTCCCGCTTCTTGCGGCGGTCGGTGGGATGATGTTCCCAGCGCTGTTGCATTTCATCTTCAATCGCGGCACCGAGTTTCAAAACGGGATCGGGATTCCCATGGCGACCGACATCGCATTCGCATTGGGCGTGCTGGCGTTGCTGGGAAGCCGAATTCCCGCCTCGTTGAAAGTCTTCCTTGCCGCGCTGGCAATCGTGGACGACCTGGGCGCGATCGCGGTCATCGCTGTGTTTTATACGAAGGAACTCTCAATCATATACCTTGTTTTTGCTCTCGGCGTGTATGGCGGTTTGCTGCTATTGAACCGCTTTAAAGTAAATACCCTATGGGCGTATTTGATCCCGGGATTGTTCATGTGGTATTTCATGATGCAATCAGGCGTCCATGCCACAGTAGCGGGAGTTCTTCTCGCGTTCGCGCTTCCGTATGGCGACGGAGGAGAAAATTCGTTGTCGTATCGAATCCAACATATTTTGCATAAGCCTGTTGCCTTCTTGATTGTCCCGTTGTTTGCAATGGCAAATACGAGTATTGTCCTCGAGGGAGGATGGATTAATGGACTTAAGACATCCAACAGTTTGGGGATTTTCTTGGGGTTGTTCCTCGGCAAGCCGCTGGGAATTGTTCTTCTCAGCTTGTTGGCGATCTGGATGGGATGGTCTCGACTGCCGACCGGGGTATCACGGCGGCATATCGTCGGCGCGGGATTCCTGGGCGGAATTGGATTCACCATGTCCATCTTCATCACCCTGCTGGCATTTACCGATCCTCATATTGTTCAAAGTAGTAAGATCACGGTCTTGCTCACCTCCCTGTTGTCCGGTGTGATCGGGTATCTCATTCTCAATAAACGGATTCATCACGTCGAACCACACAAGGTCTGACGGGTCTCTCGTCTACGTTTCTTCCCGTGCGCCCGCCTGCATTTTCATCCTTCAACACTCCTCTTTCACCTTTTTCTTTTATGGTATCCTTGCCTTACCTCAATTCTGGAGAGCCGCATGTACGTTGCCATCGAAGGGGTCATCGGAGTTGGTAAGACGACCCTCGCCCGCCTGCTTCAACCCGCGTTCAACGCCGAAATTATTTTGGAAGTTTTCGAAGAGAACCCGTTTCTGTCCGATTTTTATTCCGACCGCGAACGATACGCCTTTCAAACGCAGATCTTCTTTTTGTTGAGCCGTTATCATCAACAACGCCGCACCATCACAGACCTGGTGACGACGGGCAAGAACGTCATCGCTGATTACACCTTCGCCAAAGATTCGCTCTTCGCCCGTATCAACATCAAAGGCGATGAACTCGACATGTATTACAAAGTGCATGAGGCGCTCGCGGAAAAAATTCAGAAACCCGATCTGCTCGTGTACCTGCAAGCCACCACCGACACGCTCATGCAGCGCATCGCCCTGCGGGACCGTCCGTATGAAAGACAAATGGAACGCGCGTACATCCATGAATTGAATCTCGCCTACGACGAATTTTTCTCGAAGCCATTTGACCACACGCCCGTTTTGACAATCGACTCGAACGACTTGAACATCATCCAGAACCCCGAGCATTTGAAGCAGGTGGAAGAACGCATCCGACAAAGCCTCAGCCTGCCTCCGTTTCAACAAGCGTTGCCCCTGCCTTGACCTTGTTCGGAATGCAGACTTCAGTCTGCTAATTTATGAAAGGGCGGACTGAAGTCCGCGCTCCGAAAGTAAACTAAAAAATTATGCGCGTCACCCGAGAATCCCTTATCCGAATCGCCAAAGAGACCGCGCAAGAGCGCGCCTTCAACGACCGCGACATCATCGCCGCGTATCTGACGGGTTCGCTCGTCTCGAAAGAACACGATCCCATGATCGGCGGCGCGGCGGATATTGACATCATCTTTGTTCACAAGGATGAACCGAAGCACAGGCGCGAATTCGTCAAGTTGACTCCCGACTTCCACGTGGACATCGGTCACCGCGCCAAGGCGGAGTTCAAACGTCCGCGCGAGTTGAGGTTGGATCCATGGCTGGGCTGGGAAATGTACGATCCGATGTTACTTTATGAACGCGAGAAATTTTTCGAGTTTGTGCAAGCGGGTCTGCGCGCAGGCTTTGAATTCAACGCGCCCGCGCCTGCGTTGCAACGTTCAAGAATTTTGTTGAAAGATGCGCGCGGCATGTGGAGGGGATTGCTTGAGATCGAAGATGTGGTCACGCCGAAAGACGTTTTGCAATACATGAATTCGTTGTATCACGCGGTCAACGCGGTGGCAGAGTTGTCGGGCCCGCCGCTGGCGGAGAGGCGCGTGATGTTGGACTTTGCCGCGCGGGCGGAGGCGGCTTCACGTCCCGGCATGGAGGCGGCGCTCATCGGCTTGATGGGCGCGTCGGCGTTGGACTCATCCAAATTGGAGGCGTGGGTGCCGGAGTGGAAATCCGCGTTTGAATTGGCGATGCAGAACAACCGCGCCGAGGTGAGCATCCATGCGACGCGCGTGAATTATTACGAGAAGGCGTTCGCGGCGATGCTCGGGAGCGAGAAACCCGTCTGCGCGTTGTGGCCCCTGTTCCACACGTGGACTCTCGCCGCGGAAGTGTTGCCTGATGACGCGCTGGAGGCGTGGCGTTCCGCGTGCGGCGAATTGGGGCTGGGCTGGGTCGGCTTCGACCAGCGCGTGAGCGGACTCGATCACTTCCTCGATGAAGTGGAAGCCCTGCTCGACGAACTTGCCGCGCAGCATGGGTTGGAAACTTCGACGAGTATTTGATTTTGTAGTAGCGACTTTAGTCGCTATATTTTCAACGAATACAAGACGACTGAAGTCGTCACTACGGCATAGGAAATTATGAATCGCAACGAAGCATTATCTCTTGTTCGTGAACACGTGAAAAACGAAGGACTTGTGCGCCACATGCTTTCGGTGGAAGCGGCGATGCGATTCTACGCGGAGAAGTTCAGCGAAGACCCCGAGGTGTGGGGATTGATCGGTCTGCTTCACGACTTCGATTGGGAGATCCATCCCACGCTGGAACAACATCCGCAAGACGGAGCGCCGATGTTGCGCGAGCGCGGCGTGCCAGAGGACATTATTCAGGACATTTTGAGTCACGCGGATCATTTGAACTTGCCGCGCGATACGATGCGACGTAAAGCCATCTGCGCGTGCGATGAGATCACGGGATTAATTACCGCCGTCGCGTTGGTGAGACCGTCGAAGTCGCTGTACGATCTCGAAGCGAGTTCCGTCAAAAAGAAATGGAAGGATAAAGCCTTCGCGGCGGGCACGTCACGCGCGGAAATGGAGCACGCCGCGCAAGAGTTCGGCATCGAGTTATGGGAACACGCGGGGAATGTGATTCAAGCCATGCGACGGATCGCGCCTGAGTTGGGATTGGTGGGGAACATTCAAAATTAAATTCGCAAGGACAGACCTGTGTATCTGCTTTTTTGTTGGAGAACCATGCATCGAAAAATCATTTTCCCCTTGTTGGTCGTATTGTTTGCCTCGTGCGCGCCTCCCGCCACATTTACACCCCAACCTCCTGTTGCATTTACCCCACCAGCCAATTACCTTCCGACGATCTTCGATATTGTTGTTGAATCGACTGCTTCGCAGGAACGGTTGAACGACTCGCGCCCGAATATCATCGTCATCATGACCGACGATCAGCCGTTTCACACCATGGCATACATGCCGACAGTGATCAACGAATTGATCCCTAACGGTGTCAACTTTACGAATGCGTTCGCTACCACGCCTCTGTGTTGCCCAAGCCGCGTCAGCATTCTCACGGGGGAATATGCGCACAATCATCAAGTGCTCACCAATCGAATGCCAATGGGCGGGGCGCTGAAGTTCGATGACGCGATCACTATTGCAACTTGGATGAAGGATGCGGGGTATCGCACGGCATATTATGGAAAATATTTGAACGGTTATGATGCTCTTGAACCCAGCGGTTATGTTCCGCCGGGTTGGGACGAGTGGGGAGTCTTTCTCGGCAAGAATCTCGGTGAAAATGAAGATGCGGGTAATCTACAATATTATTCCAACTTCAGCATGTCTGAGAACGGCTTGATTGTCGAGTATCAGGGTCAGCAAGTCAATTTCGGAACGGATGTGGTAACGCAAAAATCAGTTGATTTCATCAATACGGCGCGAAACGATCCGTTCTTCCTCTTTATCGGTTACTACAACCCGCACTCGCCTTATGTCGCCGCGCCTCGCCATACTGATACTTTCCGCTCCGGCTCAGGCTGGGGTTGGTTCCAGTATCGCCCGCCAAATTTCAACGAGGAGGATATTAGCGATAAGCCCGAGTACCTGAACGACATCTCGCCTCTTTCTCCGAGGGAATTAGATGCGGCACACAAGCGGATTCTACGCTCACTCCTCTCTGTGGACGACGGTATCGCGTCTGTGCTGAAGGCGTTGGATAAAGCGGGGTTGAAAGAGAAGACCATCATCGTGTTTTTCTCCGATAACGGAGCCACCCTCGGCGATCATCGCTTTGGGGTCTCGAAGAATTGCGTGTACGAGGCTTGTGTGAAGGTTCCCTTCGTTGTGTACGCGCCAGCCTTCTTTGAAGCGCGGAGCGAGGATCGCATCATCGCCAACATTGACCTCGCCCCCACATTCATTGACTTGGCAGGAGGTTCCATCCCTGAAAGCATTGACGGGTTGAGCCTGCTCCCGTTGCTCAACAACGATCCGGTTGATTGGCGCGAGGATATTTTGCTCGAGCATTGGCCCGCCGAAGAAGGCGTTGGTTCGATGATCCCCGAGTTTTACGCGGTACGAACAATGGAGTGGAAGTATGTGGAGTACGTGACGGGTGAGAAAGAATTGTATGACCTTGTGAACGACCCATATGAGTTGGTAAATCTTGCGGGGAAAAGGGATTATCGAGACATAGAAGCCGAACTGGCGGCGAGGCTGAAAGAATTGAAAGAGGAATGAATTATTGCCGTTTAAATTTGAAAACTTCAACGCGCGTTGGAGTGACGAAGCGCGTCCCAACCCGCGACACAACCTGTTTGAAAGATCATGTCTTGCGACATGGGTTGGTCGTTTTCGAATAACTTGCCCGCGGGGTATTCAGCTCTCAATGAATAAGCGATTTGCGGACCTGTAGAATCGGATGCGATGGTCAGTAGATAGAATTTGCCCAGCGATTGCCAATCGGGTTCAAATTGAATGGCGTACCAATCACCAACAGGGAGGGCGGAGTTGTTGACGAGTTGGTTGACGAGCTCGCGCCCCTGGTCAACATCTTGCAGGATGAATTGTGTCGTTCCAGATGGATCCGCTTCGCTGGCGGTCATCCACACGCGGACTTCGCTTGCGCCGTTACATTCCAGAACGATTTCTTGTTTGAGAGTCAGTTGAGTCGATACTGGCGACGAATAGCGTTCATCGGGCGCCCAATTTTTGTAATTGGGCTGGTAGCATAGACCCGATTGATAAAATTGCGAGCCGCAATTGACATGATAGGAGAGATACATCCCTGTTGTGTAAAAGAGGAGACTCAACACGGAGAGGACGACGGGGAGAGCGCTGGGGATGCGAATCCGCTGGAGGATGGGCAGACCAGCCAGCCCGACGAAAAGAAGCGGCATGACCGTCGTGAAGTAACGTCCTTGCACGCCCTCGATGGATTTGAATCCCACCGGATTGCCGGTGATGTAGAGCAGAATGTACGTCCCGACGTATGAAACAAGAAAGACGAGGAACAATCCAGCGCGGGCGCGAGTTGGAATCGAATCGTTGTTGAGAAACAAGGCGGCGATCAGTGCGGCGGTGAAGAAATAAAAAGTCCATGCGGGGACGGGCCAGTAGGCAAAGCCGTAGATGGCGAGAGAATCCAAAAGATAACTGAACCATCTGCCGCGAATCGTTTGCGTGAGGATGGATAAAAATTCAATCGGTTGTTGCAGGATGAACAGAACTTGCCCGCGAGGGTCTGTGCCATCGGGCAAAGCGTGGAGCTGTGAATAGGCGAGCAGATTCCAGCCGACGACTTCGATTGCAAAAAACACGACGGTTGTTAGAAGCAAGAACAAGTAGCCGTGTCGCATGGTGAAACGCGAGGGAGGAATGATGAGGAAGGGAAGGACAGCCAGAGGGACGATGTTGACTTTTCCGAAAAATAAAATGAAAAATAATAGCGCGAGCCAGCCCCATTCCTTCCAACGGATTTCTTTTTGATTTGCGATGGCGATCGTTCCGCCGATGAACAGAAACGCGATGCCGTTCGAGATCGCGTCCGCGCTGATGGTGGAGGCTTGCAAAATGGCGACAGGCGACGCGGCGAAGATGGCGAGAATCCATTTGCCGAACGGAATGAATCGCACCCCCAGCCATGCGAGCGCTGTGTAACTGATGAGTCCGATCAGACGAATGACATAATACACGGGCAGGGCGGGCAGTCTTTCGCTTCTTCCAAGAAAGCGCATGACCATGGCTTGCGGCAATAACAGCGGAGGCGAATAGACCGAGCGCGTCTCGACAGTTCCATACACATAATCGTACGCGTCCATCGGCAGGCTTCCAAATTTTCCCCAGAAGTCCGCTTCCACCGCGCGGACGATGAACTGCCTGCGATACGAAAGTTCCCAATAGACGGCGGGGAATGGCGTCTTCTCTTCGTTCGGCAAAAACGCGAAGTCGGACATTTGCCAGACGCGCATGAGATGCGTCTCTTCATCGTAGCCCGCGCTGATGGGAAGCAGAAGACAAACGGCAACGCCGAAGATCAGCAACACAGCGAGCAGATAAATTTCCGCGCTGTGCAAGTGTTTGATGGGTGAAAAAAACTGGGGACGTTGTGCTTTCACTGGATCATCTCGACGACGGGACGCACGCTTCGATTCGACGGGTGAGCGGGGTCGCGCTAGCGAGGCGCTCGCAACTCCGCCTTCTTGCAAGATTCGCTATCGGCGCATCTCAGAAAGAATTTCTACCGCGCTTTTCTCGCTTTGCCAGCCTTTTCCCAATTTGTCCCCTAATTTCAGCAATCTTTCCCAAGCGTCATCATCCGATTTAATAGGAGGGGAATACATGAAGATTATCGCGGAAATTGCCTGACCGTTTTCAACTTGATCGGCAACGACGCGTAAAGCCAAAGCCTGTACGCGGGCAATTGCGCTTTCGGCGTCATTGCCATACGCCAGCGTACCCGGCAATTCTTTCACTTCCGCCAGCCAGCGACCATCTTCTTCTTGTTCGTATTGGATCGTTAGATTCATCGGATCTTGCTTTCGTTTGCATCATTATACACGTCAACACTACTCCGTCCTACTGGCAAGGAGAGTAGGGCTACTGCGCTTGAAGTTCTCTTCCACTAATCTACGCTAATCTTAGCAATTTTTTTAGCGGAAATTCGTGAGGATTAGTGGATAATGCTTTTGAAGAGCTTCTCTAATGTGATTGCTCTTCTGGGAGAGGGCTAAACCCTACTTTTTGAGATTGATTCCGTTGGGTGTGATATCAAACGCCCAGGGCTGGGATGTATCAAGGCAGTGGGTTCCGTTCGTCACCATGAAATACTCTTTGGGGTCGGGGTTCCATGCCCACAGGGAATAACATCCTACGATGAGATCGCCGATGACCAGCGATTGACCACTCGTGAGAGTATAGGGGCGGTAACCGCACACACTTTGCGGACCGTTTTGCTGTAGATTCACTGAGACATTGATCGTTCCCTTCGTGGGGTTGTCAATGCGGATCTTGATCTTCTCTCCTTCCAATGAAGCAGGCAGGAGGGTATTAATGCACGGATCACCCGCATACGGATTCGGAACAGGGCTGGGGGTGAATGTTGCCCCCAGCGTTGGCATAGGCGGGAGGGTAGCCGTGAACGCGGGTGTATTCGTCAACGTGGCTGTCGGCGGGATCGTAGCGGTCGGGATGGCGGCTTGCGTCTCTGCCACCAGCGTGGAACCTGCCGCGACGATGGTGCCTTGCAGGTCTGCCAGATTGATCGTAGGTGTAGCCTGCGGTTCACCTGCGCCACACGCGCTGACGATGAGTGTGATTGCGATAAGCATTGATAATCGTTTCATGTGGAGATGTCCTTGATGGTTGAATTATAGTTGAAACCCTCGCAGGCATCTTCCAAACAAGAAAGACACTATTGACCTCAGCGTGTTCGGCACGTAGGCAAAATAACGTATAATGCAAACATGGCAACGCCAACGCTATTTCAGGGTCCGTCACTCAGGGAGCGCAAGCGCGTCCCCATGCAGACCATTCGCGCGATTGCGAAACATATTGCGGAAACGTTCGATCCCGAGAAGATCATTCTCTTCGGCTCTCACGCCTATGGAAAGCCGACCGCCTCCAGCGATGTGGACCTGCTGGTCGTGATAGATACGCCCAAAGGGGATGAATTCGAGAAGTCGCTTGAAATTAGAAAATCACTGCCGCCGCTGAACTTCGGGCTGGATGTTGTCGTTCGTTCACAGAAGGCTATCGAAAAACGCAAGAAGTTGGGAGACTGGTTTCTGGTTGACATCACCCAAAAAGGGAAAGTTCTGTATGAACGAAGTGGCTAAAGAGTGGGTGGACAAAGCCGAGGAAGATTTCGATAGCGCGGATTTGCTCCTCCATGCGGGCGAAGCGCCGTTGTCGAGCCCTGCCTGTTTCCACTGCCAGCAGTGCGCGGAGAAATACCTCAAAGCGTTTTTGACGGACCACTTGATCCGCTTTGAACGAACCCATCGATTGGCGGATTTGCTCGGGTTGTGTATCCCTGTTGACAAGGATTTTAGAAAACTTGCAAGCGATCTGAACAGCCTGGATGGATTTGCTGTCGCCATACGATACCCTGGCGCAACAGTTTCAGCGGACCTTGCGGAAGACGCATTCGAAGCGGCGAAAAGAGTGCGCGTTTTCGTAAGAAGCAAACTCAAACTCAAGTAAGGGGAGTACGCCATGCCCGCCTCTAATTCAAAAACCTACATCGTCAACGACCAGCCGACCGAAAGGGACGCGCTCGATTTCACGCCCTACGTCGAAACCCTCGCGGACATTATCCAGACAGGCAACACGCCGTTGACCATCGGCGTGTTCGGCGGGTGGGGTTCAGGCAAGACTTCGCTGATGCGAATGGTGAAGAACCAATTGCCGAAGAAGTTCACCGTCGCATGGTTCGACGCGTGGAAGTACGACAAGGAAGAAACTCTTTGGCGCGCTTTCTTGTTAAGCGTTTTGACAGCCCTTCGAAGAGAAATAAAAGAGGGACAACCTATTGAGGACTTAGAATATTTGGAAACAATGCTTTACCGAGGCATTGAAATTGAAAAAGCAGGGGGAGTCACAATCGATCTTGCAAAACTTGGGGGCGCAGTTGCAAAAGGAGGCGTCCAACTTGCGCTTTCGTTTATTCCGGGCGGCACAGTGCTAAGTGAGTTCGTCAAAAAAGTGCAACAACTCGGCGCTGAGGCTTTGACCGACGAGGCAACCGAAGCCATTCAACGCGAACGCACAAAGATACAAATTGAACAGGTCCGCTTTCTCGAACAATTTCAAGGTAAATTTCGCATACTTATTGAACAGCATGTTTCAAACAGCGACAAAAGGCTCGTTGTTTTTGTGGACGATCTCGACCGCTGTTTGCCCGAAAAAGCGATTCAAGTGCTGGAGGCAATCAAGTTGTTCCTCGATGTGCAGGATTGCGTGTTCGTGCTCGGCATTGACCAGGACGTGATCGCGCGCGGCATCGAGATGAAATACAAGGATGTCAAAGATAAAAAGGACGCGGAGGGCAAACCGCAGTTCACCATCGAAGGCATCAAGTATCTCGAAAAGATCATTCAACTGCCGTTCCAAATCCCGCCTGTGATTCAGGACGACATGGGCAAATTCGTTGAAGGATTAAGTAACGATTGGGCGCACGAAGACTGTCACAAAGTATTCGCCGAAGGATTGGGCGACAACCCGCGCAATATCAAGCGCACGGTCAACACCTTTTTGATGCTCTCGAAACTGGCGGAGAAACGCAAAGAAAAATTGAAAGAAGCCGTCAAGCCGATCCGTTTGGCAAAAGTGGTTGCGATTCAAGCCGCGCACCCCGACTTGTTCAATTTACTCTTGAAAGAAGAGCCGCGCTATCTGCGTGAGCTCGAAGAATACTACCTCGCCGAGACCAAACTTCCAAACACCTATAAGTCTATGTCATCGGTTCCTGAAAAAGTTTTAGAAGATGCAATAGAGGGAAAGGCCGAAATCCATATTGACGATGCGACAAAGGCCGAACCCCCGCCCGCACTTGTTCCCTTCCTCTCACAACGCGGAAGCGCGGCAGTGCGGCGAATCCTCACCATGAAACACAAACCCGAAACGCAGGATGCCACCTTTGCAGGCTTGTCGACCGATGAATTGAAACTGTATTTCACCCTCACACGCAGCGCCGAAGCGCCGCAAGCCGCGCCGCCTCCCGCCGAAGTTGCAAGGCTGGTGTTCGAGCCGCAGATGGTGCGAATCCCTACTGGAAAATTTTTGATGGGAACAACCAAGGAACAAGCCGCGCAGGTCATCAAAGAAGGAGGTGAAAACTGGAAGGAATGGGTCGAATGGGAACAACCTCAACACACGGTTGAACTGTCCGAATATTTCATCGGCAAGTACCCGATCACCAACCGCGAATATCAAGCATTCCTCCGCGACGTAAAAGATCAATCCCCGCCGCGCGGTTGGGATGGCGACCAGTTCCCCGTGGAAAAAGGAGGGCATCCTGTGGTGAATGTTTCGTGGGACGATGCCAACGCGTATTGCAAATGGTTAAGCGAGAAGACGAAAAAGAATTACCGCCTGCCCACCGAAGCCGAATGGGAGAAAGCCGCGCGCGGCGAGGATGGTCGCGTCTATCCGTGGGGTAATGCGTTTGACCCGAAGAAAGCCAACACAAGCGAATCGAAGATCGGAGATACAACCGATGTTGGCAAGTTTTCAAGCAACGATCCCGCTTTGAGCGGCGATTCGCCGTATGGATGCGCCGACATGGCTGGCAATGTGTGGGAGTGGTGCAATGATTGGTTTAGCGAAAAAGAGTACCAGCGTAGCAGTCCTGTGGATCAGGATAGAACAGGCAAAAATATAAAAGACCCGCAAGGTCCAGAAAACGGTACAACTCGCTGTCTGCGCGGCGGCTCGTGGACCAACGTTGAAGACAACGCGCGTGTTGCGATCCGCTACTACGTCCGCCCGAGCAACGGGTACGACAGTATCGGTTTTCGCGTGGCGCTCCTCCCCAGCGGGTGATCTTGAATCCTGTTCGCGAAGCGTGTTTTCTGCGTTCTGTTTTTTCCTCTCGCCGAAGGCGAGTCGATTTTGAAAAAACGACTTGCCGTCATTGCGAGCCACGAAGTGGCGAAGCAATTCCCAACATTGTTTGGATGATTTTTCGTCAGCCTTTCGGCAGCGCGGAGATCAACGCGCGCAAGGCGGTATTGACCTCTTCCGTTGTCTTGAATACCTTTGCCACATCGGGATCGATCACAGCCACGAGCGGCGCGTCCTTCATGCGGCTGGCAAAGCGATTCGGCTGGGCTTTCTTGTAATCGAAACGATACTCGGAAGCCATATCGGAGACTTTATACGATTTTTTTGCGGGCATTTTTTTCATAATCTTTTATTTCATCTTTCGTCGCGCGGCGGGCGCTGATCATTCGGATCGTATCATCCATCCGTTCGACAAAACACACAAGTATGAGCCTTCTCAGGGTGGAGTAGCCGATGATGATCTCGCGATGCTCCTCCGCCGAGTGTTCCATGTCGTCGAAGATCAACGCCAGCGGATCGCTGAAAACGGTAAGCGCTTCATCGAATGCAACTTCGTGTTTGCGGAAGTTGCTGTCCGCTTTGCGAGGATCCCACGAAAACCTCATGGCGCAAGTATAACCTTATTTCTTTTTCTTCCCCTTCGAGGATTTTGTCTTCGCCGTTCTTGCCTTCTTAACCGCCTTCTTCGCCTTCGCCGAAGATTTCTTCACCGCGACCTTCTTCTTTGAAGCCGCAGACTTCTTTGCAGTCTTCTTTCCTTCTTTCCTCTTTCCACTTTCTATTTTCCCCTCCCCTACAAACCTCCCCGCCTCCCACGCCACATTGACCGAGACCACTTCCTCGCCAGGCTTCACCTCCACCACCACATCACCCTTCGTGGCGGCGCGTTTGCGTAGACTTGCCGCATCTAAGCGAGTTGATTTCGGCGCGCCCTTGCTCAAGTGGATGGTCGCCATGTGGTTCGGTTTGCCCGTCACCACACCGACGAGTTTTTCTTTTTCAGGCAGTTCCCAGGCGATCACGCCCTTGCCGTAACGTCCTTGTGTGGGGAATTCTTTTTCTTCCACGCGCTTTGCCTTGCCGTCGTTCGTGAGCAGGAACACTTCACCTTCCGACGGTAATACTTCCGCGCCGATGACTTCATCTTTATCGTCCAACTTCATGCCGTTGACGCCTGCCGCGACGAGTCCCATCGGGCGCACGTCATCTTCCTTGAAGCGGATCGCCATGCCCTGCGCGGTGACGAGGAAGATATCTTTCTTCTTGCCGTCGGTTAATCCGACAGAAATTAATCGGTCGCCTTCGTTCACTTTGACCAAGACAAATGTTTGCGACGATGGTCCTGGCAATTCACTGATCAAACTTTTCTTGATCATGCCGAATCTTGTCGTGGTCAGCACACACGTCTCTTCGGACAATGTAGATTTTCGTGACGGCAACGCGAACACTGCCGCGAGCGAATCATTTTCCGTGAGCGGCGAGACTTTGTAGAACATCGAGCCTTGCGTCAACTTTTCGGCTTGCGGAATGATATGCGCGGCAACTGCGGCGGCGCGTCCAGATTTCGCCACAAAATAGATCGTGTCTGTCGTGGCGGCTTTCACCAGCCAGCGCGGCGCGTCGTTGCCCGAATGCTTCGGCTGTTTATCGTCGGCGGTGCGCGAGACCAAGCCATCGTCGGTCACGCCGATCCACACTTGTTGTTCAGGCAGAAGGTCGCGCGCGGTCAAGGCTTTCTTCGTCGTCTTGCCGTCTTTCGACTCGCCCAGAGTCACGATCTGCGTGCGGCGGCGGTCGCCATATTGCGCTTTCACTTTCAACAGTTCGTCCGCCACAACGCCGCGCATCAACTTCGGCGATTTCAACAACGTGGTCAACTCTTTGATCACCGCGCTCACTTCTTTATATTCGGTTTCGATCTTCTTGCGTTCGAGCGCGGCGAGTCGGCGCAGTTGCAGGTCAAGGATCGCCGTCGCCTGCAACTCCGTCAGTTTGTAGCGCTTCATCAGTTTGGCGCGCGCAGTCTCCACGTCCGAGGCGGAGCGGATGATGTTGATCACTTCATCCAGATTCTTCAAGGCGACTAAATATCCTTCCAGGATGTGCGCCCGCGCTTTGGCTTTTGCCAGATCGAATTCAGCGCGCCTCTTTATGACGGTCAGCCTGTGTTCCACGTAGACGCGGAGCGCCTGCTTCAACGTTAACGTGCGCGGCTCGCCGTCCACCAGCGCGAGCAGGTTGATGCTGAATGTGGTTTGCATCGGCGTGCGTTTGTAGAGGTCGCGCAAGACGACATCGGGATCGGCGTTCTTCGTCATCTCCAACACGATGCGCATGCCCTGACGATCCGACTCGTCGCGCAGATCGGACAAGCCTTCGAGATAGCCATCGCGCGCGAGATCGGCGATGCGCTCGATGAGACTCGACTTGTTGACCATGTACGGCAGTTCGGTAACGATGATGCGATTCTTGCCGCGCTCCATCTCTTCAACGTGCGCCTTCGCCTGCACGGTGACACGTCCGCGCCCCGAGCCGTACGCGGCTTCGATGCCCTCTTCGTCTTTTTCCTGCACGATGAGTCCGCCCGTCGGGAAGTCTGGTCCCTGCACGAACTTCATCAATTGCTCCACGTCAATGTCGTCGAGTTTCTCCCACTTTTCGATCATGTAGACGAGGGCGTCCACAACTTCACTCAGGTTATGAGGCGGGATCGAAGTCGCCATGCCCACCGCGATACCCGTCGCGCCGTTGACCAGCAGATTCGGAATCGCGGAAGGTAAAACGTTCGGTTCGGTTAATGTGTCGTCGAAGTTGGGAGTGAAGTTGACGGTCTCTTTGTTGAGGTCGAACAAAATATCGAGCGCGGCGTTGGTGAGACGCGCTTCGGTGTAACGCATCGCCGCGGGCGGGTCGCCGTCCACAGAACCAAAATTCCCCTGACCATCCACGAGCATGGTGCGCATCGAAAAATCCTGCGCCATGCGCGCCATCGCTTCGTACACCGCCGAGTCGCCGTGCGGATGATATTTACCCAACACTTCACCGACAATTCTCGCAGATTTTTTATACGCCGAGTCCGCGCGGATGCCCATATCGTACATCGCGTAAAGGATGCGGCGTTGCACAGGTTTGAGTCCATCGCGCGCGTCGGGCAGGGCGCGCGCCACGATCACGCTCATCGCATAATCGAGGTACGCCTGTTGCATTTCGGTGTCAATGTCTATTTTGCGGATTAGTCCAAGTTCCATAGTTGCTCCAAATTTTTAAACACGAAGGACACGAAGTACACAAAGGTTTTAACTTCGTGTCCTTTGTGCCCTTGGTGGTCGAGTCTCTTTGAAAGTATGTTCTATTGCGGGGACAATCTTACGGGGAAAGAGAGGATGCGTCAAGGAACGATGCTCATTGTTGAACGGAATCGCTCATGGGATGTAGGAGAGGGATTTGGTCACACACTGTCCGCGCAAATCTGAGTCGGTGCATAGGGTGATCGAAATGGACATGTTGTGCGAGTTCAGGTTGAACGGGAAGGTGGGCGTGCTGATGCGCACTGTGCCGCCCTGGATCAAATAATCGGCGGGTTCCTGCGCTCCGCCGCAACCGTCTACGAAAGTGAAATCGTTCGCGGTGGCAGAGCGGAAAGTGGTTGTGTCGAGGTCGCGCACGGTGAGGCTGACGGATTCGAAAAGCTGGTCGCTGATGCTCTTCAGGCGAATATCGGACCAGAAGTCGTTGGAGCATTTGCCCATGCCCAGATAAGTGATTTCGAAATCTGCGGGTCGAGCGAAGGGGGGCGTTTGCACAAGAAGCATTGCGTAGTTGCCGGTAACCGATGCGTATTCGCCGGACATCCAGCAAAATTCCGCGCCCACATCCGGGTTGCGCACGTACCAATATTTGCCGGTGGCGTGCCGACCGACGATCTCGGTGGTTTCGCCCACAAGCAAAATGCCCACTTTCTCATACTCTTTTCCCGGGCCCATCCTGCAAAACGTATCCACAACGACGGAAATCATGGGTTTCTCTGGCGTGGTTGTGAACTCGATCGTCGGCGTGAGAGTCGGCGTATCGGTCGGCGCGGGGCTGGGGCTTGCCCCGATCAACGGCAACGCGGATGCCGTATCTTGAATCTGGATCGCGGCAATCGTTTCGACGATGGCAGTCTGCGCCGCGTTCGGATCTGTGGTAGGGACAGATGGAACCGTTCCTCCGCAGGCGAGCGACGCCAGCAGTAGGGCTGTGATGAAAAGTTTGAAGGAGGAGTTCGTAGGCATGGGTTTCCTTTGGTTACCCCAATGATAATACCATTCCCGATTCAATTGAAAAGTTTGGCTATCCATCTTAAGAGTGTGGGAAATCCATGAGAGGCAAATGGGATGTGTGGCGTGTAATTTTGTTTGCCGCCAATTTGCCAACACCTGGGCGCTCTCGAAGATCGAGCGAGGTAGTTCGCGCTATAATTCAAGCGAGCGATCGAAATGAAAAAGACAAGACAGGATGCCGCCCCCATCTTCATCGGCGAATTGAACGGGACTCGCCTGGGAGACTTCCGCCTCGCCGCCTCCGACTTCGGCCTGGTCGCGGTTGAGTGGGCGGAATCGCAGGGGGAGTTTGATTCTTATCTAGCGCGATTCAGCCGTCCCGTCGTGGAAGATGCGAAACGCGTCCAGCCGTACGCGAAGGAACTCGCCGAATACATCGATGGGAAACGTCGCGCCTTCACCATCCCTGTGGATTGGACTCTCTTTACCCCGTTCCAGCGCGAGGCGTTGCAAGCCGTGTTCCGCATCCCCTATGGCGAAACGCGCACATATCTCGACATTGCCCAGCAGATCAACCGTCCGCATGCGTCTCGGGCGGTGGGAGGGGCGAACGCCATGAACCCGATGCCGCTGGTGATTCCCTGTCATCGCGTGATCGGCATGGATGGCAAACTTCGCGGCTATGGCGGCGGGCAGGGGTTGAAAACCAAAGAATGGCTGTTGCAAATGGAAGGCGCGGTGTTCGCGTAAGATCATCTTTTGATACAATCTTTTTGCAAAGACTTTATCGGTCATAAGACAAAACCTTCGTTGGACGCTGACCGCGAAGCGCGCAGAAGGCGCAGATTGTTTCTCTCTTTTCATCAGCGTGAATCAGCGTTCACCTGCGTCCTAAAAATTATTTCCGATGGCGTCTATACTACAACGATGAGGCAACCATGGCAAAACCAACCTTCAAATGGGACGATCCCTTTCTGCTCAACGACCAATTAACTAACGAGGAACGCGTGATCAGTGAAATCGCGCACAGGTATTGCCAGGAAAGATTACAGCCGCGCATCCTGGAGGCGAACCGCAAGGAGATCTTCCACCGCGAAATCATGGATGAGATGGGACAGTTGGGATTCCTAGGCTCAACCATTCCCGAAGAATACGGCGGCGCGGGGTTGAATCATGTGGCATACGGATTGATGGCGCGCGAAGTGGAGCGGGTGGACAGCGGCTACCGTTCCGCGATGTCGGTGCAGAGTTCGTTGGTGATGTATCCGATTCACACGTATGGGACCGATGAGCAAAAGAAAAAATATCTCCCGAATTTGGCAAGCGGAAAGTGGATCGGTTGCTTTGGCTTAACCGAACCGAATCACGGGAGCGACCCTGCCAGCATGGAGACCCGCGCCAAAAAAGTAGACGGCGGTTTCATTCTCCAAGGCAACAAGATGTGGATTACCAACTCGCCCATCGCAGATGTGTTCGTGGTGTGGGCAAAACTTGATGGCGAGATTCGCGGCTTCATTTTGGAAAAAGGGATGAAGGGACTCTCCGCGCCGAAGATCGAGGGCAAGTTCAGCCTGCGAGCGAGCGCGACAGGCGAGATCGTGATGAACGAAGTATTCGTGCCTGAGGAAAATATGTTCCCGAATGTGAAAGGCTTGGGAGGTCCGTTCGGGTGTTTGAACAAGGCGCGTTATGGAATTGCGTGGGGCGCGTTGGGCGCGGCGGAATTTTGCTGGCACGCGGCGCGGCAATACACGTTGGACCGTCCGCAGTTTGGGCGTCCGTTGGCGGCGAATCAGATCATTCAATTGAAGTTGGCGAACATGATGACGGAGATCACGCTGGGATTACAAGCCGCGTTGCGCGTGGGACGCTTGATTGACGAAGGCAAGTCCACGCCTGAGATGATCTCGCTGATCAAACGCAATTCATGCGGCAAAGCGCTGGATATTGCAAGAATGTCGCGCGATATGCACGGCGGCAACGGCGTCTCGGATGAGTTCCATGTGATTCGACATGCGATGAATCTTGAAGCGGTCAACACCTATGAGGGCACGCATGATATTCATGCGTTGATTTTAGGAAGAGCGCAGACGGGGATTCAGGCGTTTTCGTGATTGGACGATGGACGACTGACCATGGACAATGGTCTATCGTCTATCGTCTATCGTCCATGGTCTTTTTTCACTGCCGCGAAGCCCAGACCATTCGCCCCCAGATGTGTTCCGATCACGGCGGTGACATTCACAAACAAAATATCACGCGGAACAAATTCGGGTTGACGTTCCATCACGTTGTTCAATAATCCTTTTGCGCGCGCGGGGGCGTTGGTGTGCAGGATCGCCAGCCGTTCCATTTCTCCCATTTCTAAAAGCAAGTTCAACATCCGTTCATCGGATTGTTTTGTGGTTCGCGTCGCGCCGATGGGTTTGACGTGACCCTCTTTTATTTCGACCACTGGCTTGATGGATAACAATCCGCCCAAATGCGCGACCACGCCTGGGACGCGTCCACTGCGTTTGAGATTCTCCAGCGTGTCGAGCGCGGCGAAAACGGATAACCGCTTGCGAGTCGATTCGATGGCGTCGAGCGCGGCTGGCAGACCGAGTTCGGCTGATTCGGCGGCGGCGAGGACTTGAAAACCGAGTCCCAGCGAGAGCGAGCCGCTGTCTATGATGGTGATCTTGTTGGGGAAGTCAACCGCCGCCTGGCGCGCGGAGTTGAGGATGGCGGTCAACGTCCCTGCGGCGTGGATGGAGAGGATGTGCCCACAGCCGCGCGAGAGGAGGGAATCGTAGCGGGAGGCGAAATCGCCGATCGAAGGCGAGGCAGTTGTCGGGTAGGGGTGAAGCGAGGCGAGTCGGTTGTAAAAATCTTCGCGCGAGAGTCCAATTCCATCCGCGTATTCTTTTCCCTCGAGAATCAAAATGGAGGGGATGACTTCAAGTTCGTGTTGTTCGATGAGGTCATTGGGGAGGTCGCACGTTGAGTCGGTGACGATGCCGAGTTTCATTACAGCCCCCGATATTGACGGTTCCAGTCCATGAGAAAACGGTAGGCGATCACAAGCCCGCAAACGATGGCGATCCAAAATTCCGCGCCGCGCAGGTTGAGGAGCCAATACAGCGGCGCAAGGAATAAGCCGGCGATCAGGCTGGCGCGCGCGCGATGGCGGAGGATCGCCAGCATTGCCGCCAACAAGACGATGCCGGAAAAGAAGGCGAGCGCGTTCAGCGCGAGAACGGCGCCGCCGAAGGTTGCCAGCCCCATGCCGCCGCGGAATTGCGCAAAGAGGGGCCAGCAGTGACCAATGACCGCCAACGCGCCGGTGAGAGCGATGACCCAGGTTTCACCCGAATATCGATACGCCAGCCATGTTGGAATAAATCCTTTGGCGATATCGAGAACGAACACGAGCGCGCCCCAGCCGAAGCCCGCCTGCCGTGCTGTGTTCGTTGCCCCCGCGTGACCCGAGCCGCCGTCGCGCACATCTACCCCTTTGGCGAAGCGAGTGACCCACACGGCAAAAGGGAGGGAGCCGCAGAGATAACCGAGAATGGGGAGGAGAATCGAAAGGATGGGCATGCGCGCGAGTATAGCACACGCCTTTTGTCACTCAAGCGGGTTGTTCCGCGCTTGAGTATTGGAATATTTCACTCCGAAAACAGGGGCGGGTTTGGAGGCATGGTCGCCATGCTCCAGGTTGTGAAATGGGTGGGACCGTCCTTGGTGTAGGAGAACAAGAGCACCCATCCGCCGTTTTGTAATTGTCCCCACACATCCGAAGCGGAAGGATGATACTGGATGATGGTTGCCGTTTTGCCTTCCTCAAGACGGGTACTTGTCAGTTCGCTATCCGCTTTGGGTTCTTTGCGCACATCCTGTGTGATGACCACGCTCACGTTCATCGGCAGGATGGGGAACGGTTCGAGGCGCTCCATCTGCACCCACGCATCGTTCCGCGTCACGAACGGATAAAAGATATCGCCTTTTGGCGTGTTGGGCCAGATGGTGGTCTTGTTTTTGGTGTTCCAGGATACCAACACGAATTTATGCACGAGATCGGGGCGGGTGAAATAGTTCTCGACGCTGGCATTCCCAGGCGAGTTGAAATCCATGGTGTGTACCTTGCCCCAGCCGTTGGAGATCGCCTCCAGGGTGACGATGTTGCCGCCCATGGTCAGGCTTTCCATTTGAGGGAAGCCCGCCCCGTTGAACAATGCCGTGCCGGAGGATTTGAGGTACGTCAGTTTGCCGTTGTTGTTCCCGTTCAAGTCGTTGATGAATCGCTCCCAGGCGCCATCCACCGGGGTGCGGATTGTGCCTGTGCCCTCCTTGGGGATCGGAAACATTGGCAAAATTTCAGGGGTTTGCTTGGTGTATCCCCAATCGGGGCTGACCGTGCGCGAACGGAAGTTGTACAGCGCGAGTTGGTGATCGTGCTTGACGCGGAAATATTGCACGTGTTGCGACTGCGGGGGCGCGGCGAGAACAATCGTGCCCACCGGTGTGAAGGTGGGGTCAAGCGTGAATGTGGGACGCGGCGTGGGGGTGAGCGTTAGCGTTGGCGGCAGGGTGGGAATCGACGCCTGTGTTTGTGTGAACGCGGCTCCGGCGGTCTGTTGCATATACAGTTGGATCGCATTCGAGTCCGCCGGAACGACCACCGGCGTTGCCAGCCCGGACGGCACACACGCCAGCATCGCGCCCAGCGCGAGAATTCCAAATAGTATTTTTTTCTTCATTCCAAAACGATTTCCTTGACGCGCCCCACCTCTCCGCTCTGCAAACGGACTTTGATGCCGTGCGGATGGTTCGGCGATTTGGTCAATATATCTTTGACGATGCCTTTCGTCAACTTCCCCGTTCGCTGATCTTGTTTCTGGACGACAAGCACGATCATTCCGACCTTGAGGCTGGTTCGGTTATTCCCATTCATTTTTTCCACTCGTTCAAAAACACGGTGAAATCAAGTTCCCCGGGCGAGTGACCCAAGTCGGTGAGGATCGCGGCGGCTTCACTGCGGTGTTGCGTGCCGTGATTCACGAGATGGATGTGGCAATGCCAAATGATTCTATCGCGCTGAATACCCGAAGAGGCTGTATAGCGTAGATGGCTGTCCATATCTTCATCGCTCAGGCGATTGAGGTAGGCTCGCATCAATTCTTCCTCTTCGCGGAATTTTTGTTCAAGCGATTCAAAAGTTGGGAAGTCTGTTGCCACAAGATCTTGATCTTCGGTGACGATCTGTGTTTCAAATAACACGCGCCAGATACGTTCCGCATCCACGGTGTGGACCAACGTTCCGCGCAGACCGCCGAACGGAAAGGATGCGGGCGCGGTGAATTGTTCGGGAGTCACACCCGCGCTCGCGGCGAGGATCTTCTTGTTCGCCCAGTAGTTGTATTCGTAGAGGAAGAGGATGTCGGGGAGATTCATGGTTGTACCTATGGCATGTCACCCTGAGGGAGCGATAGCGACCGAAGGGTCTCTGCTCGTTGGGGAGGAGATGCTTCGCTATCGCTCAGCATGACACACCTACATGTCACCCTGAGGGAGCGATAGCGACCGAAGGGTCTCTTGCTCGGCGTGGAGGAGACCCTTCGCTATTGCTCAGGGTGACATAGCGTTAATTCATTTATACCATTCAAGGCTTATATCTTTCCATTCTGGATTTTCAGCCTCGATCAATGCAATCTTCTTGGCGCGGCGCCAGCCTTTGATTTGTTTCTCTCGCGCAAGCGCGGCGTGTACATTACTTGTTTCTTCGTAGTATACCAATTTGGTGATGTTGTACTTGCTTGTAAACCCCGCGACAAGTTTGTTCTTGTGTTCATACACGCGGCGTTCGAGATTGTTGGTGACGCCTGTGTAGAGAGTCTTTGATCTATTTGTCATGATGTAGACAAAGTAGGATTTCATAATTCACTTCTAGCCATGTCACCCTGAGGGAGTGGCGCCTCGCGCCACGACCGAAGGGTCTCTGCTCGCTGTGGAGGAGATGCTTCGCTGGCGCTCAGCATGACATGATTGGGATGGGTTTTGTGATCGAAGGGTCTCTGCATGGCGTGGAGGAGACCCTTCGCTATCGCTCAGGGTGACATGCGCAATTATGGTGTGGGAGTCAAACTCGGTGTGGGCGTGTCGGTGGGCGGGGCGAGGGTTGGGGTTTCGGAGGGAGTCGAAGTGGGCGCGTCGGTTGGGGGGAGCGGGGTGAGGCTGGGAGTGAGAGTCGGTTCGGGGGTTGGGGTAGGCAGGTTGAGGGTCAGAGTGACGCGTTTTTCGGCGTAGAATTCCTCTCCGTTTTGGAGATAGATCCGAAGCGTGATCTTGTTCGAGGTCACGTCTTTTAAATCCCATTTGAAGATGGTGTCCGATTCAATTTTGTTGTCGCCTTGCGCGAGAGTCGTCCAGTCGTTGGGATCGTCGCCGTCCCCGACTTCGAGACGCCAGCCAGTGAAACCGCCTTTGGTGACGTCGATCGTGCCTTTGATGACCAGATTCGAATCAGTGATGGTGTCATTATCATTGAAATTAGAGAATTCGAGAATGGGGCGCGGATCGTCGGCGGAACATTCGCGGTCGGGCGCGAAGAACGGGTTGCGCGGCATATCGTGCGACTCGAGCCAATCTTTGCCGTCGCCACTGCGAAGCCACTTGCGACCCCACTCATCTTTGACGTTCATCACGAGTTCTTCTTTGTCGAAATCGGGACAAGCGTTGCCCGCGATGAGACCCGTCCACGTGTCAAGTTCGGTTTGGCGGAGGAGGTCTTGCGACGCGGGCAGGGGCGGCTGGTCGCTTGCGTAGAATTCACTGCGTTGACCGCCCTTGCACCAGTTCGACGGCTCGGCGCCTGAAACCGCGCAGATGATTTTTTCGGTGATGCCTTGCGGGATAACGAATGAGGAGGGAGTGTTGTTGGGACTCACAAGCGGCACAGCGTATTGCATGAACGCAGACCAGATCGGCGCCGCGCCTGTTGTGCCAGACGTGTTGA
Organism: Candidatus Defluviilinea gracilis; assembly: GCA_016716235.1. Lineage (NCBI taxonomy): Bacteria > Bacillati > Chloroflexota > Anaerolineae > Anaerolineales > Candidatus Villigracilaceae > Candidatus Defluviilinea > Candidatus Defluviilinea gracilis. The sequence continues at coordinate 1,192,091 of JADJWS010000001.1, forward strand.
TCATCGGAGTGTAATCGGCATTGCCGACCCACACGCCAGTGGCGAGATCGGGAGTGTAGCCGAGAGTCCAGTTGTCGTAGACGTTGACACCGTCCGCGCCGCGCGGATCGCCCGCCGTCCCTGTTTTTGCCGCGGCTTGGAAGGGGAGATTCAACACGGAGTTGGGTCCGAACATCCACGAACGCGCTTGGTTGTCGGAGAGGATGGATGAAATGAGGAAGGCGTGTTCAGGGCGGATGACTTGTTCGGCTTGCGGCGGTTGGTATTCGTAGATGACGTTGCCTTCAAAATCAACGATCTTGAGGATCGCAACGGGCGGAAGTTTTTTTCCGCCATTCGCAAACACGGAAAAAGCGGAGGTCATTTCCAACAGACTCACTTCGCCGCCGCCGAGCGTGAGCGCGAGACCGTATTGATCGCCTGTGAGACTCGTGATGCCGAGTCTTTTTGCCATGGCGATCATGCCGTCTTCTTCGGGCGTGTTCGGGTTGTCGTACACGCCGACGAATTCCAACGCTTTCACAGCGGGGATGTTGAACGAGTTGGATAACGCAGTCCGCACGGTCATGGGACCGTGAAATTTTCCGTCGTAGTTGACGGGCGAGTACGGCGGATTCGCCCCGTCGGGGAAATCGGTCGGCACATCCCAGATGAGAGTCGAGGGCGTCCATCCTTTTTCAAACGCGGCGAGATACGTGATGGGCTTGATCGAAGAGCCTGGCTGACGCGTCGCGCTATCCGCCATGTTGATCTGTCCCGCGATCGCGTCGTTGTTGAAGTCGGGCGAGCCGACCATCGCAAGGATTTCTCCCGTCGAAGGTTTGATCGAGACGAGCGCGCCGTTCTTCGCGTTCTTGTCCACGAGACCCGCGAGTTGTTCGGTGACGAGTCTCTGCGCTTCATCTTGCAACTTCGGGTCGAGCGTGGTGTAAACGATGAAACCCGAGCGATAGATGGTCTGCGCGTCGTATTGTTTTTCCAACTCGGCGCGGACGAAGTTGACCCAATGCGGATATTTCGTGTTGATGTTCGGCGAGTTGAAGACGCGGCTCTTGATCTCGTCCGCCGCCTGCACCGCCGCCACTTGGTCCACGCAGATCGGTGTTTCGCTGTTGCTGACGGTGATGCAATCCTCCGATTGACTCAATCCGAACATCAGCACCAACACTTGTTGCTGGCGGACGAGCGTCGCATCGCGGTTTGAATAAATGTCGTAGACCGATGGCGATTGCGGCAATCCTGCAAGAAAAGACGCTTCGGCAAGAGTCAACTGATTCGCGGTCTTGCCAAAATATGTTTCGGACGCGGCTTCGATCCCGTAGGCGAGGTTGCCGTAATAAATTTCGTTGAGATACAACTCAAGGATTTCATCTTTGGAATAACGCCGCGTAATTTCGGCGGCAAGGATGATCTCGCGTACTTTGCGGCGATACGTCCGCTGGGCGCGTTCTTCGGGCGAAAGCAGTAACGCGCGCGCGAGTTGCTGTGTGATCGTGGACGCGCCTCCGCCCTGCCCGTCGGTCTGATAATTTTTCCACAATGCGCGGATGAGCGCCCACGGGTCGAAGCCGGGATGTGTGTAAAAGTCTTTGTCTTCGGTGGCGATCGTCGCGGCGACAAGCGCGGGGGAAATTTTGTCGAGCGTCACATACGTTCTGCGTCCCGCGGTGGGATCGAGAATCTCGTACAGCAAATTTCCGTTGCGGTCCAAGATGCGAGTCGTTTCAAATTGCGACGCGCGGTTCTTGAGATCGTCCACGCTGGGCAATGTCCGCGCGATGGAATAGTATGTGTAGATTCCGACCGAGCCGACGACGATGGCGAGGATGACGATGCCGAACAATGCCAACACGGCGGCGCGTCCCAAACATCCGCCAGTTTTTTTCCAGTTGATGGATCTCCAATCGAAGGATGTGGACGCGGCTTTGCGCGGTTGACTCGGCGGCGACACGCGTCGCGTCTCGGTCATTCCACGCGGACGGCTGGCACGCTCATACGCGACGGGCGATACGCGCGTCCCATCCATGTCCACTTCGTTGACGCGGCGCGGAAGCGGCATGTTATTTTCATCCAACGGGATGTGGCGCGGTTCGGAATTCTCATCTCCGAAGAGGAGCGTGTCCGCGGGGTCGAAGTAGGGCGGCGGCGTCTTCTTTGCCGCGCTTGCCTTCGTCGTCCCTTGCTCATCCACCTTCGGCTCGATGGGAGTCTCGGCGCGGGTCTCGGCTTCGGAGTCGAGTAATTTTTTTATTCGGCGTTTGTTTTCTTCATTTTCGGGAGGCATAGTCTTATTTTATTTCCAACTCAACTGTGAAATCTATTTTAGCTGGAACACCTAACATTTCTCTGGTTTCCAAGTATTCAGATTCGGTCATCGGACCATACACTTTATCATTCTTCATATCTACAATAAACCAGTTCGCTTTTGTTGTGTCGACATCAAAAGGACTTTTCTGGGAATATTGCTTCGCTAATATATATCTTTTGTTCCAACCATATGCAAAGACCATCGGTGGCACTTTACAAGACGCAGAATTTGAGTTTTCAATTTTCTTGACTACACACGCTTGTACAATATCATCGGCTGCCCATACCGCATAGTCATTATCTAAATCCTGTTCATAGAGCAATCCAATTCCGCCAGGGATGCAAGCTAACAGGATTAACAAGAATATAGAAAGAAAGGTAATCTGAATTGTTCGTGAGCAATTTTTCATTTACGCTTTGTTACACTTTATTTCAGTTTGCTCACCATCAACACCGTCCACCTGCCGCGGTGACAGACTTCGTCGTTTTGGTTTTTAATTTCCACGGCAATCGTCACCGAACCGCCGCCGATGCGTGGAAGCGCTTTGGCTTCGACAGTTTCCATCTCCACATAAATTGAATCGCCGATAAAAACGGGTTTGACGAACTTCCATTCGTTGATCTCGCGGAATGCGATGACCGTTCCATCCAACATCCCTGTTTGCCACGCGAGACCCAGAGCATACGACAATCCAAGCACGCCATGCGCGATCTGCTTCCCGAACGGAGTCGTCTTGCTGAATTCGGGATCGGTGTGGATGCGGTTATCGTCACCCGTCAACGCGGCGAACTGCATGATGTCGGCTTCGGTGATCGTCCGTTTATCTGTGACCGTCTTTTGCCCCACTTGGAATTCTTCAAAATATTTGCCCATGATTTCTCCTCTTTGATTCTTACTTCGGTGGTCGAGTGCGCCGAAGGCGCGTATCGAGACCACAGGTATTCAAGAATACATCTTGTAACAAAATTTGTTATGCCTAGCTGTGGTTTCGATACGACCTGCGACGATCGCGCAGGTCTACTCAACCACCGAATTTCTTTTGAAGCGGGTGGTCTCGATACGTCCCGCGATGCTTCGTCTTCGGGCTTAGCCCTCCGCTCAGCGCGCGGAACTACTTGACCATCAAACTACACAACTAACAAACTATCCAACTACCAAAACTACCCAACTAAATTATACCCTTTGACCTCCCGCCCTTCTCACACTACAATACCGCCCTATGCGCGATTGGTCACTTGCCACTGGCGACCCGCTTTGCCTCACCCTCGCGGCGGATTCACGTCTCTCCATCCCCGACTACCTCAACGATCACATCTGGGAACTCGAATTCGGCGGCGCAGAGCCAGCCTCGCTTGCGCTTCACACCACGTATGGCTTGCGCGCCAAAGCGATGCGCATCTTCCACCGATTCAGCGAAGGCAAAAAATCCGTCAGCGACCCGAAAGCGTTCGCGCTCCCGCCCACCGTTCGCCGTTTTTATCCAAACTTCCTCATCGTTGACTACTCGCCATTACCCAACATTGACGTATCCACCGAATACTGGGTTCCACAATCCAACGCGGTGTGTGGGCGCGTCACGGTTGCCAACAAATCCAACGCGAATCGAAAAATAAAACTCGAACTCTGCGCGGTGCTGGTCGCGATAGACGGGCAAAGCATGTCCGCCGCGCAGGCGCAGATGGTCAACATCCTCGGAGGACAAACAGGCGGACTCTTCCCCGTCCTCTTTATGACGGGCGGACCCGCTCACGGCGCGGGACCTCATCCCTCGCTTCTTCTCGACCTTGAGCTTGGTCCAGGCGCGACGCGTCAACTCACGTGGACTCAAGCCGCGACGGATCGGTTGCAGACCTCCTTTGAACTCGCGCGTCAAACGGCGGCGCGTCCGTGGGAAGCCGAACGCGCGCGGCTCGAACTGCTCAACGCGAGTCAGACAATTGACATCCGCACCGCCGACAAAGAATGGGACGCGGCGTTCGCGTTGAGTCAATCTACCGCGTTTGGATTATTCTTCCCTCCGAACGAACATTTGCCGAACCCTTCGTTCGTCTCTTCGCGCGGACCTGACAACGGCTACTCGCCCAAAGGCGACGGCACCGACTACCCCGCCTCGTGGAACGGACAATCTCCCTTCGACGCGTATTATCTTTCGGATGTTTTGCCCGCCTCGCAAGCCGCGCAGGATTTGTTGAAAAATTTTCTCGCGGTTCAAAATGACGACGGCGCGATAGACGGCAAGATCGGCTTGGCGGGTCAACGCGGACGGTATCTCTCCGCGCCGTTGTTTGCCAGCCTTGCATGGAAACTATATGAAAGAAATGAAGACAAAGATTTTCTAAAACACGTTTTCTCGCAATTGCAAAAATTTTTCTGGTCGTGGTTCTCGCCCGAATACGACGATGACCGCGACGGCATCCCGCAATGGAAACATGTTTTGCAAACGGGCTTTGAAGATAATCCGCTGTTCGATCAGTGGCATGAATGGTCGTTGGGAGTGAATATCTCGCAAGTCCACAGCCCCGCGCTGGAAGCGATGCTCTACAACGAAGCCGCGTGTTTGATCAAAATAGCAGAATTACTCGAAGAACATAACTCGCTCACGTTACTTCACGAGCAAGCCGCGAAACTGCGCGCGTCCATCGAGTCCACGTGGCAGGCGCGGACGGGTTTGTATCACTACCGCGAACGCGGCACGGGGTTGAGTCTCGCGGGGAAAGTTCTCGTCAGGCAACAAGGCTCGGGGACGGCGGTGACGAAGATCAAGTTCGAGGGACAGATCCGCTTGCTAGTGGAGATCCAGACCCAAAGCGCGGCGGCGAAGCGTCCGCAGATCCGCATTCATCAATTTTCCACGAAGCCCGCCGACGAGATCATCGAAAGCGGCGACTATCAATGGCGCAGTGGCGGCGCGATGTACACCACGAAAAAAACATATTCGAAACTTGCGAAGGTTTCGGTGCGCGGACTCAGCGATGAGGACACGGTCATCATCAGCACGCTCGATTACACCACCGAAGATCACACGCTGTTCGCGCCGTTGTGGGCGGGAGCGCCAGACGAGGCGCGCGCGCAACACATGATCGGGCGCGCGCTGTTGGACGCGTCACGTTTTTATCGTCCGTATGGAGTGCCTGCCTGCCCTTCATTGACTCAACCCGAAGCGGAAACCGTTTCGCAATCGGTTCATCTCCCTTGGAATCTTTTTGTGTGCGAAGGCTTGCTGAGATACGGATTCCGCGCGGACGCGGCGCGGCTGTTCGCGCACAACATGACGGCGGTCATCCAAAGCCTGAAACTGAATCGCGCCTTCCACGCGCGCTACCACGCCGAGCGCGGCACAGGCATCGGCGAACGCAACGCCCTCAGCGGACTCGCGCCCGTCGGTTTATTTTTGAAAATTTTAGGAGTTGAAATCCATTCACCCACGCGCGTAAAACTCGAAGGCGAAAATCCCTTCCCCTGGGATGTGACGATCCAATTCAAAGGCTTGAAAGTAATTCGAGGTCAGAAGAAAACGGAAGTTGTATTCGCGAATGGCAAGTCTGTGACGGTGGAGGGAGGCGAGTCGGCGGTGGTGGAGGTGTAGGTGACTTGGATGGTTGGAGATCGGGAAGATATCATCCCAATCTTGATTCTTTTGGTATAAAATTGTATAAAACCCATCGACTGGGGAAATAAAAAATGACAAAACCAAACGAAACACTCTGGGAAATTGAGCCTCATACAAAAGCAAAGCATGAAATATTGCAAAGGTATTTGAGTGCATGGTTCCCAATTCTCGGGTCGAAAATTCCTCGTATTGTTTATATTGATGGTTTTTGTGGACCAGGAAAATATCTTGCGGGTGAGGATGGTTCCCCCATCATTGCGCTAAAAGAAGCATTGAAGCAACCTGTGTTAGCAAATTCAGAAGTGGTTTTTTTGTTCGTTGACGAGCGGGGGGATCGTATTCATCATCTAGAAAATGAAATATCGTTATTGAAGAAACCTGGTAACTTTCCAAGCAATTTTCATGTTTGGTGCAGGGTTAATGAGTTTGAAAATACACTCACAGAGATTCTTGATAAGATACAGCGAGATGGACATCGGCTAGCCCCGACTTTCGCTTTTATTGACCCTTTTGGATTCAAAGGGGCACCATTTGCTTTAGTAAAAAGGCTCTTAGCAAACCAAAGAACTGAAGTCTTCATAAACATAATGATTGACTACGTAAATCGATTTGCATTGCATCCTTCCCCCGTTGATCGTCAACATATCAAAGACCTGCTTGGAGCATCCGACTCGGAAATTGATCAGGTTGTTAATACTCAAGACCGTGTTTTAGCTTTTCGGCAACTTTATCAGGACAAACTTCATAAACACGCTAAATTTGTGCGATATTTTGAAATGCGTGATCATCGAAACAAAATCATTTATTATCTGTTCTTTGCAAGTAATCATCCTCTCGGACACGCGAAAATGAAAGAAGCATTTTGGAATGTGGATAATCAAAGCGGATATAGATTTTCTGATCGCACCGACCCAAATCAACCAGTTCTTTTTGAACTTGATCCGTCTGATAATTTAGCACAAGAATTAAAAAGGCGGTTCATTGGAACAACACAATCTGCTGGGAAAATCATCTCATTTGTTGAGGATGAAACACCTTATATTTCATCCCAAGCCCGAAAAGCGCTGAATAATTTAGAAAACGGGAATGAAATATCAGTTGATGCCATTAAAACTGATGGAACAAAGAGAAGAAAAGGTTCATTTCCCGAAGGCGTAATAATCCACTTTTAATGTTTTTTAGAACATTTATACTATAATTGAATTAAAATATTGTTTTTCACGGAGGTGAAATGGCTACCCAATCTCGGATCGAGTGGACAGAATCCACTTGGAATCCGCTAACTGGCTGTACGAAAATCAGTCCTGGCTGTAAGTACTGCTACGCCGAAAGAATGGCGAAACGTCTTCAAGCAATGAATCAACCCAACTATGTCAATGGTTTCAAGTTGACCATGCACGAGCATGTGCTTGAAAAGCCATTGGAATGGAAGACCCCTCAGGTTATTTTTGTCAATTCAATGAGCGACTTATTCCACAAGGACGTACCTTTGGAATTTATTCAGCGCGTCTTTGATACGATGAAACGCGCTCATTGGCACCAGTTTCAGGTCTTGACGAAACGCTCTGAACGTTTGGCTGAACTTAGCCCTTACCTAGAATGGACTGACAATATTTGGATGGGTGTTAGTGTTGAAAACGAAAAGTACACTTTTAGAATTGACGACTTGCGGAAAACTGGAGCAAAGATAAAGTTTCTATCTGTTGAGCCGTTGATTGGTCCGATATCGAAAATGAATTTGAAGGGAATAAATTGGGTCATTGTTGGCGGTGAATCGGGACCAGGCGCGCGTCCGCTGGAAAGAGAATGGGTTGTTAATATCCGCGACCAATGCTTGAAAGCAAAAGTACCTTTCTTCTTCAAACAATGGGGCGGGGTGCAGAAGAAAAAGACAGGCAGATTACTCGATGGAAGAACTTGGGATCAGATGCCTGTGGATATAAATTTGGCGAGGGCATAAAAGAAAAGGCGGTGATGAACCGCCTTTTTTCATTGGTCATTATTCGTTTATTTATCCTGTTACCCCGCTAAGGGCAGAAAAACTTCCTGACGGACAATATCCGCCGCGTAAGCAAGCGCCGCCTTCACCGATTCCTTGTTCAACTGCGGATATGAATCAATGATCTCATCGAAAGACATGCCGTCCGCAACACTTCCGACGATCATCGAAACGGGAATTCGCGTCCCTGTGATGCACGGTTCGCCGTGATGAATCTCAGGGTCAACGGAGATAAATTTGTGCCAGTCAATTCTCATGCGGTGCTCCTTGCGTTGTGGTGATTATACCTCTTTGTGCGAGGTGTAGTTTCTTGGGGGTATAATTTTCGAGAGACATGCAATGACCGAATTAGAGAAAATTATTTTGAGTGAAATCTCAACTCTGCCAGAGACGCGCTTACGCGATGTGTTGAGATATATTCGATTCATCAAACTGGGGTTGGCAGATAGCGATGAAATCAAAAAGCGTTTCGAACGATCTTTGAAACGCGTGCGCGCACGGGCGAAGAAACTCAACATTACACAAGAGGATATTGATGCTGAGGTTCGAGCGGTGCGCGAGGGTAGATAGAAAGTTCGTACTGAGGGCGGAGTTTCTGGAATTAGGGCTTAGATTCGGTGTTTCGTCTAGTTATTGCATTTCCGATGAATTTACCCACAAAGTAAATCACAGCACCAATAAGTAGAAATCCCAAAAGATCATCTTCAAAATTCATACCAAGCAGGATTCCTATAAAAGTCCCTGCTGCCATGGAAAGAAACGCCCAAAACTGACCTTTTAGAATGGCTACTAGAGCAAGTATTCCAAGTATTATGAATGGACCAGTCGAATCGTTCATATGTGCCTCCGTGGACTCAAAGGTATTGTTATGATTGTTGTGGAAGTTTAGCTAGAATTTGAAACTTTATTCGATTCACGGACTCCGAATATTCCTTGACTTCTCCTTTCACGCCTAAGCCTAGTGATGCGGCAAATATTCCTATTCCGCCTTGTGATTTATCATCTTCTCCTATGGTTAGGAGAATATCAAAGTCAATTTGTGTAACCAGCGGCTGCTCGTCTGTTTCATCATCACTTATGAAAGTTTTATATCCCTTTATGTCATCGTCCCATTGAAGATGTTGTGGATTAACAATCGCACCTTTTTTCTTCGCGAGTTCCTGTGCCTGTGACACCCCACTTATTATCTCTAAAATAGTTTGTGCGATGAAATCGCCTAATTTCATTTGATTCATTTTTCTACCTCCTTCCAATTTGGAAAGCCGTGATATAAACGCTGAATTTTTATGTCAACCGTAGTGAGTATAGCATGTTAATTTGTGCTGAAAATATCCCTGCAACATTATCCCCTTTTGCCACCATCTTAATGTGATTTCGGGTAACAATCGGCAAAACGCCAATAACGATTGGACACTTGCCATCTCACAACTATCCTGTATACTTTTGTAAAGCCATGTACTTCCTTGCTTGTCGTCTTCGCCGTTTAGAAGAAATAGGGTAACACCATGACAACTCCAACTACAAATTACGACGAAACCAGCGATACTTTGTATATTTCATTCGCCCCAAGCGAGAAGGCAACTGGCGTCGAACTGAATGAACACATTCTTCTCCGCATTGACAAGGAGAAGCGTAAGGCGGTTGGCGTCACCCTCCTGAATTATTCTGTCCTCGTTCAACGGGCGGATTTCGGTCCGCGCAGTTTTCCGCTCACGGGGCTGACGCAGTTATCCGATGAAACTCGCGAAATTGTTCTCTCTATTTTGGGAACTTCGCCAGTGAGGGAGATTCTGTCCCTCTCAACGTACACCCCATCTTTTACCGAATCGATTCCCATCACACTTCTTCATCTTCCAGCATCGCAAGCCGCGTAATTAGCAAAATTCCTTCAAAATGCCAATAAGGAAATCCCTTATTGGCATTTTAGGCTTATAATGCCAATAAGAAAGCCTTTTATTGGCATAAACCCGTGAATCCACAAGATTTCGTCTCCCCCGCCGCAGGACAGGCAATCCGAAGCCCAAAGGGATATTGGGCATTCATCCCCGCGTCTCTGCCTCCCGCCCTAAACTGGACCGCGGGACTCGTCTCGCTGGCTGGCGAAGCGGAACGCGCGCTGGCGGAACTTTCGACGGTCGGAAAATCCTTCCCCGCGCCGCACGTGCTGACCAGTTCATTCATCAGGCAGGAAGCGGTCATGTCCTCGCGCATCGAGGGGACACAAGCCACCTTGGAGGAAATCTATCAATACGAAGCGGGAGTCCCTGCCACACAACCCAAGTCTGATGCGAGAGAAGTCCATAATTATGTGTCCGCGCTCGATCATGGAATAGCGCGATTGAACACACTGCCCGTCAGCCTGCGATTGATCCGTGAATTGCACGAGCAATTGATGAATGGCGTGCGCGGCGACCTGTGGACGCCTGGCGAATTCCGCCGCTCACAAAACTGGATCGGCCCTGCGGGAAGCACGCTTGAGTCTGCTCCTTACGTGCCGCCTCCTGTGGATGAGATGCTCGAGTCGCTCAATCGACTGGAACGATACATCCACGCGCCTTCGGATATTCCGCCCATCGCGCGGGTTGGGTTGATTCACTATCAGTTCGAAGCGATTCATCCTTTCCTTGATGGCAATGGGCGCGTGGGGCGACTGCTCATCGTTCTTCTGTTATGCCAATGGGAATTGTTGCCTCAGCCTTTGCTGTATTTGAGCCATTACTTCGAGAGACATCGAAGCGAGTATTACGCCCGCCTGCTTGGGGTCAGTCAGCAGGGCAAATGGGAGGAATGGCTCACATTTTTTCTGGTCGGCGTGCGCGACCAATCGCGTGACGCGACCATCCGTATTCAGAGATTGCAAACCTTACGGGAAACATACTATTCGAAATTTGCGGCTGAACGCAAGACCGCTCAACTCCAACAATTGGTGGATTTTCTCATCGGGCATCCCATTGTCACCATCTCACAAGCGCAGACCGCGTTGAAAGTAAAAGATTTCAAAACCGCTCAAAGATATATCGCCAAAATGCAAGAGGCTAAGATATTAACCGAGATCACAGGCAAATCGCGCTATCGGCTGTTCCGCGCGAATGAACTATTGAGAGCGATTGAAGAGCCAGTCGGCTGAGTGTTCGGCTTGCCATCTCGCAACTATCCTGTATACTGTTGATATAGAACACCGCCCGCAGGTTTTTTCGCAGGATCAAGTTGAGTCAACCCAACCTGCGGAACGTTTCAGGATGTGGAGGTCCCCATGAACGACATCAAACATCTCATGCTTGCCGTTGTGCAGGAACAAGACCACGAAGCTGCCACACGCGCCCTCGAAAAATTGAACGTGCCTGTGGCGTTCTTCGCCAGCGCGGGCGGATTCCTCGGTCGGCGCAACGCGACCCTGCTCATCGGTCTGCACAAAGGACGCGAGGAAGAGGCGATCAAAGCGCTCGAGGACTCGTGCCGCCAGCGGATCGAATATCTCACTCTTCCGCTCGAAGGCTCGCCTCTGCCGATGCCCGCGCCCGTCCCCGTCACCGTCGGCGGCGCGACGATCTTCGCGTTACCTGTGGAACGATTTGAAGAAATATAGATGCGTAGGGCGCGTTCTCTAACGCGCCATCGGCGTTAGAGAACGCCGACTATACGCGATAGGAGTTATCCCATGAAAATGATCATCCTCATCATCAAAGACAGCGACTCGGACCACGTGACGCAAGCCCTCACCACGGCGGACTATCGCGTCACGCGCGTCGCCTCCACGGGCGGATTCCTCCGCAGTGGAGTCGTCACCCTGCTCCTCGGCGTGGACGACGACCGTGTCGACTCTGCCATCGCGCTGATCCGCGAGAAGATGGGCAAATCCACATCGGACGAAAAACGCGCCACGTTGTTCGTTGTCCCTGTAGAGAAGTTCGAGCAGGTATAAGAAGTTAAACCTAGCCACAGAGTTCTCAGAGAAAAATCTCAAATTCCCTGCGCGCTCTGTGGCTAATCCATGTTGAGGTTATCTATGAATAAACGCATACGCATTTTCACCGCGATCATCATTCTCGTATTATCCATCCTCGCGTGCGGAGTCCCCTCGAACGGCGCAGACAGCCCCCCGTCCGCGACGGAACCGCCTTCATCGAGCGATCAAGTCGCCACCGTAGTCGCATCCACCATGCAGGCGTTGACTCCCGTGTCTCCCGATTCTCCAACGCCGCAACCAGCAGGCTTACTTCCACACTCGCTTTATTTCGTCAACAATGACAACGCGGGCATCGCGCAAGTCTTTCGACTCGAAACCGACGGAAAGACAACCACGCAGATCACGTTCGAGCCGAGCGCCGTCGGTCATTATGACGTCTCTCGTATAGACGGAAGCGTTGTGTATGTGTCGAACAATCAATTACTGCTCATCAATGCCGATGGTTCAGGCCGGCGTGTGCTGGTAGATGGCGGACCCGTGGACCCGGATTACCGATATGCCGAGGGAATCAACAACCCCGCCTTTTCACCGGACGGGCAGACGATTGCCTTCGGGCATAGAGGCTTGGTTCTATATGCGGTGTCAACGGGCGTTTCCAATATGGTGTTGGAAAACGTGACCGGCGACATCAGCGGCGGTCTTGGACCCGGTCAAATGTACGTCCCGCAACGATACTCACCCGATGGAATGATGATCCTCATTACAGTCGCCATTCCAAACAGCGACGGCGTCTCGTCTGGAATCTATTACCCTGCCGCAGATTTGCTCCTGCCTGTGAATGGTGAAGACGGCGCGGCAGTCTGCTGTGGCGAACAAGGCTGGGCTTGGGATAGTTCGGCGTTATATGCGGGCGTCTCGTCTGTTGGGATGTTTGGCTCCGGTCTGTGGCGGATAGACGCGTCCAGCGGGAATATGATCACCCTTCTGCCTACCGAATCGGGCGGCAGTTATAACCTCGCTTCGAATCCGTATCTCGCGCCCGACGGTCAACTGTATTACTTTTTTGCCAATGCGCCTGCAACCGAGGAGTTCGTCAGCCGCGCGCCGTTGCAAATTGTCCGCTCGGCTCCCGATGGCGTAACGGGCAGAACGGTCTTATTGCCCGAAACCTTTGAACTCATGAACGAAGCCCTCTGGGCGCCCGACGCCAGTTTTGTCATCGCGGCAATCGCGCCCTCCGATCAAATTTATCAAGGCGGCGCGCTCGAACTTTTTTACACGCACGCCGAAGCGGGCTTCCTCACGCTCGCGCCGTTCGGTCAGCAACTCAAATGGGGTCCGTAAAACTTTTCGGCGGCATCGAGGGCGGCGGCACAAAATTCAACTGCGTCGTGGGAACCTCTCCCGACGACATTCGCCGCGAGGAGCGCTTCGCCACCACAACCCCAGACGCAACGCTGGATAAAGCGATTCGATTCTTCCAACAAGCCGAAGCGGATTTTGGCAGACTCTCTTCATTGGGGATTGCGTGCTTCGGTCCTGCCGACGTTCAGCCTGCCTCGCCCACCTTCGGCTTTATCCTCCCGACGACAAAACCCCACTGGTCGAATTTCAACGTAGTCGGCAAGATACGATCCGCATTCGACATTCCCATCGCCTTCGACACCGACGTCAACGGCGCGGCATTCGGCGAGTGGACATGGGGCGCCGCGCAAGGCTTGGACACGTTCATCTACTTGACGATTGGCACAGGCATCGGCGGAGGCGGACTCGTCAACGGCAAACTCCTGCACGGACTCCTCCACCCCGAAATGGGACACATCCGCATCCCGCATGACAAATCGCGTGATCCGTTTGAGGGAATCTGTCCGTTTCACAAAGATTGTTTCGAGGGGCTGGCGTCGGGTCCCGCCATCGAAAAACGTTGGGGTCAAAAAGGCGAAACGCTCCCGCCTGAACATCCCGCTTGGGATCTGGAAGCGCGCTACATCGCGCTGGCTCTCGCAAATTTCATCGTGACTCTTTCTCCTCAACGCATCATCATCGGCGGCGGAGTTTCAGGGCAAAAGTTTCTATTCCCCATGATCCGCGATCAGGTGAAAACAATCTTGAACAAATATGTACAATCATCGGCAGTCGCGGAAAATATTGACGCGTACATCGTCCCACCCGCGCTGGGGACTCGTTCGGGAGTGTTAGGCGCGATCGCGTTGGCGCAAAAGGCATGAACAAGAAACCTTGCGAAGGTTCACAACCTTCGCAAGGTTTTCTTCATTATGGAGCGCTAACTTCAGCAGGCAATAGCGAACAAACAAATTGATAGAATTCGCTCGCCGCTTTATATGCCTTTTGATATTCCTCCTCAGTTGGCTCCAGAGTTTCCCCAGGATAGCGATACGCTGTCGCGTATGGTGAGACTTGTTCAGCAACATCGAACCACGAAGTGAACTTTGGCTCCACTTCTGATGCCATCGTTACCAGTAAGCGCAAATCATGTGTCTTTTCAAAAGAGAGGTCGTGGTAAACAAGCCAGCCTTTGATGACCTTCTCCGCTGTTTGCTGGCAATGATAGATTGCCGTATCTAAATAGGAGTCTTTGCCGCGCGCAAGTTTTTTCGCGGACAGCAGATCGCGCCGCGCTTTCATCACCCATTTACGCGTGAGTGTGCGTTTCGCGTCCATACAGCAGTTTGCCTTCGCGCGTAATTTGCGCTTCTAACGAAGCCTTCACCGAAACAAATCGTTCGAATTCACTCCGCGTTTTCACCAACACATCCACAGGCGCCTTCACGCCCCGTAAGCTTCGCTGTGCCCGCACCGCCCGCTGGATGGGTTTTTGGCGGCTATTCTTTACGATCACAAGCAGATCCATGTCGCTACCCGATCGAGGTTCGCCCCAAGCGTGTGAACCAAAGAGGTAAATGGTTTCAGGTTGAAACTCATTCACCAAACGTTCCACCACTTCTTTTCGCAAAGCAACAGGTATCTTTTTCATGTTTTTTGAAATTATAGCACGCAAGGATATCCCGTAGTATAGATCATCCCGCAGTTCAACTGCGGGACAACATAACTTTCATCCTAACACAAAATTATCAATCAACCTTGTCTTGCCAATGAAGACTGCCATCGAGAGCAATGTCTTTCCTCGAATCACATCCAACTCTTCGAGCAAGTCGTAATCGGCGCAGGAGATGTATTGTGGTTCAGCCAGCGGCTCGCTCGCCAACACCTCTTTCATCTTTCCTCTTACTTTCTCTGCATCCCTCTCGCCTGCCTCATACAGTTCCTTCGCCGCGCTCAACGAACGGAATAACACCGTCGCGGCTTTGCGTTGGTCGGCGCCCAAGTACACGTTGCGGCTCGACATCGCCAAGCCGTCAGGTTCGCGCGTCGTTGGGCAAACGATAATCTCGACGGGGAAATTCAGATCGCGCACCATTCGGCGGATGACGGCAACTTGTTGCGCGTCCTTTTGACCGAAGTATGCCTTGTGCGGCTGGACGGCGTTGAACAACTTAGCCACAACGGTTGTCACACCTTTGAAGTGACCTGGTCGCATCGCCCCTTCGAGCGGACGGGTCATCGCTTCGACCTCCACCCACGTCTGGAAGCCCGTAGGATACATGCTCTCCGCTGACGGAGTCCACACAAGGTCGGTGAACGGCTCGATCAGGTGTAAATCACGCTCTAAATCACGGGGATACTTGGCGAGGTCTTCCTTCGGTCCGAACTGAGTCGGGTTGACGAAGATGGAGACCACGACGCGCTGGCACTCGTCCCTTGCGCGGCGGATGAGCGAGAGATGCCCGTCGTGGAGGAATCCCATCGTAGGGACCAGACCAACCGTCCCGTCGAAAGAGAGGCGGGTTTCCCTTAGTTCATCCAGTGTAGAGACTGTTCGCATATCCGTAACTTCCCTTGTTGACAGGAGTAGAAAATCTGTGCTAAACTTAGCCTACAAATCAGTCAAAGGAGACTCAAATGGCTTTTTCATACACCAACTCAAAAGGCAATACCTACTTCCTGCACACCAAGAAGTCGCTGACTTCGACAGGCAAGGAACGCACCCTCTTCTACTTCTCGAAGGAATTGAAGGAAGCCGAAGCGCTCGACGCCGTTCCCGCAGGCTACACCGTCGCTGAGATGAAGACGGGCATGCTCGTCCTCAAGAAGGCAACCGCCAGCTAGGAAGACGCAGGGTTCATCGAAGTATAACCCTGTTTATTCAACGCTCAGCCCGCGGGGTTGGGCGCACAACCAAATACTTTTAGATAAAAAAGGAGACTAACATGACACGCACACAAGCATCTAAAAGACCTACCACACAGAAAGTGAGGGAGACATGCCAGCGCTAAACCGAGTTCAGTTGATTGGCAACCTGGGGAAGGATCCCGAAAGCAAGTTCACCCCTACGGGGAAGAAAGTGGCTCATTTCAGCATCGCCGTCAATAACCGCTGGAAAGGCAAGGATGGCGAGAGCAAGGAATACACGGAATGGGTCAACGTGGAAGCATGGGGACGGCTCGGCGAGATCTGCCAGCAATACCTGAAGAAGGGAAGTCTCGTCTACATTGAAGGTCGCTTGAAGACCGACAAGTACGAAGACAAAGGCGAGACCAAGTACTTCACCAAGGTGGTTGCGCTCACGATGCAGATGCTCGACCGTAAACCCAGCGATGAACCCGTAATGACGGTGGAAGAAGAAGCCGCAGATTACGAGGCGTAAAACAAGAATTGACGACCTGAAAGGGTCGTCAATTTTTTTAACCGCTAAGCGCGCTAAGAACGCAAAGTTTAAAAGATTTCGGTTCTACCGTTTATAACGGGATAACTCTTTTCAAACACAAAGGACACGACGGTCACAAAGGAAAAACCTGTGAAATCAAGGCTCTTTCCCCCCTTTGTGTACTTGGTGTCCTTCGTGTTAAGGCTCTTTCCCGTTAATTACGGGAGAGCCAAGATTTCTTAGGGCGCCTTGCGCTCTTCGCGGTTCAATGGTTTTCTTTATTTCTTCGCCTTCGACTCAGCGGGAAAACCATGCATATGTGCCAGTAGATTGCAGGGTGATACGAGCATGGGTATCATCAACCAAAACCAATGGGATCATGGTCCATTCTGCGTCGCTGGTAGAAGGAACCTCTACCGTGTACGAAGCATTGCCATCAAAGCCAGCGGGAATTTCAAAGGTGAGTTCCACTTTGCTTCCAAAGGGAAGTTCATTCACGATCTTGCCCTGTTGCAACAAGGTGACGGAAACGCCTCCGAGGGGTGTGCCGAGGCTATCAACTCCGTTTTGCAATTGAGAAACATCTACGGGATTGAGCAGGACGGAATATCCGCATAATCCCGTAAAGCGGAGCCAATGTCCGTCTCTCGTGACAGCGTCAACAACGTTCGAGGCGCAGGGCAGGGTAAACTCTTGTCCCCATTCGATCAAGAGTATTTCAGAAGAATTTCCCTTGTCCGTTGTGTTGGATGATTTCTCGGTGTTCTGCTCTTCTGGCGCAGGTGTGGGGAGTCCGCTTTCGATGTTGGTATGCGAATCTTCGGCGTTGTAATTTTGCACGGTGTCAAAATCTGCTCCTCCGTCGAGGGAATCGGTTCCCGCTCCGCCATCGAGTTGATCGTCGCCGGCGTTGCCGTTCAATGCGTCGTTTCCGTTCCCGCCATTGAGAGTGTCGTTGCCGTTACCGCCGTCGAGGTTGTTATCCACATCGTTCCCGGTGATCTGATCGTCCGAGCCGGAGCCGATTACGTTCTTGAACCAACCGTTGAGCGTGAGCAACAAACCGCCGCCCACATCTTGTTGGCTGGAATTGCTCAAGTCAATGGTAACGGAGTTTCCAAACAGGCTGAAATCGAGGGTGTCTTCACCGTTGGAGGTCAGGCTCAGGATGCCGGTGGCGCCCACACTAAACTTGAACACGTTGACGCCCGCGCCCCCGTCAGCGGTATCGCCGGCTTCATTGGTCCCTGTGACGACGATCTCATCGTCGCCCGCTCCGGCATCAAGCGTGTCCACTCCGGACCCGGTCTTGAGCGTGTCATTCCCATCGCCGCCTGTGAGCGTATCGTTGCCCGCGCCGCCATCGAGGGTATCGTTTCCGTCTCCGCCGGTGAGCGTGTTGTTCGAGTTGTTGCCGGTCAACGTATCGTTGCCATTCCCGCCGGTGACATTTTCAACTTGCGCGGAAGTCATGTTAAGCGTCAGGTTGGAGTTGACCGTCTGATTGCCGGTCAATGCGAGATTTACCGCCATATCGTTGGTGGAACCGGTAAACGTGAGTAAATCTGTCCCGCCGCCGACGGCTTCAGTGAGCGTGTCGGCGCCGAGAGATGTATTGGTGTTGAAAGCATAGGTGTCGTTGCCTGTGCCGCCTATGAGCGTGTCGTTGCCTGCGCCGCCGGTCATGGTGTCGTTCCCAGTGCCTCCCGAAAGCGCATTATTGAGGGCGTTACCGGTCAAGGTGTCGTTGCCATTACCTGAGGTGATATTTTCAACTTGAGCGGCAGTGAGGTTGAGCGTCAGGTTTGAATTGACGGTCTGATTGCCGGTCGTTTCCAGGTTGACGGTTAAGTCATTGTTTGAGCCGGCGAAGTTGAGACGATCCGTCCCGCCGCCCGTTGATTCGCTGACCGTATCTGTGCCGAGGGCGGAATCAGTGTCGAAGGCGAAGGAATCGTTACCAGTTCCTCCGATGAGCGTATCATTGCCCGCGCCGCCGGTCAGCGCGTCATTTCCTGAGGCGCCGTTCAACGTATCGTTTCCATTCCCGCCGGAGAGGGTGTTGTTCAAGGTGTTGCCGGTGATGGTGTCGCCGTTGTTTCCGCCGGTGACATTTTCAACTTGCGCCGAAGTGAGGTTGAGCGTCAGGTTGGAGTTGACGGTTTGATTGCCCGTGGTCGCCAGATTAACCGTCACGGCGTTGTTGGAGCCGGTGAAATTAAGCGTGTCTGTCCCGCCGCCCGAGGCTTCGGTGACCGTATCCGTTCCCAGCGCGGTGTTGGTGTTGAAAGCATATGTATCGTTGCCGGAATCCCCAGTGAGCGAATCGTTTCCGGCATTGCCTGTCAGAGAATCGTTGCCCGCGCCGCCGGAGAGAGTGTCATTCCCGTTGCCACCCGCTAGAGTGTCATTCCCAGCATCGCCGGTCAGTGTATCGTTTCCATTTCCGCTGGAGAGGGAATTGTTCAATGTGTTGCCGGTGATGGCGTCGTTTCCATTCCCACCGGTGACATTTTCAACTTGTGTCGAAGTGAGGTTAAGCGTCAAGTTGGAATTGACGGTTTGGTTGCCCGTCGTGGCGAGGTTGACGGTCACATCGTTGTTAGAGCCGGAGAAGGTGAGCCGATCCGTCCCGCCACCTGAGGCTTCGGTGACGGCATCAGTTCCGAGGGCTGAATCGGTGTCGAAGGCGTAGGTGTCGTTGCCAGTTCCCCCGGCGAGAGAATCGTTTCCTGCGCCGCCGGTGAGGGTGTCGTTGCCCGCGCCGCCGACCAGCGAGTCGTTCCCGCCTCCGCCGTTGACGGTATCGTTGCCTGCGAGGGCATCCACCGTGTCATCGGCGCCATCGCAGGTGATGGTGTTATTGCCTGAGGTTGCGGAGGGCGAACAGATTGCGAGGACTGCCTGTTGCGCGGGGATCGCCACGAACAGGAGCGCGAGCGAGACCGAGATCAGCCCGCGCCAATAAAAAGACAAATGCTTCATGATAAGAAACTCTCCAAAACTGAAATAAAAAAAGATAAAGCAAACGCATGGATATAATTTATCATTTACCCGTCCCACGGTAGTTTACAGGGGCTTTGCCAGAACCTAACAATCCAGTCATTTTATTCATAGGCATACCTTGCAGAAGCGTTGCGGTCGCTTGTAAAGTGATGAATCAAAAAGGACAACCTTGCGGCTGTCCTTTTAATCCTTGTATTATCAGTATTTACGAAGGTTCAGGCGACAGTTCGATTTGCTTGGCAAATTATGCCGCCTGCCTAGACGCAGCGCAGACGCCGCAGATTACGAGGCGTAAAATAAAAATTGACGACCTGAAAGGGTCGTCAATTTTTTAACCGTAACTTTCAAAACACATCTCCCAACCTTTCCTGATTGAAAACAGATATAACAAGGGTGTAAATTCCAAAGTCAAGATTTACCAGTAGAATGCCGTCGCGCTTAAATCCATTTCACTCATTCAAGAGGGAAACCATGCACGGCAAGTCAAATTACATTCGCGTCACACCTGCCCTGGCGGGCGGTGCCAGGGAACGAAAACCATTCTTCTTTGTTCTTTTCATTTTCATACTCGCTCTCGCCACACCTGTTCTAGCAGACTATCTCGGACCGAATCGCACGGTTACTGAAACGACCAGCGTGTGCAAAGTGGTTTTGTATGAATGCCAATATGTGGCTTCCAAAGACCTGTGGAAGTACAAGAAAGTGGACGATTGGTCGTGCTCCAACGAAGGCAAACCATGGCAGGGAGTTGACAACTACGATGGTGAGTGCGGACCATTCAGCGATGGTCGCACACAATGGGGCAAAGAAGAAATACTTCAAACTGTTACCACCACCCATCCCGAAGCTACAATTGCTTCTGCGTTGCAAGGATGTAATCTCAACAATGGCTGGTGCAACACTACTTCCGAACTATCCTTGAATGGAACAGAACCCCTGTCAGGATACAGCATCCTCGCCGTCGAAGGCTCGTTGAATGGACAAACTTTTGCCTGTTCAGGAGACAATTGCAGTGTATCCTTGAACGAAGGGAATAACGATTTCACCTTTTGGGCTTTATCCTCATGGGGCGATAGTTCGAGCATGGGAACTTTCTCTGCGAAGGTGGATACGGTTCTTCCGACATTAGGTTTGAACATCACCACAACAAGCGGGTCAAACGGCTGGTATGTTTCTCCAACTTCTCTCACAGCAACAGGCTCTGACTCAACTTCTGGCTTATCAAGTGTCTTCCTTTCAGTCGACAATGGAGCGTGGATTCCTTCCACTACCCTCAATGAAGGTGTATACAATGTCCTTGTTCAAGCAGAAGATAACGCAGGGAACATCTCCTCTTCTTCAACGATTATTTCTGTGGATACGACCACCCCAACGGTTGATGTATCCGTAAATGGAACAATAGGAAGCAATGGGTGGTATAGTTCGGGGATGCAAGTCTCAGCGACTGCCAACGATGCAACTTCTGGAGTTGGTTCACTGGAAGCCAGTTTAGATGGCGGGGGTTATCAGGCTTATAACTCTCCCGTCTCGTTCGCGGATGGCTATCACACGGTTCAGTTCAAAGCAGTGGACAACGCAGGAAATGAAACGGAAACCTCCGCGCAAGAGTTTTATGTGGACACGATTGCCCCAGCCATTGATCTGCCCGCTGAATGGGAGGTAAATGACACGATTACCTACAAAGTGCAGGATGATGGCAGTGGGCTGTCTGCGCTGCGGGTTGTCATCGAAGATGAAGGTGAGAAGTTTGCTAAAGTTGCGTGGAACGAGACGGTTTCAGGGAACAAGTTCAAAGGGGAGATCATATGGAATGGGAAGTTCAAGGATGGAACGGTTGCCCCGCCTGGTGAATATCTGGTATGGGTCAAGGTAACCGATGTTGCGGGCAATGAACGTATTGGATTGGGAAGAGTCATTGTTCCCTCTTTGTTCAGTTTGCTTTCGCCCAGTCAATCGTCTACAGAAATTCCTACTCCGCCTGCAGATTTGTTTGATTCTGACAATTTATCTCCAACAATATCGAATCCTGATCCTTCGACTTCGCCCAGTACAAGCTTTGGCGGGTCGACAACTCCAACGAATTCTTCAAGCGTTCAATCGCTGACACTTTCCTCTGGAACAGCCTCCACTTCCACTACAACATCAACCAATGTATTGTGGGGAGCAACAGCCGCCGCATTGATTGGCTGGGCAACTGCCACTGCTTTGGAAGAACGCAAAAAACGTCAACAGCAGGAACAAGCCCAAGTCGGCGAAGCCTCGCTTCAGAGAGAGCAAGTCAAAGCCCACGCCAGTCGAGATGAATATCCACCGATGACCCGCCAGGAGAAGGAACTCGCCCAACAGCGCAAAGAATTGCAAAAGATATGGGACGCCAACGGCGCGGCGGTCTATGAGGCGAACCGGGAATATCAAGCGAAGCATGGCAAGGAAATGGATGCGGCAACCAGAAGCAAGGCGATCAAGGATGCGACTAGGAATGGCGTCTTTAATGCCGAGGCATATGTGTCCAATTTGGAAGCGGAGAAGACGAGGCGAGACGCGCAAAACGAACGCATGGCGGACAAGATGACGCGCTTTGAGAAGGAAGAGGAAGCCCGTTGGCAAGCGCAACAAAAAGCGGCAGAGGAGAAGCAGAAAGCCGAAGAGTTGCAGGCGGGTCTCACCGCGTACTATGCCGCCACCAAGCCCCCCAAGCAGAAAGAAAAGGAAGGTGAGCCAAAAGTCAGCGCTGCGCTTGCCTGGGACAACGATCCGCCCCCATCCAAGTGGAGTACCTTTTGGCAAGGAGTTACGAATTGGTGGAATAATCTATTTGTTATTAAGCAACCAACACCCACTCCAGATGTCAGCGCTATTCAGACTCAGGCGGCAAAAACTTTCATAGCTCAACTCACACAAACTGCTCAGGCGACACCGACTTCCACGCCTACAGCCATGCCGACTTTTACATTGACACCTACTCCAACACCTACGATCTTTCCATTAGGTTATATTACCGATAACAATGTCAGGTTTAGATCGGGTCCTAGTTTGAAAGACAGTTATATAGAGTTGCTATGCGGCACTGAAGTCAAGATTGATACCCAAAAGAAAGAAGCGGATGGGAAAGTGTGGCAACAAGTGACGTACAATGGTATTAATGGTTGGATTGCTAGTGATTATTTAAGTGATGAAACCCCAGTTTGTGCCAATTTTGCAGCCAAATATGCTAAATACCCTGGCGCAGGTGAAACTGTGCAAATCACACGCCTACCTTTCGAACACTCGAATCCAACCTTACTATCATCTTGGTGGGGCTTTGGAAATACGGAATTTGCTCGGGATCATAAATATGAATTTTATAAACATACAACTGGTCTCCATTCTGGACTGGACTGGGGTGTTCCCTTTGGAACTCCGCTTGTATGGAACGGCAATACGTATGGCACGATCGTAGATAACGGCACTAAAAAACAGTATGCCTATCTCAAAATAGACGATTACATAGTAGTAAGAGCTGAGGGGTTTGATTTCATATATGGGCACATCTCAGATCGTCAAGTTAATATTGGTGATGTTATAAAACCAGGCCAAGTTATCGGCAGTTCAGGAATAGCTACCGGCGGGGATGCACATTTGCATTACGAGATTCGGCCCGTACCGGATGCTAATGGCATGAAGAGCTCTTTTGTTATCAACCCATTAACCTTCTTCACTCAAGATTTACAAAACCAATGGATTGTATTATTCGCAAATGACTACTATCTTCCAGGTGATGATCCGTTGAGTCTTGGATACTATAGAAACGTACCTATCCAGCCATAAAAGTTCTTCAGGTAACAACTATGAATATTTACTTCAAGCCGATTTTGCTATGTAGCATAATTATCTTCTTGCTTTCATGTCAAAATCTAGGCAATAGCCAACAAGCAAAACCTACATTCACGCCTACAAACCAGAATTCCGTCTCCCAATCTAGTACCAGTTCGCCTTTCTTAGAGATTACTTCACAGATTTTGGTGTTACATGAAAATACTGTTGGTAATTCTTTTACAGATACTGTAGTAGATATGGGCTGGCTTCTCGATGGTCGAATATATTATGGAATTGGAGATCCAACTTTATACAACCTAAACCTAGTAAACAAACCTGCAGAAATCAATTGGTATTCCTATGACTCACAAAATAAACTGGGTCGGCAAATTGATAATCCGTACGGTTTATTTGCCAACGACTTCGTTAGTTCCATGGCGCAAAACAGAGTAGAACTGTTATCCATGACTGTTTCTCCTAGTAAAGCAAAAGCAATTTACACCCGACTACCAATTGGGTATTTGAGACCAACGCCTCTCCCTCATCACTACTTTGATCCATCGGAAATTTGGGTAGCGACAAATGATTTGCAAGAAACATCCCCATTGTTGGGTCAACCTGCAAATTGGTATGATTGTGGCATCGGGCTTTCTAATGCCAGTTCATGGTTTTATGATGAAACTTTGGCTATAGGATCATGCCAATTCAATTATGGTATTACAGGAGTTTACTTTATTGCAGACCTGATTGAAAGAAGCTTCCAGTTTCTCAACTTTACATTGCCAAGCGGTGAATATATTCCGACTGAACAAATCGCTATTGCTCACAGCAACCCAAGTCTAGCTTTCTCGGCATCTGGTCTTTGGGTAGTGCCTGCTGAACTAAATGAAAGAAAAATCAATACCGAATTGACTAACTTAAATTTAATTTTTAATGATCGACCTGCTGTTGCTCCTATGTGGTCTTTTGATGATAAGTGGATTTATTATTGGACATTCGATCCATTATCTAAAATTGACGAAGACGCACCAATAGAAAATCATTATTGGTGGTTGGAGAGGATTGACCCTGCTACCAAACAACAAGAAATAGTACTTAGTGTTGACGACCTTATTTCAGTCGTTGGTATTGAAAGGTACCGGTTGAGTACGCCTTTTGGGCTTGGAAATCCTTGGAAGATATCTCCTGATGGCGAACAATTATTACTATTCTTAAGCGAAACTTTTGATTCCCCAGCCACACTTTTTCTTTTTTCTTGGCAACAACAAGTAAGGTAATCCTATCTAGTCCAGCAAACCGCATAAGAAAGTGATTATGCATCTATGAAAAACTTCTCGAAAAGACGCTTGCTACCAATTTTATTTCTCTGTGTATTTGCCATCTCGTTATGGAAATTCGCGTTTGCTATACCATTGTTAGTCGTTCTCTTCGTCTGTTTCAGCCTTGTCATATCTATTTCATCCATTATCAAGAAACACAAGCAAAGTGAAAGCCCAAGCCTCGAAATCGTCAAAGAGATTCTGGTTTTGATTTTCACCCTTGCGCTTGCCATGTTGCTGGGCGGAATGGCGGGAATGTACGCGAATCATTATGCTGCCCAACGCTTTGGCATCATTCCAGGCATTCTCTCTGCGCTGGTAGCGAGTTTTGTGATTGGGTATATCGTCCGCTGGGGAATAGGGAAGACTATCTCAAGGAGCGAAAAACAATTTTCGCCGCGCTGATCGGCTAGGCAACCGCAGCAAGATCAGGACGCTAATAAAAAAAAATGGATGGGCAGGTAATTCACAAAAAACCTGCCCATCCATCGTTTAATGTGGATTTACTTCTTCGACTTCTTCTTTACAGTCTTTGTTTTCGCAACTTTCTTTTTGACAGTTGCCTTCTTTGCCTTTGATTTTTTCTCCACTGGCAGTTTCTCCAACTCGTCCACCATGCGGCTCAGCACATCGAAGCCGCCCTGCCAGAATTTTGGATCACGGATGTTCACACCCGCGTCGCCCAGGATCTTTGCAGGGGCTTCCGATCCGCCAGCGGACAGGATCTTGAGATACTTCGGCTTGAACGATTCACCTTCCGCTTTGTATTGTTCGTAGAGCGCGAACACCAGCAGTTGACCGAACGCATACGCATACACATAGAACGGGGTGTGATAGATGTGTGGAATCGAAACCCATTCCCATTTGAAATCGTCGCTCACCTCAACCGCATCGCCGAACTGTTCTTTGAGGTTCGCCAAATACGCGGCGGAGAGTTCGTCCACCGAGGCGTTCTTCTGCGCCATCTCATGCGCTTCGCGTTCGAAGAGGGCGAAATAGATCTGACGCAGGATGGTGGCAAAAGCGTCGTCCATTTGCTTGAACAAGATATCCCGTCGGACCGATTCGTCTTTTTCCTCCGAGAGCAATTTTTCGGTGAGCATCATCTCGCCGAAGGTGGAGGCGGTTTCAGCCAGCGGAAGAGACGAGTGGAAGGTAAACGTAGTGTGATGCGAGGCGAGCATCGCGTGGATGGCGTGCCCCAACTCGTGAGCGAGAGTCGCCACGTCGCGCGCGCGTCCCGTGTAATTCATCAGCACGAATGGCGTGTCTTCGGGGTTGATCGAAGCGCAGAACGCGCCTCCCTGCTTGCCCTTGCGGACCTCGCTATCGAGATGGTCTTTGTCGAAGACGCGCTTGGCGAGTTCGCCGATCTTCGGGTCGAACGCGCCGAACGATTCGATGACCATGTTCGCGGCGGCATTGAAATCGAATGCCTTGTCCGACTTGGCAACGGGCGCATAAATATCGTAACGGCGAAGTTTACCCACGCCGAGATGTTTCGCCTTCATCTTGAAATAGCGCTGGAAGACTTTCGCGTTCTTCTTCGTGACCTCGAGCAACGCGTTCACCGCTTCATCAGGCACATCGTTCGCCAAATTCCGCACCGACATCGCGCTCTTGAACTTGCGCATGTTGATGTTTTCATTATGCCAGTCGCGCGCGCGAGTCTGGTACATCTGCCCAAGGATCGGACCATCCTCGCCATAGACGCGATACATTTCTTGATACGCCGCCGCGCGCATTTTGGGGTCGCCACCCTGAATGAACGGTTGCAGTTGCGCGCGAGTCAATTCTTGAACCTTGCCGTTCACCCTCAACTTGAAGACGTATCGATTCGTGATCGCGTCATACAAGTTGATCAGCGCGTTCGAGCCTGTCACATCTTTGAGGTTGACAACCTTCTCTTCTGGCTCAGTCAATGTGTGCGGTTTGAAGTGGCGCATCTCTTCGAGATAATAACGATACGCGCCTGATGCGTTCATCAAGCGTTCGGCGTTCGCCTCGTCCACGTCTTTCCACCACAGATTGAAAAAGAGTATGCGGTTCTGCATCTCGGCAACAAATTGTTGCACGCGTCCCATCAGGCTTTGCGCGTTTTGGTTTTGTGTGTCTTCTGCAAATGACAGTCCCGCAAACGCATAGATTCGATTCACGATCTTCGATGTCGCTTCGGAGGCGCGCACTACTTCGAGAAATGTTTCGGGGTCAATTTCGGGATTGAGTTTGTTGCGCACGCCCTCGAACGACGTGACTTGTTCTTCCACGTTGTCGAACGCGGCGTTCAGTTCGGGGCTATCGAAGCCCGTGAAGAGTTCGTCCAGATTCCATTTTTTGATCTTGTATGCCATGAATTATTCTCCTTGATTTATGTCGTTGCGAGTCTTCGAGAAGCAATCTCCTCGCAATAAACTTTTTTGTTTTTACCATAAACTCGAATGTTTTCGTAGATGCTCTAGTAGCATCATTGCGAGTTTTTGAGAAGCACTCTTCTCTACGCTGAGGAGATTGCTTCGGGCATCCTTCGACTTCGCTACGCTCCGCTCAGGACGCCCTCGCAATGACATATCGTTTACAAACTCGACCTGATGTGCACGATATCCCCATCTTTCACGGGATATTCCTTCCCTTCGAGTCTCAACTTCCCCTTCGACTTCGCTTCATTCATCCCCCCGAGGCTGATGAGGTCGTCGTACGCCACCACCTCCGCCCGAACGAAACCCTTCGCCAGATCGGTGTGGATCTCGCCCGCCGACTCTTGCGCCGTCGCGCCGCGCTTCGTCTCCCACGCGCGGACCTCGTCCTCGCCGACGGTGAAGAACGATTGCACTTGGAGCAGATCATACGATAGCCAGATCATCTTGTTGAGGCTGAGTTCTTTGATGCCGTATTCCTGCATGAACATCTCGGCATCCTCCGCTGAAAGTTGCGCGATCTCCATTTCGAGTTTGCCCATCAACGCCACCGAAGGGACATCAAGTTGCATTTCAGGCGCGGACTGTCCCTCGCTCAAGTTGAACACGACCAACACGGGCTTGCGCGAGAGCAAACCGAACGATGAAAGTTCCTTCACATCCTCTTGCGAATATTCCAGCTTGCGGAGCGGTGTGCCGTTGTTCAACGCTTCATGCAGGCGAGTGAACAGCACAGTTTGTTTTTCGTTCAAGGCTTTATCGGTGCCGCCTTTTTTGCGTTCGTCAACCAATCGTTCCAGTTTGCGTTCGACGGCGATGAGATCGTTGAGCAACAATTCGCTCAGCATGGAATCCACATCGCGCTTGGCGTCCACGCTTCCGTTGGGGTGCATCACCAAGTCGCTTTCAAACGCGCGGACGACGAGCAGAAAGCCGTCCATCTGCGCGAGTTGATTCAGCAGTTGCCCGGAGATGCCGCTTTTGGCGGACCCAGTTTCAAGTCCCGCAATATCCGCGTACGTCATCTTGGCGTAGATCGTCTTCTTCGGGTTGAACATCTTCGAGAGCGCGTCCACGCGCGGGTCTGGCACATCCACTACCGAGGTGTGGACTTCGAAGCGTCCCGCCGAGGCGGTCGTCGGCGCGTTGCCGCGCGTCACCGCGTTGAAGATGGTTGTCTTTCCTGATTGAGGCAGTCCGATAATTCCGAGTTTCATCTTGTCCTTTATGTGGAGCAAGATGCCATCTTGCTCTACAGGTTATGAGTGGTATACTTGCGCTCGTCCCGCTAAAGCAGGAGCAACGAATTAGCCGAAGTGGCGGAATAGGCAGACGCGCACGACTCAAAATCGTGTTCCCTCCGGGAATGAGGGTTCGATTCCCTCCTTCGGCACTTGAATTATACCAACGCCCGTCATCCAATGGCGGGCGTTTCTCTTTCCGGCTTTAGGGTTGTATCCAATGGAAATCCCGCGCCGGGTTAATACATCTCATCGTTTCGAGCCGCTATGGAAATTACTACGATTACTTTGATCGTCCTGCAATTGATCTTTCTCGAAGGCATACTTTCAATTGATAATGCCGCCGTGTTAGGGGCGATGGTAACGCCCTTGCCCGATGACAAGCCGATCCCGTGGCCCCGCCGGCTGGCTCGTATCGGCGAGCGGTTGAATCCCATACTTGGTTACCAGCGTCTCGCCGCCCTGCGCGTGGGCTTGTTAGGCGCGTATGTGGGGCGCGGCGCAATGTTGTTCATCACAAGTTTTCTGATCGAAAACCCATGGGTGAGGATCGTCGGCGCGGCGTATCTGATCCGCCTGGCGTTTAACGAACTGGGGGATACCACACCCGGCGTCGAAACCGAAGAGGAAAAACAAGAAGCCATGCGAGGCGTGTCGTTTTGGGGCGTGGTGCTTACGGTCGAGCTGATGGATTTGGTCTTTAGCATTGACAATGTGATCGCCGCAGTTTCGCTTTCCGATGAGCTGTGGGTGGTGATGCTTGGTGTGGGGATCGGTATTCTCACCATGCGCTTCGCGGCAGGGTTGTTCAGTTTTGCCGTACAGCGATTTCCCGTGCTCAAGCCCGCCGCATACATTTTGATCCTCAATATTGGAATTCAATTGATCCTCGAACAGGTCTGGAAGATCGAGATCTCGGATTGGACCCGTTTCTTCATTTCGGTTGCGATCATCCTGATTTCTCTGCTGTATGCGCGGAGCGTCACCCTCCAGAAATTGCAATTCATCCTCGATTGGCTGTCGTTCTTAATGGGATGGATCAACAAACTGGTGGATTGGCTTCTGACGCCGTTCAACTGGTTCTTTCAAAAGGCGATCAACGGCTTTAGGGTTTCAAAAGTGGAAGGCGCAAAATAAATACTTGCTTGACATCCCCTTAACAGACGAATACACTTGGCTTGGTTGGGGAGTAGCCATGGCGTCTTTGACGCCACCGGGTCGTCGTCATGACATTGACGCGCAGCGCGCCATCGGCGACTCGAAACGTGCAGGCATGACGTTTGGCGAGACCATCACAAAATAGGTGTGATGGTCTCGTTTTAATTCTGGAGCATCACAGCGCGTATCATCAGGAGAGCATTTTCATGGCACACGACGACACGATCCAAAACAGCGAGTGGCACGCGTTAAAAGCCGAAGAGGTATTGAGTCACTTGAAAGTGGAAGACCGGGGGTTGACGTCGGCAGAGGCAACACGGCGGCTCGAAACGTATGGACCAAACCAGTTGAAAGAGGCGCCGCGTCCCAGCTTCTTCCAAATGTTGTGGGAACAACTGAATAATTTTGTGGTCATCCTGTTGATCGTCGCCTCGCTGGTCTCCGGTTTGCTGGGCGATTATGTGGAAGCGGCGGCGATCATGGCGATCGTGGTGTTGAACGCCGTGTTGGGAATCGTCCAAGAGCGGCGCGCGGAGGAAGCGCTGGCGGCGTTGAAAAAACTCGCCGCGCCGGACGCGCAGATCATCCGCGATGGGAAGCGGGTTTCCATCCCTTCGTATGAATTGGTGCCGGGCGACATCGTTTTTTTGGAAGCGGGAAACTTCGTGCCGGCGGATATCCGCTTGTTGGAAGCGGTCAACCTGAGGGTGGAAGAGGCTTCACTGACCGGCGAATCGCTCCCCGTCCAAAAGAACGCCGCGACGGTGCTTGAGAAAAACGTCCCGTTGGGAGATCGCAAGAACACCGCGTTCATGGGCACGCTCATCTCGTATGGACGCGGACGCGGCGTGGTGACCAGCACGGGGATGCGCACGCAATTGGGGTTGATCGCTTCGATGCTCCAGAACGTGGAAGCGGAAGAAACGCCCCTGCAAAAACGGCTCGACCAATTGGGCAAGTCGTTGAGCATTGCCGCGCTCTTCCTCGTTGCGGTCGTTTTTATTGTCGCGCTCATCAACCAGACGAATATCAATGAACTGTTTACCGGCCCGCTCGCGTATTTGAACGAGTTCGCCGAACAGATCACGGATGTCTTCATCATCGCCATCAGCCTTGCGATTGCCGCCGTGCCGGAGGGACTCCCCGCGGTGGTGACCATTTCACTGGCGTTGGGGATGCGCGAGATGATCAAGCGTCACGCGCTCGTGCGTAAACTGTCCTCGGTGGAAACGCTTGGTTCCGCCACGGTCATTTGCTCCGATAAAACCGGCACGCTCACGCAAAACGAAATGACGGTCACGCGCATGTGGGTGGACGGACAATTCATCAACATCACCGGCACAGGCTACGCGCCGGTCGGCGATTTTATGGTGGATGGAAAGAAGAGGAATATTTCGGAATATCCCGCCGCGCTCACCGCGTTATGGATCGGTCTGTTGAACAACGACGCCTTGCTCGAAACAACCGGTGAAGACGAACAACAAAAGACCTATCGCATCGTCGGCGACCCGACGGAGGGTTCATTGCTGGTCGCCGCGATGAAAGCCGGCGCGATTCACATGCAGGTCCGCGAGGCGTACCCGCGCGAGAATGAAGTGCCGTTCGATTCGGACCGCAAGCGCATGATCACGATCCATGATGTGTTCGCGCCGCGACCGGGCGATCCCTCGCCGTTCACCGATGAAAGCCATAAATCGTGGGATGTGATCGCCGTCAAAGGCGCGCCGGACGTGGTGCTCGATCTCTGCACGCAATACCAAAACATGGATGATGAGTCTGTGCCGTTGGGTCCCGCCCTGCGCGACCGCATCCTCGCCGCCAACGACGCGATGACGAAAGACGCCTTGCGCGTGCTGGGCGTGGCGTATCGCATCGTCAAAGATGTGCCGGATAACCCGGCGCAGATCATCACGAACGAGCTTGAACATGATCTCGTCTTCGTCGGCTTGTTGGGCATGATCGACCCCGCGCGCACCGAGGTGAAACCCGCGCTGGAAGAGGCTCGCAAAGCCGGCATCCGCACGGTGATGATCACAGGCGATTATCCCAACACGGCAAAAGCGATCGCTGAAACCATCGGCTTGTTGAAACCCGGCAGAAAAGTGATGACCGGCGCGCAACTGGATGCCATCAGCGACCGCGACCTCAAAGACATCATCGAAGAAACGGACGTGTTCGCGCGCGTCTCTCCCGAACATAAATTGAGAATCGTGGACGCTCTGCAAGCCAACAATGAGATCGTGGCGATGACCGGCGACGGCGTGAACGACGCGCCCGCCATCAAACGCGCCGACATCGGCGTGGCAATGGGCATCACCGGCACCGACGTGGCGAAAGAAACCGCCGACATGGTATTGACCGACGACAATTACGCCAGCATCGTTCACGCGGTCGAGCAGGGGCGCGTCATCTACTCGAACATCCGCAAGTTTGTGTTCTTCCTTTTGTCCTCCAACATCGCCGAGATCATGATCATCTTCCTCGCCACCCTGGCGGGACTCCCCGCGCCTCTTACCGCCATTCAACTGCTCTGGCTTAACCTCATCACCGACGGCGCCCCAGCCCTCGCCCTCGCCGTCGAAAAAGGCGACCCGGATATCATGCTTCAAAAACCGCGCGCCAAAGACGAACCCATCGTCAACCGCTCGATGCGCGCGGGCTTGATCGTGCAGACCATCGCGCAGACGGTGGCGGTGCTTGCCGCGTTCGGCATGGGTTTGTTGTGGCATCTCGAAGCGGGCGCGACGCTGGTGGGCAACCCCATCACGTACATTCTTCAGCATGATTGGCGCGGCGTGGATGTGCAATCTGCCGAGACGATGGCGTTCGTTACGCTGTCGCTGTGCGAGTTGTTCCGCGCCTACACTGTCCGTTCGGAACGCGCTTCGCTGTTCAGCATCGGCATCTTTTCAAACCGCTCGATGCAATACGCGGTGGGACTTTCGATCGTGCTGTTGTTGCTGGTCATCAACGTCCCCTTCCTCCAGCCGATCTTCAACACACATTTCCTCTCCGTCCGCGAATGGGCTGTGGTCGTCGGCTTCGCGCTCGTCCCTGCCATTGCGGAGGAGATCACAAAATTCTTTTTGAGGATGCGCAAAGGGATTTGATTGCGTACGGCAAGGTTCACCTTGCCATTTGTCTGTTTTCTTTCGGTATATAAACGCAAAGTGAACTTTGCGGTACTATTTGACTCGAAACGTTCTCCGATGAATCGCCGACATCCCCAACCGCCTCATCGCGGATCGGTGAGTCTGTGTGCCGTATCCTTTATGTTTCGCAAGCCCATAGCCGGGATGACGTTCGTCAAGTTCGCGCATCAACGCGTCGCGCTCGGTCTTCGCAAGGATGGACGCGCACGCGATGCTCAGGCAATGCGCGTCTCCTTTGACGATGCTGGTTTGTGAAATATCCAATTGGGGGAGTTCGAGTCGAAAATCGGTCAACAGGTATTGCGGCGAAATCGAAAACTGATGCAACGCGCGGACGGCGGCGAGACGAGTCGCTCGCACGATCCCCTGCGAATCGATTTCCTCCGCGTCGGCGAATCCCACGCTCCATGCCAGCGCGATCTCCTTGATCGCCGGCGCGATTGAGTCGCGCTGAAGCGGCGTCAACTGCTTGGAATCGCGGACCAGCCTCAACGTCCGAGAAAGAAGCGGTTTGTCGTCATGCGGCAGGATCACCGCGCCCACTGCGACTGGTCCAGCCAATGCGCCGCGCCCGGCTTCGTCCAAGCCAGCGATGAATTGCAATCCGCTGTCCCACAGATCCGATTCGAATTTGAGATTCGGTTTAACGCGCTTCATATTTGCCGCGCCAGGCGTTGATGCGGATATGAAAAATGTCGCCGATCATGCGCAATGCGTCGCGCATCGCGTTCACTTTGGTTTCGGGATGATAATACCAATCAATGGGAATTTCTCGCGCGCGATACCCGAGGCGGCGGGCGATGAAAAGTAATTCGACATCGAACGACCAATAGCGCATTCGTTGCAAGGGGAAGATCGCGTTCACCACATCGGCGCGAAAACATTTGAAGCCGCATTGCGTGTCGTTCAAGCCGGGCAACGCAAAGAGTTGAATGATGTAATTGATTCCGCGCCCGCCGAAGTGACGATAGCGCGGCTCGTTGTAACGCGTCGAGCCTTCCACCTCGCGCGAGGCGATGGCGATATCGAAATCGGTCAACGCGGGCGGGATGAATTTGAGAATCTCGTCCACCGGCATCGAAAGGTCGGCGTCGCACATGAAGCGATACTCGCCGCGCGCCTCGAGCATCCCGCGTTTCACCGCCGCGCCTTTGCCCCGCTCGGTTTGGATCACGCGAAAATTTTCATGCGCGTCTGCGAACGATCGCGCCACTTCATACGTGCGATCCACACTTCCATTTTCCACCACGATCACCTCGGAGGAAAAATTTTGCTTCTCGATGAATCGAAAAACCTGCTCCAACGTATCGGGCAGGCGGCTTTCTTCATTGTATGCGGGAATGACGATGGATAAAAAAATGGACAAGAAAAACTCAAGACATGCTAAAGATCACATAACCAAATATCGCCAGAATACACACGAAGGCAAACGCCAGCGCTCCAAGTAGGACGACCTGTTTCATCGTCATACCCAGGATTCGGCGCGAACTCCGTTTCGTTCCCGATATGGAATTTGCTCCACCGCGCGTCTGCTGTATTGCTTTCACAGCCGCCGCATCCTCTGCCAGGGCAAAGTCGAAATCGGCGGGGTTGATGGGTTTCTCTTCACCCGCCGCGCTGAAGATGGCGCGCGCGCGCGAAATATTTTCCTGCGGTGGCGGTGGCGCAACCGGCGCCGCCACCGCAGGTTGTTGGCGAGGCGCAACCATCGGCGCGGGCTGGGGAGGATTCGTCTTCTGCTTGGGAGGGCGCGGGTTGGTGATGCGCTCCACCATGTCGAGCGCCAAATCGGATCTCAATACGGGCATGGTGTTGGAAAGCCCCGTCACGAACGGTTTGATCCCATCCACCATCAAAACACGAACGGCGGGCTTATCCGTTTCCACGTGCAAGCCTGGGTCTGCCGCGATCAACACCGATTCAATCGGCTCCGGCACCCTCGTCCCCTGTCGCTCAATGAATGCGGTCAACGCCCGCGCCATCCGCGCCGTGGACTGGACCAGGTTCACCGGCGCGGGCTTGAAGCGGTTTCCCGATTCCACACTCCATGACTCGCCTTTCGCCTCATACCTGCCCTTTACATAAGCAATGTTGATGGCGA
This sequence comes from Candidatus Defluviilinea gracilis, assembly GCA_016716235.1. Lineage (NCBI taxonomy): Bacteria > Bacillati > Chloroflexota > Anaerolineae > Anaerolineales > Candidatus Villigracilaceae > Candidatus Defluviilinea > Candidatus Defluviilinea gracilis. The sequence goes on from JADJWS010000001.1 coordinate 1,226,827, forward strand.
ACATCCCCGCCGGCCCGATCAAGATGAGCGGAATCATAATGGCGCTTTGCCCGAGGATCTGGTTACGGATCAGGGTGTATCCCTTTTCGAGGTTTCGATCGAAGTACGTGATGATCGCTTTCTGAGCCAGCAATTCAGTGGGCCAGTTAAAGCCAAACTTCAACATGCCCTGAATTCGCTGGCTGAACCCAAGGTTGCCTTTCTCGTCGATCAGAGGGGTTTGGTCGATGATCTTCATGGGAGTCTAAAAGACCGGCGCCTGTTCCAGTAGATCGCGCTCGGCCGAATCCAGCGTGGCGATAAATTCCTTCCCATCCCGGCTGACGACCCGCAGTGATTTACCGGCTTCGAACGTGCTCGCCAGCAATTCCTTGCGCGTACCGACCACCAGCAGTTTCCCTTTTTTGATTCGCTCCAGCAGGTCTTTACGGTCGATCAACACCCGGTCCGAATACGATGACCCGCGCCGTTCATAAGCCCGCACGGCTACAATTTGCCCGTTCTTGTAACGGACTGCTTCAACCACGCCATCTTGTTTCTTTGCCATAGAATATCAACTCCGCGCGTATTGTAGCATTAAACAATCGAACAAAAAAAGTTCCGTCGGCAGATCAACTGCCCACGGAACGTGTCGGGGCGCCGGGATTCGAACCCGGTGCCTTGGCTCCATTGCGCCACGCGCTAGCCGGACTTTTGAAGGTCGGATAGATAACGTTCAATTCCTCGCGCTTTAACCTTTTTCTCTTGCGCCATGGCTTCTGAACGCGTCTCGAAATCTTCTCTATGGACAAGTTGCCATGGAACGCCTGCGCGTGTTGACTTTGATTTTCCCACATTATGCTCTTGCAGGCGCCTTTCAAGAGATTCCGTTGAACCAACATAATATCTTTGTCGGCTTTGGCTGTGGATGATATAAATATAAAACAAGTCGGGGCGATAGGATTCGAACCTACGGCCTCTTGCTCCCAAAGCAAGCGCGCTAACCGGACTGCGCCACGCCCCGAAACGAAATGGTGGGGGATGCGCACTCCGGCCTTGGCGCACATGCGCCACGCGCTAACCGGACTGCGCCACGCCCCGAAACGAAATGGTGGGGGATGCGCACTCCGGCCTTGGCGCACATGCGCCACGCGCTAACCGGACTGCGCCACGCCTCGAACTGTATCAAGTGCGACGAGTATAATGCGTCGGATGAACAGCCGTCAAGCAATAAAACGGATAGCGATTCCTCTCGCGTTTCTTTTCTTCCTTTCTGCCTGCTCCACTGCCCAAGCGCTACCAACTCCCACAATTGTTCCAGCGACGGCAACTTCAACCCTCACGCCGCTCCCTACTTTTGCCCCTTCCACAGCCACTCCCACGTCCACGCCCATTGCCTGCCTCGCCAAACCCGGAAGGTTGGAAGATTCAATTCTCAAATCCTCCAATCCTCCGCAAGAGTTCATCGTTTACCTGCCCCCGTGCTACGATGAACGCGCCGACAAACGCTACCCCGTCCTCTACCTTCTGCACGGACAAACCTACACCGCCGATCAATGGATCCGCCTCGGCGCGGCAGGCGTTCTCGACCGCCTCATCATGAGCGGCGAGGCGATGCCCTTCATCATCGTGTTCCCAGACGACCATTACTGGTACACCCCCGCAGGGACAACCTTTGGCGCGCGCCTCACCGACGAGTTGATCCCCTTCATCGACGAAACCTACCGCGTCATCCCCGATCCTCGCTACCGCGCCATTGGCGGCATGTCGCGCGGCGCAGGTTGGGCGTTGAATCTTGGATTAACCCACCCCGAACTGTTCAGTATTATCGGCTTGCACTCCCTCGCCGTCTTTCAACGCGACGCATCCAAAGTGGCGGGGTGGATCCAGTCCGCGCCCCTCGCCTCGCGCCCCACCATCTTCATGGACATTGGCGACAACGATCAGGAACTTGCCTCCGCCACCCAGGTCGAAGCCATCTTCGCCCAATTCGATGTTCCGCATGAATGGCACATCTACACCGGCGAGCATACCGAAGAATACTGGTCGGCGCACGTGGAGGAATATATCCGCTGGTATGCAAGCCAATGGAACAACTAATGAACATTCATCACGTTTATAATCCTTTCATTCAGGAGACTTTATGAACATCCTCGTCACCGGCGGAGCGGGCTACATCGGCTCGGTCACCGCAGAAGCATTGATCAAAGGGGGGCATTCTGTCAGCGTCTACGACTCGCTCGTCACCGGTCATCGCGCCGCAGCGCCGGAGGGAGCAAACTTCATTGAAGCCGATCTGGCGGATAGCCATACACTGATAGAAACTTTCACGAAAAAAAAATTCGACGCGGTGATGCACTTTGCGGCGTTTATCGAAGCGGGCGAAAGCATGAAAGACCCCGGTCGCTTTTATCAAAACAACTTCACGAACGCGCTCACGCTGATAGAAACAGCCGTACGGGCGGGAGTGAAGCGGTTTGTGTTATCGTCTACGGCGGCGGTGTTCAAATCCAGTGAAGAGCCGCTCAACGAAGACTCTCCGCTCGGTCCAACGAACGTGTATGGGCATACCAAACTCATGGTCGAACAGGCGCTCGATTGGTATCGTGAAATTCACGGCTTGCATTTTGCCGCGCTTCGCTACTTCAACGCCTGCGGCGCGTTGCCCAATCGAGGCGAGGCGCACCAGCCCGAGTCGCACCTCATCCCACTGGTGTTGCGCGTGGCGCTCGGGCAAAGCGATGCGATCAAAATTTTCGGCGCCGATTATCCAACGCCCGACGGCACGTGCATCCGCGACTATGTTCACATCGCCGACCTCGCCGACGCGCACATCCTCGCCTTAAGCGGACTCTCCGAACGCGACCGCCTGATCTACAACCTCGGAAGCGGACATGGCTACTCGGTGCGCGAAGTGATCGACACCGCGCGTCAAGTCACGGGACAGTTGATTCAGTCCATCGAGCATCCCCGCCGCCCCGGCGACTCTGCGCGGCTGGTCGCCTCATCCGAAAAAATAAAACGCGAACTCGGTTGGAAGCCTCAGCACGATGACTTGCGCGAGATCATCTCCAGCGCGTGGGAGTGGCACAAGTCGCACCCGCATGGATATGAGGGATAGCCACCTCGGCGGTTGAGTTAGAAGGTTGTATGAAAAGCAGGGAGGTACTTTACAAATCAGACCCCTTTGGTTATAATTGTGAAAATTATCACAATTAAGGAGTGTGATATGGACACCCATACAATCCCCCACGTGGTCATTCTCGGCGCAGGCTTCGGCGGGTTGACCGCCGCCAAGAAGTTGAGGAACGCGCCTGTGCGCATCACTCTGATTGACAGAAATAACTACCACTTGTTTCAGCCGTTGCTATATCAGGTGGCGATTGCCGCGCTGGTGCCGTCGCAGGTCGCCTTCCCCGTGCGGACGATCTTCCGCGACCAGAAAAATCTGACGTTCCAGATGGGCGAAGTGAACGAGATCAACCTCGATGAAAAGTTCGTCAAACTGGACGGTTCGGTCATCGCGTACGATCATCTCATCGTCGCCGCGGGCGGACGGATGAATTTCTTCGGCATTGAATCGGTGGAACAGAACGCGCTCTACATCAAGAACATTGAAAGCGCGATCCGCACGCGGAATCATTTACTGTCCATGTTCGAGCGCGCCAGCCATGAAGCGGACGCCGACAAACGCCGCGCCATGCTCACGTTCGCCATCATCGGCGGCGGACCGACGGGCGTGGAAGTGGCGGGCGCGTTGGCGGAGTTGATCTCGCATGTGATGAGGAAGGAATATCCCGAACTCGATGTGCGCGAGGCGCGTGTGTTGTTGCTCGAAGCGGGCGGCGCGTTGATTGCAAGTTATCCCGATCAGTTGCGAAGGGCAACGCTTCGTTTGTTGCAAAAGAAAAATGTGGAAGTGATTTTCAATGCGCGGTTGACCGATTTCAACGGTCAAAGAATTTCGCTTGCCGATGGAACAGGTATTGAAGCAAACACGCTGATCTGGACGGCGGGCGTGCAGACGGCTGAAGTAGTCGAGTCGCTTGAGGCGGCGCGGGCAGGTTCAGGTCGGGTGAGAACCGAGGCGACCTTGCAATTGCCGAATCATCCCGAAGTTTACGTCATCGGCGACGCGGCGTATCTCGAAGATGAAAATCATCAGCCCCTGCCGATGCTTTCGACGGTGGCGATCCAGCAGGGGAATGTTGCGGCGGATAATATTCGGCGCGCGATCAAGGGGCAGAGTCAGCGCGCGTTTCGTTACAAGGACCCGGGCTTGCTCGCCACCATCGGGCGGAACGCGGCGGTCGCGCGGATTTGGGGGCTCTCGTTCAGCGGATTCATTGCATGGGTGATCTGGGTGGGCTTGCACATTTATCGCATCATCGGTTTTCGCAACCGACTCGTGGTGATGATCAACTGGGCGTGGGATTATTTCTTTTACGATAATCAGGTGAGGTTGATCACGAGGTATTGATGATGGTTCCGTTACTGCGGCAGTTCAACTGCCGCAGTAACTAAGCGTGATTGGCAACGTGAGATCACGAAGGAAATATCTCCGGGAAGCGAATGGCGGCAAGCATTAGGCACATGGCAAACCCGTTGTTGAGGAAATGCAGGATGATGCTGGGCCACAATGAATTGGAGCGGTGATACACGTATCCCAACACCGCGCCCAGCACGAACGTCGGGATGAACGAAACGGGATCGAGATGCGAAGCGGCAAAAATTCCAGAGCTCAGCAGGAGCGCCGCAATCCAGCCGTAGCGTTGTCGAAATCCTTGAAATAAAAATCCCCTAAAGAAAATTTCCTCCACAAGCGGGGCAATGATCACGCCGGTGAGAAACAGCCAGAGAGGCGAATCGAGTTCGGAAAACATCTTCATCACCGCCTCGCCTTGCGTATCCACGCCAAGAAGCGTCAGCAGAACGTTATGCGCGATGACGATGCCGTAGGCGACGATCAATAATCCGCACCCCAAGCCCATCGTAAGCGAATCGAATTTGACGAAGCCGAGAAGCCCGGGGCGGATGCGCTTCCACGCAAAAATGACCAGCACCGGCACGAGATAGATCATTTCGGCAAACATGACTCCCGCGCCGCGCGCAAACTGCTTCGCTTCCTCTTGAAACAGGAACCCGACCACGAGTATGCCGACGCTGATCAGTATCAACAATACGACGCCGAGCCACGTATCGAGGATCGACCATGGGACTTCCCGCGCTTCTTGCCTGACCTCAACCTGATTCTCTTCCATCAGCCTTCTCCTACCTCTCTATAAACAACCCATTGACCTTTGCGGTCATCTACGTTTTTCATCGCGCGGTCATAGTAAATATCGAAGATTTGTTCTTGAGTTCGTTCATCCAGCAGTTGAACTGCTGGATGAACGCGGTTTGCGGGATGAACGGAAACACGTACGCGAAAATAAAACCTGCCCACATTCAACGACCCGCGATTGGATGCCACAGCCGCGTGCTCAGGCTGCATATTGCGCGCCATCTTTCCGCGCCGCTTGAAATCTGTCCATGCCGAGAGCATTTCGATCACGCGATACGTTTTGCCTTCCCAGACAAATCCATTTGGGCAGGTGGGACTCTTCTCGAGCGCGGGAGGGGAATCGAAGATGACTTCAATCGGATGATCTAAAAAATGAAGCGGGGTGAATTCCATATCTTGATTATCGCACAAGTCTTGATACTTTCTTGACCTTCGCGCTTGTTTCCTTAACCCCAATTTGACGCGCAACTGAATACACTGCATCCAATGGAGGCACGCATGAATGACATTCTCTTTGTTGGATTGACCCTTTTGTTTTTCGCGCTCACTTTTGGCTTGCTCGCCATTTGTGACCGCCTGATGGAGAACAAATGAACGCCTTGTATGTGATCGCAGGCGTACTTACTTTAATTTTGTTTGGCTATCTCGTTTTAGCCTTGTTGAAACCAGAATGGTTTGGATAACATGAACATCTACGATTGGCTTCAAATTCTTTTCTACCTGACCGTTTTGTTCGCTTTGGTCAAACCGCTGGGCGGATATATGGCGCGCGTCTACCAAAACGAGCGCGTCGTTCTCGACCCGATACTTGATCCCGTTGAACGATTCATTTACCGCGCTTCAGGTGTGGACTCAAAAACGGAGATGAATTGGAAAACATACGCCGTTGCGATGTTGCTGTTCAATGCAATTGGCTTGCTGGCTGTCTATTTTCTGCAAAGAGTTCAGTTTTTGTTGCCATTGAATCCGCAGGGATTCGGCGCGGTCACGCCTGATTCTTCATGGAACACAGCCACCAGCTTTGTCACCAATACCAATTGGCAGGGCTACGGCGGCGAAACAACGATGAGTTACCTGACCCAAATGCTGGCAATGACCGTGCAAAACTTCGTCTCTGCCGCGACGGGCATGGCGGTCTTGGTCGCGTTGATTCGCGGAATCGTCCGACACACCACGAAAGAGATTGGCAACTTCTGGGTGGATTTAACCAGAAGCGCTTTGTATATCCTTGTGCCGCTTGCGCTGGCGCTATCGCTGGCTTTAGTTTCGCAAGGCGTTGTGCAAACTTTCAACGAATCACAAACCGCCGTGTCGCTTCAATCGGGCGAGCAGACCATTGCGGTCGGTCCCGCCGCTTCGCAGATCGCAATCAAACAACTCGGCACAAACGGCGGCGGATTCTTCAACACCAACTCCGCGCATCCGCTTGAGAACGCGACGCCGTTTTCAAATTTTCTGGAGATGCTCGCCCTCGTATTAATTCCCGCCGCGCTTTGCTACACCTACGGGAAGATGATCGGCGACACGCGCCAGGGGTGGTCGCTACTGATCGCCATGACGATTGTGTTCGTCTCTTTACTGGGCGTGACGGTTTGGTCGGAGAAAACAGCCAACCCTGCGATAGAGGCGTTGGGAGTCGCAGGCGGGAATATGGAAGGTAAGGAAGTCCGCTTTGGGATCGTGAACTCCGCATTGTGGGCAACTGCTACAACGTCCGTGTCGAACGGCGCGGTCAACTCGATGCTCGATTCATATATGCCGCTGGGCGGACTCGTGCCCATGTGGCTGATGCAACTCGGCGAGATCATTTTCGGCGGAGTCGGCTCTGGGCTGTATGGCATGTTGGCGTTCGTCATCATTGCCGTTTTTGTGGCGGGGTTGATGGTGGGGCGCACGCCTGAATATCTCGGCAAAAAGATCGAAGCCTACGAAATGAAAATGGCGTCGCTCGTGATTCTTGTGCCTGTGATCGTGACGTTGGTTGGGACAGCCATCGCGTTGATGAGCGAAGCGGGCAGAGCCACGATCTTCAACCCGTCGGCGCATGGGTTCAGCGAAGTGTTGTATGCCTTTTCGTCCACGGCGGCGAACAACGGTTCGGCGTTTGCGGGGCTGGGAGCGAACAATCCGTTTTACAACACCGCGTTGGGACTCGCCATGTTGATCGTTCGGTTTTGGCTGGCGGTTCCGATATTGGCGGTGGCAGGCTCGCTGGCGAATAAAAAGAAGACGCCCGTCAGCAACGGCACTTTGCCGACGCATACGCCTTTGTTCATCGGCTGGTTGATCGGCGTCATCGTCATCGTCGGCGCGTTGAGTTATTTGCCCGCGCTGGCGTTGGGTCCGATTGTGGAACATTTGATGATATTTAAATAAGACCTTAACCACGAAGGACACAAAGTGTCACTAAGGAAAAGATTTAAAAACCTTTGTGTACCTTCGTGACATTTCGACAGGCTCAATGCAAGCCTTTGTGGTGAAAAGAGAATTACTATGACAACTCAAACAAAAAAACAAACTCAAATGAAACAGGAAATGTACCGCCGCGCGATTGTGGAATCGTTTATCAAACTCAACCCGCGTTGGATGGTCCGCAACCCCGTCATGTTCGTGGTGGAGGTGGGGAGCGCGCTGACGACCATCTTGTGGATTCAAGCCATCTTCGGTCAAGGCGAGGCGCCGACGAGTTTCATTGGCGCGATTGCCTTATGGCTGTGGTTCACTGTGTTATTTGCAAACTTCTCCGAAGCCGTCGCCGAGGGACGCGGCAAAGCGCAAGCCGAGTCGCTTCGCAAGGCGCGGCAGGATACGCCCGCGAAGAAAGTTGCGTCAAAGGCTGAAACATTTGACGCCAATGTAAAGCATGAAATTGTTTCCTCCACCGCGCTTCGCAAAGATGATTTATATCTGGTCGTTGTGGGAGATATTCTGCCAGCCGACGGCGAGATCGTCGCGGGAATCGCGTCGGTGGACGAGAGCGCCGTCACGGGCGAATCAGCTCCCGTCGTGAGAGAAGCGGGCGGCGACCGTTCCGCAGTCACGGGCGGCACGAGACTTTTGTCCGATTGGTTAATTGTCAAAGTCAGCGCCGACCCTGGGCATGGATTTTTAGATCGCATGATCAGCATGGTCGAGGGCGCGAAACGGCAAAAGACGCCGAATGAAATCGCGTTGAATATTTTGCTGGCGGGCTTCACCATCATCTTTTTGGTTGTGTGCGCCACGTTACTGCCGTTCTCAATGTTCAGCGGCGGCGCGATCACCATCACCGTGTTGGTTGCCTTGCTGGTGTGTTTGATCCCAACCACCATCGGCGGGTTGCTTTCCGCCATTGGCATTGCAGGCATGGACAGGATGATCCAACGCAACGTCATCGCCATGTCGGGTCGCGCGGTGGAAGCGGCGGGCGATGTGGATGTGTTACTGCTCGATAAAACGGGAACGATCACGTTGGGCAATCGTCAGGCGGTTGAGTTTATCCCCGTCAACAATCTTCCCGTTCAAGAACTTGCCGAAGCCGCGCAACTCGCGTCATTGGCAGATGAAACTCCTGAAGGTCGTTCCATCGTCGTGTTGGCAAAAGAAAAATTTGGCTTGCGCGGCAAAACCATGGAGAAGATGCACTTCGTCCCATTTACCGCGCAAACGCGCATGAGCGGCGTTAATTTCAATGGAACTTCGATCCGAAAAGGCGCGCCCGACACGATGATCGAATTGATCCAGTCCAACGGAGGCGCCGTCGCTTCTGACCTCAAGCCGACAGTTGATTCAATCGCCCGAACTGGCGGCACGCCTCTGGTTGTGACGCGCGACAACCAAGCCCTCGGCGTGATCCATTTGAAGGACATCGTCAAAGGCGGTATGAAGGAAAGCTTCGCGCACTTGCGAAAGATGGGAATCAAAACCGTGATGATCACAGGCGACAACCCGCTCACCGCCGCCGCCATCGCCGCCGAAGCGGGCGTGGATGATTTTCTCGCGCAAGCCACGCCCGAAGCGAAGTTGAAATTGATCCGCGAATATCAAACGGGCGGACGACTCGTTGCCATGACGGGCGACGGCACAAACGACGCGCCCGCGCTCGCCCAAGCCGACGTTGCCGTTGCGATGAACACTGGCACGCAACCCGCGCGCGAAGCCGCCAACATGGTGGACCTCGATAGCAACCCAACCAAATTGATCGAGATCGTTGAAATCGGCAAACAACTCTTGATGACGCGCGGTTCGCTGACCACCTTCAGCCTTGCCAACGATGTGGCGAAATATTTTGCCATCATCCCCGCCGCGTTCGCCGCCACCTACCCGCAATTGCAAACATTGAACTTTATGGGGCTGGCAACGCCTGAAAGCGCCATCCTTTCGGCAGTGATTTTCAACGCGCTGATTATCGTCGCATTAATCCCATTGGCGTTGCGCGGCGTGCCGTATCGCGCGGTGGGCGCGGCGCAATTGCTGAGAGACAACCTTTTGATCTACGGTCTCGGCGGTTTGTTCGTGCCGTTCATCGGCATCAAAGTGATTGACATGGCATTGGTAGCGTTTGGATTGGTCTAGGAGGCTGAGATGACAGTTCACAATTTATCGTATCCATATCTGGAAAACATCAGGCAGAAACCTTTTGTTTCAACTCGGAAAGAAGTTTCGATGAAACCAAGCGAGTATTCAAAAATCATCAAGCCGTTTTTGCTGGCGGCTCTCACGGTTATATTCGCCGCTGGCGCAATTGCGCCCAACGTTTTGAACATACCGCTCGCATGGCAACCCTGGTTATTCATCACATCCATCTTCTGGTTTGTCGCTTACTTTACAGGAACCTTTAACTCATGAACACACAACTTCGCCCCGCGCTTACTATTTTTATTTTGCTCACCGTCGTCACGGGCGTGATCTATCCGCTGGCGGTGACGGGCATTGCCCAACTTGCGTTTCTGCATCAAGCCAACGGCAGTCTCATCGTCATTGACGGGAAAACCTACGGCTCCGAATTGATCGGTCAACAGTTCGACGATCCGAAATATTTTTGGGGACGTTTATCGGCGGTCAATTACGACTCTTCCACCTCGTCTGGCTCCAACTACGGACCGATGAATCCCGCTTTGATCGAAGCCGTGCAGGCGCGGATTGACGCCCTGAAAGCGGCTGACCCCAACAACGCGCTTCCGATTCCTGTGGACCTGGTCACTGCTTCGGGGAGCGGACTCGACCCTCACGTCAGCGTCGCCGCGGCGTTGTATCAGGTTTCCCGCGTGGCAACCAGCCGAGGCGTGAATGAAGCGGATGTCGTCGCGTTGGTGAATCAATACACCATAGGTCGTCAGTTTGGTTTTCTGGGCGAGCCGCGAGTCAATGTGTTGTTGTTGAATTTGGCTTTGGATGGAATTGAATAAATCCCCTCACCCTAGCCCTCTCCCGTTGGAGAGGGGACTCAGACACCCTTCTCCCAAAGGGAGAAGGGTTGGGGATGAGGGAGAATAGGAATACAATATCTTTATGCAACGCCCAGACCCCGATGAGTTATTGAAAAATATTCAAGCAGAAGAACATAGCCGAGGAAAGTTGAAAATCTTCCTCGGCTATGCGGCGGGCGTGGGGAAGACCTACGCCATGCTTCAAGCCGCGCATCAACGCAGGGAGCAGGGCATTGATATTGTTGTCGGCTATATTGAAACGCATAAACGCAAAGAAACCGAAGAGTTGGTTGAGGGGTTGGAAGTTCTGCCGCGCAAACAAGTGGATTATCGCGGCACGACCCTGCCTGAAATGGATGTGGACGCGGTTCTGGGGCGCAAGCCCGCCATCGTGCTGGTGGATGAGTTCGCTCACACCAACGCTTCTGGTTCGCGCCACCCCAAGCGTTATCAAGACGTGCAGGAAATTTTAGACGCGGGGATTGACGTGTACACCACGTTGAACATTCAACATCTTGAAAGTATGAACGATATTGTGGCGCAAGTGACGGGCGTGGTGGTGAAAGAGACCATTCCCGATTCTGTTATGGACGAAGCCTTTGAAATCGAATTGATTGATTTACCGCCCGATGAATTATTGGCGCGTTTGAATGAAGGTAAAGTCTACATCCCCGAACAAGCCAGCCGCGCCATTGATAAATTTTTCCGCAAAGGGAATCTCACCGCCCTGCGCGAGATGTCTTTGCGCCGCGCGGCGGAACGCGTGGATAACCAGATGCGGGCATACATGCAAACGCGGGCGATTCCTGGTCCGTGGGCGGCGACGGAAAGACTGTTGGTTTGTATCAGCCCCAGTCCGTTGAGCGAGCGGCTGGTGCGCACAACCAGAAGATTATCTGAAGAACTAAACGCGGAGTGGATCGCGTTATTTATTGAAACGCCGCAATCTATTGCCATGTCCGAGCCGAAACGCGAACGGGTTGCGAAAATTTTGCAACTCGCGGAGGATCTGGGCGCGCGGTCTTATACGGTGAGCGCGGGCGCCTCCATTGAATCCATTTCACAAACTGTCATTGAATTTGCGCGGAAAAATAATATTACAAAAATTGTGGCTGGCAAACCTCTGCGCCCGCGCTGGCAGGAAATGATTCGCGGCTCGCTGGTGGATAGCTTGATCCGCAAAAGCAGGGATGTGGATGTCTATGTCGTCGCCAGCAACGACACGCCGTCTTTTCCAGCGGACGAGAACCCTTTCAAACTGCACAGCCCGCTTGCGCGTTATCTTTGGAGCGTTGTGCTGGTGGCGCTGGCTACCCTCCTGGGTGGTTTCATCGGTTGGCGGCTTGAGCCTACCAACCTTGTCATGGTCTATTTATTGGCGGTTGTGGTTTCCGCCGTCTATTTGGGGCGCGGGCCCGCCGTCCTGGCGTCCATACTGGGCATTCTGGCGTTTGATTTCCTTTTTATCGCGCCGCATTTTTCGTTCTCTGTTTCCGATACGCAGTACATTATTACGTTCATCGCTTTATTTTTGGTGGGCATGGTGATCAGCCAATTAACGGCTTGGGCGAGCGAACAAGCGCAGGCGGCGCGTCAGCGCGAGGCGGAAACAGCGGAGTTGTACGACCTGAGCCGCGACCTGGCGTCCTCCGCCGATCTCGAAACGATCTTGAGACAGTTGAAAAAACATTTCGAACAAACTTTTGAAAAAGCGGTTGCCGTATTGCTGGCAAAGGAAGACAAACTTGAAATACGGATCAGTAGCGACGATCTGAAATTGAGCGATGAAGAAATCGCGGTGGCAGATTGGGTCTATCGTCACGCGGAACCTGCGGGGCGTTATACAAATACCCTGCCAGCCGCGCAACTACGCTACCTGCCGTTGAAAACAGCGGGCGGCGTTGTGGGCGTGTTAGGGATCGGAAAATTGAACTCGTCTCAAATGGACCTTGCCCCCGCAAAAAGACGACTGGTGGAAGCCTTTGCCAATCAGGGCGCGCAAGCCATCGAACGCGCTTTACTGGAAGAACAAACGCAGAAAATCAGTTTGATGCAATCGGCTGAAAAACTGCAAAACGCCCTGCTCAATTCCGTTTCGCACGATTTGCGCACGCCGCTGGTTTCGATCACTGGGGCGTTGACCGCGCTGGATGAAAATTATGATGGCATGGATGAAACAACGCGAGACACATTAATCGAAAACGCGCGCGGCGAAGCCGACCGATTGAACCGCCTGGTTGGCAATTTATTGAACATGACGCGCATTGAAAGCGGCGTCATTAAATTAAACCTGGAGCCGCGAGATATACAGGATTTGATCGGCACAGCCATCGAGCAACTTGGCTGGCGCGTCGGCAAGCATCAGATCCAAACAAATATCCCCGCCGATTTTCCGCTCGCGCAAATGGATTTTGCTTTGATGGTGCAAGTGGTCGTGAATTTATTGGAGAATGCGATAAAGTATTCTCCTGAAAATTCTTTGATCGAAATTTCCGCATCCGCGCTGGACTCAACCATGCGCCTCACAATCGCGGACCGTGGAGTTGGCATCCCAGCGGACGATCTGGTTCACATCTTTGAAAAGTTTTATCGCGCGCATCATCCGCAAAATGTTGGCGGAACTGGCTTGGGGCTTTCCATCAGCAAGAGCATCGTCGAGATTCACGGAGGGACGATCCGCGCCATGAATCGTGAAGGCAATGGCACGGTCGTTGAAATTGAATTACCATTGGGGGCATGACGCAGACCAATCAACGAATTTTAGTTGTGGACGATGAAACTCCCATCCGCAGGTATTTACGCGCCGCGTTGACCGCGCAAGGTTTTACGGTCTATGAAGCCAGCGATGGGAATGAAGCGATTCAAGCCGTGTTGTCTCACCGCCCCGATATGATCATTTTAGATTTGGGCTTGCCCGATATGGACGGCATTGAAGTGACTCGCCGCTTAAGAGAATGGTCGCAAACGCCGATCATCATTCTATCCGTCCGCGAGGCGGAGAATGACAAAATCGCCGCGCTCGATGCGGGCGCGGACGATTACTTGACAAAACCCTTCGGCACGGGCGAATTAATGGCTCGCATGAGAGTTGCGCAAAGAAGACAACTGACAAACGCGGACGAGCCTGTCTTTCAAATCGGCGCCTTGACAATGGATGTCTCCCGCCGTGTAGTGGCTCTGAACGAAAAGGAAATCGCGCTCACGCCGACGGAGTATGACCTGCTCAAAGCGTTGATTACCCACGCGGGCAAGGTCATTACGCATCGTCAATTGTTGAAACTGGTTTGGGGCGAAGGCTACGACGATATGCACATTCTGCGAGTCAACATCAGCAACCTGCGGCGCAAGATCGAACCCGACGCGGCGAGGCCGACGTATCTTGTCACCGAGGCGGGGGTGGGGTATCGGTTGAGAGTTGACTCTTGATTTCTACGTCCGTTCAAACTGCATACGGATCGCTGGCTTGTAGATACGCCAGCAACATCCCCCGCTTCGGATGATCTTTCATCCACTCGCGGACTTTCTTGACATGCTCATAATCGTCCGCGCCGAATTTTTCAAGGTAAAGTTTGTCCATGTGATTTCGCGCCTCGCTCGAGCGGATCTCGTCCTGCCATGGACGGGTGAAAAATTCGTTGACGTTGTCGTGCAAGCCCAGTTCGATCAGCGCGTCCCATTCGTGTTTGTCGAACCAGATGCCGTTGCAATGACCGCAACGATCAAGATGGAAATCTGAATCCGCTAGAATTTTATATCTGCCCATGATATGACCTGAATTGGGGCAGAGTTTCAATTCGTCCACATCCCAGGCAGGGTCAATTTTTATTTCAGCAGATTTGCGAGACTCCGTTTCGCCTCTTCCCTTACGCCAGGCAAGATAGGCATTCGAGTCCACCCAAATCCCGCCGCAGTTCGAACATTGCATGGCGGGTAATCCTTCAATGAGCGCGATCTGGCTAAGGGTGTCGGTCTTGTCCACAGGGCATTTCATTTTTCCTCCAATTGTTATGTGTGCTATTTCTCATCGGCAAGATGGAAGTGATGCAGGAAGCGATGCAGGATCGGCGCGGCTAACACGCCGGCGGCGGTGAGCGGAATAATGCCTGAATATAACGCGTAGAAGGAGGCGAAGAGCTTTCCCGCATCCGTCTGCACGGGGTTGACGGGTCCCATTCCGCTGAGGATCATGGATGCGTTGAGCAGGGCGTCGATCCATGAAAGATGTTCGATGAAATGATAGCCGAGCGTCCCAATGATGAGCGAAAAAAGAATTAACGCCAACCCAATCAACCCGTTGCGGATAAGTCGGTTGGCGAACACTTTTGGGCTTGCGAGAGGTTGTCGATGACGTTCGTACATAATTCCTCGTTTGGTTTATATTGCTTCTCAAGTTTTTAGACAAGAATGGATTTGACTCACATCACATCACTTCATTCCGCCAAAAGGAACGGATCAAGAAGAAGTTGAGGATCAGCGCGGTGAAGATCATGGCAGGGATGAGGATGATCGGCATCAGCCAGCGTTCGGTCCATTTGTTGATCTGCGCGGTGTTCGGGTCGGCGGGGTCGTACAACACCGAAACTTCCTCTCCCACATCATAGGCGGGAGGGTACGAAGCGTTGCCGCCCTCAAAAGAATAAGTCTGCCCGTTCGCTTCGAACTCGATGACAGGCGAGTACACACAGCAACCGCCTTCGCTGCTGCTGCTTTCTTCGAGACGAGTCACGATACCTGTTACCGTTTCGCCTTTCTGTTCCAATTGCCAACTGACATATCCCACGTACGCGCCCCACAAACAAAATCCGCCAAGGAACAAATTAGCAAAGACGATCCAACAACCGATCTGTAAACGATTAGCGACCCTGCCTGCTTTCTCCACCGTGTTATATACCTTGTCTACGTTCTTTTCGTAGTTGTCCATGAGGAGGCCTCCGTGAGATTAGGTTCGTCCCGCAGTTCGATTTGCCAAGCAAATCGTGCGGGACGAACGCGAGAGTATGCAATTCTACAAGTGAAACAGATTATCCGCGTTGGGCGATTGGTACCAATTGCGGCTTGGCGATGCGGATGTAATCATCGAGTTTCATAAAAATGGATCGGTCCAAGCGACCCGCGTTGAACACGACCTCATCATTCTGCTGGATGAGCGGATCAGCCAACACTTGAAGCTGGTCGCTAAACGTGAATGGCGGAATCGCCCCGATGACGCATCCCGTCAACTCTTGAGCCTTTTCGCGCGACGCGAACGCGACACTATCCGCGTTGAAGTGACGTTTGACCCCGTCGAAGTCAATGCGGCAATTGCCGGGGACGTTTGCGAGGCAGTAGATATTTTCCTTGCGAGTCAGTCGCACCTGCAAGGTCATGGACTTGATGGATTGTTCGATGCGGTTGCCGCGAATCTTGGCGATAAGTTCTGTCCGCCCTTCGGGCTCGTGTTCGATCACGCGATACGTCGCGCCTTCTTGATCGAGTAAGGCGCAGAGTTGTTCGTGGATGTCGGTCATAAGAATGGCATTTCCCGTAGCGCAAGATTTATCTTGCCGATCGACGGTTTGTGCGATGCGCAATCGCAAAGTAAACTTTGCGGTACGAACTATTTTCTCGCTTCTTCCCTACTTCATCGCATACACCGCGTATCCACGAGGCGGGGCGTAGAATTGTGCGCGGCAGTCGCGGTCGGTGGATTGGTTGATGGGGCGCGAAAGGTCGCTATGGCTCCACCAAGCCACAGGGGCGAATGAAGCGTTCGTCCATTTGGTGGTGACGAGGCGCCCGTTCCAGTTGTCGCCGCGATTGTTCAGCACGTAGACCAGTCCCGGTTGATTCCCATATCCCACGCGCTGCATGATGTAGAGGTTGTCGTCCACGTATAAGACTTGGGTGTCGCCGCCCGCGTATTTTTCGTGCGCGTCCACGAGCGCGACGATGCCGTTGGGCGTGTCGCCGAGCGCGAGATTCAAATTGAAATAATCGTGCCAGAACACGCACGGATACCCCTCGTGCGTGAGGATGTAACTGTAGGCAAGCAATTTGTCGTTGATGATGGGACGCCCCTCATCGCGCAGGTCGTGATTTTCAACGAACGAAACCGCGTTCTGTTCCTCGCGCCGAACGACCGTATCCCACGTGGTGAGATTCTTCAAACTGAAACCATACGAGTCGCACATCGCTTTGAGCATTTCGCGCTGAGGGAAATCGAACGCCTCCACAGGATTCGTGTTGGAGAAGTTGGCAAGGTCCACCCAGTTTTCGATGGCGTGCGCGTTATCCCAAAATTCCGCCACGCCATACGGCACAAACTGTTGACCGTTGCGCTGATAACGATATTCTTGGATCGCGGTGATGGTGTCGGCGCCGTAGCCTTTTACAAAATCGTATCGAAAGCCGTCGAAGCCGACATCCTCGATGAGCCAGCGCGCCAACTTGAGCAGTTCGGCATACACATACGGATTGCGATGCGCGAGGTCGGGCATGTCGCCGAAGGTCATGTTGTCCCAACTTTCGTACATGCACGGATGAAAACATTCCCAATTGCGCGGGAACTTTCCGCTCTTCGGATGGAACAACGTCCAGCGCATTTGATTGATCAGCGGATTCAACTCCTGCGCGTCTGCCCCGCTGTTGTGATTGAAGACCATATCCGCGATCACGCTGACCTTGTGGCTGTGCGCGGCTTGGATGAGGGATTCCAACTCCGCGCGCGGACCGAACCACGTGGGTATTGTTCCCTTCTGGTCGAACTCGCCAAGGTCGTAATAATCGTACGGGTCGTAGCCCATTGAGGGTCCCGCCAGATTCGCGGCTTTATGCGCGGGCGGAAGCCACAACGCCGTGAATCCTACCTTCGCCAGCGCGGGGATTTGCTCGCGGATCGTGTTCCACCATTGGAATTCTTCGTTTTCCAATCGCGGACAGTCCCAGTAGAAGGCTTGCATCATCACGCCCATAATGAATTCTCCATTTCAACGTTCACGATTGACTTCGTAACGAGCGCGTTGTTCCATAATCATGCGCCGCTCGCGTTCGATCTCTCTTGCCAGTTCTTCTTCGGTTGGCAATATCAGCCTGTACTTGGAAGCGAAAATTTGCTCGCTGTCTTTCAAGACTGAATATTTCACCACCGTCTCGTCCTTTGCCGCGCAGAAGATGATCCCAACGGTTGGGTTGTCATCGTCACCGCGTTTCAGGTCGTCGAACATCCGCACGTACATATCCATTTGCCCGATGTCTTGATGCGTCAACTTTTCGTTCTTCAGATCGATCAGCACGAAACACTTGAGCAGATAGTTATAAAACACAAGGTCAATGTAGAAATGACTGGTTTCGGCGCTGATGCGGAATTGCCTGCCGACAAAGGAAAATCCTTTGCCCATTTCGAGCAGGAATTGTTGCAGGTTGTCAATGATGGCGGTTTCTATTTCCCGTTCTGAAGCATCGGGCGATTCTGGGATCTGCAAAAACTCAAGCACGTAGGGATCTTTGATGAAGTCGGCGAAGGTCGGCTTGCTCGAATCGTTCTCTGGAGTTGCCGATTTCTTGTCTGGCGATTTCAATAGTCGCTCAAAATAGTGAGTGTTGATATTCCGTTCCAACTGGCGCGTGCTCCAATTTTGCTCCGCCGCCTCGCGGATGTAATACTTGCGGGCGGGCTCGCCTTCCACGCGCATGATGAGGCGGTAGTGAGACCAGCTTAAAAGGCTACGCACTGCGTAGCTTTTTTGAAAGTCGGGGAAGGTGAGATAAAACAGCCGAAAATTCTTGAGGTTGGCAATGGTAAACCCCTTGCCGAACTCTCCAGTCAACTGTTTGGAGAGTTCCTTGATAAGAGCCGCG
The DNA here is from genome assembly GCA_016716235.1 of Candidatus Defluviilinea gracilis. Lineage (NCBI taxonomy): Bacteria > Bacillati > Chloroflexota > Anaerolineae > Anaerolineales > Candidatus Villigracilaceae > Candidatus Defluviilinea > Candidatus Defluviilinea gracilis. The sequence continues at coordinate 1,245,334 of JADJWS010000001.1, forward strand.
CCATATTCAGCCCGATCTTTGCCCTGCTGTTCCTCCTCCACAATGCGGCGGCCGATCTCCCAGTAGGCTTCGACCATGGCAAAGTTGACCGCCGCGTACGCCTTCTGACGGGCTTGCGCCAGAATGGAGCGGACTTCGTCGAAGAACGTGGAACGAGGAACGATTTTATCGGTTTTCATTTTCTGCAAATCGCAGTCAAGGCGATGATATCACCTCCATCGCCGCGACAACCCTTTTCCTCGATAACTCGCAATACTTTGCATCCACTTCGACGCCGATGGCTTTGCGTCCATTCGTCACTGCCGCGATGATGGTCGAGCCGCTGCCGCTGAACGGGTCTAACACAGTGTCGCCTACATAGCTGAACAGTTTGACACAGCGGCGCGGCAATTCAAGCGGAAACGGCGCGGGGTGACCGATCTTCTTTTTGCTTTCTCCGTTGAACGTCCACACGCCGTTGGTCCATTCCATGAATTCGTCGCGCGTCACATCAGAAACTTTGCTTCCGCCCGTTTTCTTCCACTTGCTTTTATACAGCACAAGGATCAATTCCACCGGCGCGATGACGAACGGCGCGCTGGCGCTCATCCATGAGCCCCAGGCGGTGCGGCGCGAGATGTTGCCCTCGTTCCAAATGATGGTGGAGTGATAACCAAAGCCGATCTGTTTTGCGAGCGTGGTCAAATCGGCGCCCACGCTTTGTTGCCCGCCTTTATTTTTATCGAGCGGAATGTTCAAGCAAAAACGCCCGTCGTCTTTCAACCATTGATGACAACGCGTCATCCATTGTTGGCTGAACTCAAGATACTCCGCGTACGAAATATCATCTTTGTGCGAGTTGTAGGCGATGTCCACATTGTACGGCGGCGAGGTGACGATCAGGTCAACGCTCGAATCGTCCACGCGATCGGTGGCGACAACATCGTCGTGAATGATCTTTACTTGTTCAGTTTCAAAAAAGATTTTGGGATCGGGCATGTTGGTTCGGTTTTTGGATTATAGCACGCCTCCTTCGCCTATTCTTTTTGGTTCCCCACCCTCGACATTCTCACCCTCTATCGATTCCTCGCCAGCCATTCCACCTCGACGGAGTCTGCCACATCGTTGAACTCCGGGTCGCCGGTCAATACGCCGCCATTCAGTTGGAGCGCCGCGGTAATCGCAAAGGCATCCGCGTACGAGATGGGATGGTTTGCCTTGATGTGCGCGGCGGCAAAGACAGTTTGAGGATCGGCGGGAAGAATCTCAAGAGGCAGGCTTTGGATGATCGTGAGCGCTTCGCGGGCTTTATTCAGCCCATTGTTTCGCTCCAGATTGTATAGGACTTCTCCTAAATTGATGATGGACATGTAGAGTTGGCATTTCCTATGTTCGGCGTCGCTCAAAAGATCGCGGATACGCTGGGCAGATGGCTCGCCTTTCAGATATGCCATCAGCGCGAACGCGTCGAGAACATAGATTGGCAGATCAGCCATTCGCGAATCTTTCTTCTCTCTTTTTTTCCATTTCACGGTCTTTCTTCACGGCATCGTACAGTGGCGGCGTTTCTTTTAGAAATCCATACCCTTTTTTGATCGGATCTTTGACAGCGGGAACAATGGCAAGCACACCGCCGTAATCTACAATGACCACTTTGGCGCCGGCGCGCAGGTTGTATTTCTTGCGATACTCGGCAGGGATCACAACCCAGCCCTTGTTGGAAATTGTCAATTCCATCGGCGGCTCCTTGGTTATACCTTTTCAAGAAAAAGTATAACACGATTCCCGCCTACTTAATTTCCAACGCTACCACCAGCGCGGTCTGCGCCCATTCGCTGAGCGAGCCGTCGGATTCGCGTTCGTTGTATTTGTCGGCGAGCAGGGCTCGGGCGGACGATTCTTCCTCCGAAGACTGGACCAGCGTGCCCGTCGAGGTGAAGCGGCTTGTCCCGATCCGCACGGTGACGTTGGGACTCTTCATCAGGTTCTTCACCCAATCCGATTTGTGACCGCCGCCGGAGAGGATGTAGAGCGTGTCGCCTTTCATCCCGAACCAGATTTCGATCTCGTGCGGGTTGCCAGTGACGCGACCTGTGGTGGTGAGATAGCAAAATTCCTCGCTGGCGAGATCACTCTTCATCTTCGCTCTCGTTGGAAAGGAAATAGGTTTGCGCGGGGAGGAGCAAATGCTTGCGCGTCCATGTGGCGTAGACGGTGGTGCAGTGCGGACGCGGCAGTCGTTTGATCTTCGATGAGTCGTACAAAAGAATGGAACGGTTGGTGATGGCTTCGATCACTGTCCAGTGATCGTGGTAGCCCTGCAAGCCGAGGATGATGGCGCGTCCGGGCGTGCCGTCGAGAAACGTTTGCATGGATTTCCAAAAGGTGGTGAGGTCGGGGTTTGGCACGCCGCGCCACGGGATTTCGACGTCGGAGATCCTTTGCTTGCCGACGACTTTATCGAGGATCAACAGCATTTCCGTATGGATGATGCCGTTGATGAGGAGTTTGCGCAACAGCCGGCGCCGCGATAAGAAGCGGATTAGGTCGTTGAAAAGTTGCTGAGTTTCTTCATCGGAGGAGTGGTTGACGATGCGTTCGGCGTTGATGATGCTGTACAGCCCGCACAGCGAGTCGAGACCGCCCTGTTGGAAGGGGAGCAGACCGGAGGGGAGGCGTGAGGCGCGGGGCATTGCCCCATTGTAACGCAGTTGAAAGTTGAGATTCCGCTAATCCCCGCGAATTTACGCTAATCTTTCAGGGAAATTCGTGCTAAGATTGAGGCGAGATGAGACGAATTCGAATACTTTACCTTTGGATCATCCATGCAATGCCAAGCAAAAGCCTGACGGGTACAAACGTACCTGCCGGGCTTTTTATTTTCAAACCATCGATTCTTTGTCGTTCATTCCTAAATTATTTACCGCAAAGCGCGCTAAGAACGCAAAGATTTAATAGTCTTCTTCGCGATCTTTGCGAACTTCGCGGTTCGATGTTGATCCTCGCACAATAGAAAAATTGCGGATTGAAATCCGCAATCCGTATAGGAGCCTGAATGCAAACACCCTGGGAATATCGCTACGCTTTTCGCACTCAACAAATGTCGAGTTCGGTTATCCGCGAATTGCTGAAACTCACCGAACTGCCGGAGATCATTTCATTTGCGGGTGGTCTGCCGGCGCCGGAGGTTTTCCCGCTGGAGCGGTTCCGCGAGGCGAGCAATACCGTGCTGGAGAATTTCGGTCCCCAGTCATTGCAATACAGCACGACCGAGGGACACCGCCCTCTGCGTGAGATGATCGCGCGGCACATTTCGCGCTTCAGTTCGGAGGTGAGCGCGGATAACGTCCTCATCACGTCCGGCTCGCAGCAGGCGTTGGATTTTGTCGGGCGGCTGTTCGTCAACCGCGGCGACTACATCGTGGTCGAATCGCCGACGTATCTCGGCGCGTTGCAGGCGTGGAACGCGTACGGCGCGCAATACATCCCTGTGCGAGCGGATGAACACGGGATGATCGTGGATGAATTGGAAGCGGCTCTGCGCGTCGGACCTAAATTTATCTACGTCCTTCCGAATTTCCAAAACCCGAGCGGGTCCACGCTGAGCCTCGAGCGGAGGCAGCAACTCATCAGGATCGCGGATAAATACGGCGTGCCGATCATCGAGGATGATCCGTATGGTCAGTTACGTTATGAAGGCGAGCATATCCCGTCCATTGTGGCGTTGGACAGCGAGTATCGCGGTCCGAACGGCGGACATTACAGCGGCAATGTGATCTACCTCAGCACGTTCTCGAAGTTGCTCGCGCCGGGTCTGCGGCTGGGATGGGTGATCGCGCCATCGGAAGTGATCCAGAAACTGGTGATGAGCAAACAAGCGGCGGATTTGCACACGTCTTCGTTCAATCAATATATCGCGTTCGAGGCGGCGAAGGGCGGATTCCTCGACGAGCATGTGAAAGTGATCCGCGCCACATATAAAGAACGGCGCGATGTGATGATCGAAATGATGGAAGAGATGTTCCCCGCCGGTGTGACGTGGCGAAAGCCGAAAGGCGGCATGTTCCTGTGGAGCATTTTGCCCGAAGGCATGGACTCGGCGGAGGTGTTGAAACGCGCGGTGGAAAAGAAGGTCGCGTTCGTGCCGGGCGAAGCATTCCATCCCTTGGGTGGAGGCAGGAACACGATGCGGTTGAATTTTTCCTATTCCTCGCCGGAGACCATCCGTGAGGGGATTGCGAGGTTGGGGGTTACGTTGAAGGAGTTGATCGCGGATAAATAAAATTGGGACGCAGATGAACGCAGATTAACGCTGATAAAGTTTAATGTAAGGGCGGCGCTTCGACTTCGGTCTTCGTCTCCGCTATCGCTTCGCTCAGACCTCCGCTCAGCGCGGATACTGGCTCTACAAATTCTTGATCGCTGGAATCAATTCATCGAACGATTTGATGATGGCGCAATCTGCTTCGGGGAAGAATCCGCTGGGGTCGTAGAGGACAGGTTGAAGTCCCGCGCGGCGCGAACCGATCACATCCGCGTAGTAATTGTCGCCGACGTAGATCGTTTCTTGCGCGGAGAGTCCCGCGACACGTTTGAGCGCGTGATGAAAAATTTCAGGCTCGGGCTTGAACGAGTCCACTTCGCCACCGGCAAGTGAGAAATCGAAGAAAGTGCTTATGCCGTGTGATTTGAGTTCCTCGCTGAATGGTTTGTCGCGGTTGGAAATGACCGCCATGACGTATCCATGTTGTTTCAATTCGATCAGGGTATTCTTCACATCGTCGGGGACGATGCTTTTGGGCGTGTAAAACTCTTGCATGTACGCGGAGACTTTCGGCGCGAGAGACTTTGATTTTTTGAGAGGGATGTTCAATGCAACGAGGCGGCGATAACTGTAGTTGACCCAAAACTTCTCGTTCTCGCCCTCGTGCTTTTTGAAATCATCGAGCAGGTCGGCAGAGTTTGCCCAATACGCGAATTCCCAGCGCATGGCGCGTTGAAGATCATCGTCGCTGAGTTCGTGTCCCATCGAGCGGACGTGTTCGGAGAAAATTTCGCCTCCGCCGGGGATGTTGTGACGCAGCGTTCCGTCGAGGTCGAAGAAGACGGCTTTGATTCCGTTCAGAGACATGGATGCTCCAAGAATTTTTAAACACGAAGGCTTGCACTGAGTTTATCGAAGTGACACAACGGACACAAAGAAAATCTGTGGAGAGGCTATTCGCTCGTTGCTTATCCAACCTTAGTGACCTTCGTGTCCTTTGTGGTAAAAAATTATCCGCCGATGTGAGACATTTCCACTTTGGGCAGGTCAATCGTATTTTCAGAGCGGAGTTCCGAGTAGCGGTCGTCGCGTTTGCCCCAGATGCGGGCAATAGTCTGTGAAATGTCATCATCAGTTGCGCCGTTGCGCATGAGCGATTTCAAGTCGTGACCTTTGACGGCGAACAGGCACGTGTACAATTTCCCTTCGGCGGAGATGCGCGCGCGGTTGCAATCGCGGCAGAAGGCGTGCGTCACCGATGAAATGACCCCGATCTCGCCGCTCCCGTCTGTGTAACGCCAGCGTTCGGCAACTTCGCCGCGATAGTTCGGGTCAATCGGTTCGAGCGGCATCTCGGCGGAAATCATTTTGACGATCTCCGCAGACGACACAACATCGTCCATGCGCCAGCCGTTGGTGTGACCCACATCCATGTATTCAATGAAGCGCAGGATGTATCCCTTCTCGCGGAAGAAGCGCGCCATCGGCAAAATGCTGGATTCGTTCATCCCGCGCTTGACCACCATGTTGACTTTGATCGGTTCCAACCCGACGCTTGCGGCTGTGTCCATCCCTTCGATCACTTTCGCCACCGGGAAATCCGCGTCGTTCAACGCTTTGAAGGTTTCATCGTCGAGCGAATCCAAACTCACGGTGACGCGCTTCAAGCCCGCGTTTTTCAACGCTTGAGCCTGTTTCGCCAATAACGCGCCGTTGGTCGTGAGTGTGAGGTCGAGCCCGGGAATCTCCGCGAGCATTTTCACGAGCAGATGCGCATCCTTGCGGACGAGCGGCTCGCCGCCGGTCAGGCGAATCTTTTTGACGCCATGCCCCACGAAAATGCGCGCCAGACGCGCGATCTCTTCGAAGGTCAGCACTTCGTTGTGCGGCAGGTAGGGATAATCGGAGCCGAAGATCTCTCTCGGCATGCAGTACACGCAACGGAAGTTACAGCGGTCGGTGACTGAGATGCGCAGGTCGCGCAAGGGGCGGTTGAAGGTGTCAGTGAGGTTCATGGTTGAGGGTTAGGATCAGGCGTACCCGTGGAAAGAAGCGTCTGTCCATTATAACAACTCCACCGAAGGTCTATTTGACTAGCCATCTCTGCCGTGCTATCATCTGCCGTTATTCGCACTTTATCAAGGAGTTATTAATGAGCGTCAGTGTTGAATTTATTCTTCGTATTGTTGGCATGATCTTTATCGGGATTATCGCAGGCGTTTGGGGGTTTAGTTTGGGCGGGAACAACTTTTCAGAATCGATCCGCTATGCCTCGATCATTGGGCTGTTAGGCGCGCTCACCGGGCTGGTGCTTACGCCCTATGTGACGACGCGCCCGGCTCGCGCGGTGCGCGTGAGGCTGGGACGGCTTTCGGCAGAGACTCTCTTCGCCGGGTTGCTCGGCATGATCGTTGGGTTGTTGACCGCGGCGCTGTTGGCATTTCCTTTTTCATTGCTTCCCAAACCGTTCGGGCAGATCATGCCGCTGGTCGGTGTGATCGCGTTTACATGGCTGGGCATTTCGCTGTTCGTGATGAGGCAGGGAGATATCATGGGTCTGCTCAGCACATTGAGCGGACGCGGCGGCGAGGGCGGTTCTTCGTCTTCATGGACAAACCTCAACCGCACCATCTTACTGGATACGAGCGTGATCATTGACGGGCGCGTGACAGATATTGCCAGAACAGGATTTTTGCCGGGCACGCTTCTCATCCCGCGTTTTGTGTTGAACGAGCTCCAATATATTGCCGATTCACCGGACGGTTTGCGCCGTCAACGCGGGCGGCGCGGCATGGACGCGCTGGCTGAACTGCAAAAATTGCCGAACATTCTCGTGCGCATCAGCGACATCAACGCGGAAGGCGTGCGCGAAGTGGACGATAAACTTGTTGTGCTTGCCAAGCAGTTGAAATGCCCGATCCTCACCAATGATTACAATTTGAACAAGGTCGCCGAACTGCAAGGCGTGACGATCCTCAACATCAACGAACTGGCGAACGCGGTCAAGTCTGTCGTCCTGCCTGCCGAACGCATGACACTGAACATTTTCCAGGAAGGCAAGGAACACGGTCAGGGCGTGGGCTACATGGACGACGGCACGATGGTGGTGGTGGAGAACGGTCACGATTATATCGGCGAATATAAGGAAGTCGTCGTTACGAAAGTCCTCCAAACCGCGGCGGGTCGCATGATCTTCGCGCGCGTGGAAGACGAGAATGGACGAAAGAAAAAATAATCCGCAGATTTGGCAGATTACGCAGATAAAAAATGAAGATCGTGGAAGAACGCGACCCGCAGACGTATGCCATCATCGGCGCGGCGATGGAAATTCATCGCCAATTGGGTCATGGGTTTCTCGAAGCGGTGTATCAGGAAGCCGCAGTGATCGAATTTCCACTCAGGCAAGTTCCGTTTGAGAGGGAAGTTTCACTGCCAATCAAATACAAAAATATTCTTCTTCCCACTCATTATCGCGCAGACTTTGTTTGCTTCTCTGAGATCGTTGTGGAGTTCAAGGCTTTGTCCAGATTATCAACCGTGGAAGAGTCTCAACTTCTCAACTACCTCAAAGCCACAGGTTTAAAACGCGGACTGTTGATCAACTTTGGCGCAACAAGCCTGCAATATAAGCGCCTCGTCTGGGGTTATGAAGAAAAGGTTTTAAAATCTGCGCCATCTGCGTAATCTGCGGATAAAATCAAGGTCAATATGATCCGTCTCTATAACACCCTCACCCGCAAAAAAGAAGAATTCCAAACGCTCGAACCGAACGTCGTCAAGATGTATGTCTGCGGCGTGACGGTCTATAACGACGCGCATGTCGGTCACGCCATGTCTGCCATCGTGTTCGACATCATCCGCCGTTATCTCGAATATCGCGGTTACAGCGTGCGGCACGTGATGAACTACACCGATGTGGACGACAAGATCATCAACCGCGCCAATCAACTCGGCGAAGACCCGCTCAAATTGTCGCAACGTTATATCGAAGATTACGCCAACGATCTGAAAAATTTGAATGTCTTGCCCGCCACGTCGAATCCGCAGGTGAGCAAGACCATGCCGCTCATCATCGAATTCATTCAAGGCTTGATCCAAAAAGAAGCCGCGTACGCCGCGTCGAACGGCGATGTCTACTTCAGCGTCATCGGCGACAACGATTACGGCAAACTCTCTGGGCGCAAGCTCGACGACATGCAGGCAGGCGCGCGCATCGAAGTAGGCGAAGCGAAAAATCACCCGATGGACTTCGCGTTGTGGAAAGCCGCGAAGCCCGGCGAAATTTCATGGGACAGTCCATGGGGCAAGGGGCGTCCCGGCTGGCACATCGAATGTTCCGCCATGAACCTCGCCGAACTCGGCGAACAAATTGATATTCACGGCGGCGGCAACGACCTCATCTTTCCGCACCACGAAAACGAGATCGCGCAGACCGAATCGTACACGGGCAAACAATTTTCGCGCTATTGGATTCACAACGGCATGTTGCAACTCGGCGGCGAGAAAATGTCCAAGAGCCTCGGCAACATCGTCAGCATCAAAGATTTTTTGACAACGCGCGACGCCGATGTGATGCGGATGCTCGTGCTGATGGGATCGTACCGCGCGCCGCTGATCTTCAACGATGAGACTCAAGACGCCGCCGAAAAATTACTCGACCGCCTCAAGTCTGCCCTGCGGCCTGCCTCGCCCTCGTCAAGCGGACTCTCCGCTGGGAGCGCCGCCGAACTTGCCGCGCACGCCGAAGCGACTCGCAAATCCTTCACCGATGCGATGGACGACGATTTCAATTCCCCGCTCGCGCTCGCCGCGTTGTATGAACTCGTCAAAGCCATCAACACCGCCCGCGATAACGGCGCGAATGATGCTCAACTCGAACCCGCGCAAAAATCTTTACGCGAACTCACCGGCGTGTTTGGCTTGCAACTCAAAGAAAAGACTGGTTCAAGCGAGAACGAAGCAAAGGTTGTTGCGCTCATCGCCGAACGCACGGAGGCGCGCAAACAAAAACAATGGGCGCGTTCGGACGAACTCCGCGACCAGTTGAAAGCCATGGGCGTGACCATCGAAGACAGCAAAGACGGAACGACGTGGCGGTGGAGTTAAGAGTTCGTAAAAATATAAAATCTCTGTGGGGATGCGGTTGCGCCGCATCCCGCTCGCAGTTGCACTGCGAGCGAACAAACACACGGAGGTTATTCATTTACCGACCCTAATTATGCGGAGGCAGATGGCGCTCCGCCTTTTATCCCCGCTCGATACTCCTCATCAATACGACCATCAGCGCCGCCGTTAAAACCAGCATTGTAAAACCTCCGCCGCTCCCCCACAAGACAAACCCAACCCAGGGCAGGATGAATGCCAACAGGGCGACAACCTGCGTGATCGGCGAGCGTGTAAAACCCGCGCACTCCATCAACGGAATCCATACAAAGGCGAAGTCATAGTTTTGCAGGTAGGGGTTCACCAGTAACATCATGCAAGTAAACAGAGCCACCAACCTGCCATCCTGCAAGCGTGGAAAGCTTCGCGCAAGCAGGGCAACCAAACCGATCAACAATGCGAGCGACACAAGAAACGCCCGGTCGAATCCAAAGCCGACGAGTTGGGTGATCGCCATCGGCAGGCTGTCGCACTGTCTGCATGCAGACGCATCCTTGAACGCGAAGAGCGACCCCCAGTAATTGACTACCCAGTTTCCATCCGCGAGAAATCCGATGGCAAAAAGAAATAGACCGGTCACTGCGGCGCTCTTCAACGCGCGCGCGCCGAAGTCATCGCGTCGAAGCAAAAGGTGGACAGCCACTGCCAGCAAGGCGAATGCTCCCACATGCGGTTTGAACGTGGTGAGCGCCATCCCCACTGCCAGGACGGCGGCATTTTTCTGGCGCAAGGCATAGACCATCATTGCCATCCCCAGCATGGTTGGGAAAACGTATTGCCCAACCATCAACGCGCCGAGGCTGGGGAAAAACAAAGGAGCCAGGACAAATGAAATCAGGCGCGAACGGGGGGTCCATCCATCGGTAATTAACCAGGCCGAGAGCATCAGCATGGCGGTGTTGAGCAGGAACCACATCCGCACTGCAATAGAGATGGGAAGCAGGGCAATAGGCAGGGTTGCCAGGGCGTACCACGGCGGATATGGAAAAGGCAGGACGAATACCCGCTCAACAGCAACGCCAAGATCGTTCGCCACCATTTGCTCCTGCCCAGCCAGGTCGTACAACGGGATGCCGCGCAGGAGTCCGCTATCTGCCCGGTAGAGCACTTGAAAATCGAGGAAGGGTTCCAAGGGCAAAGGCGCAAACCAGGCGACCGCCAACATAACCCCAAGGGTAACGATAACAAACCCGAGCGTGAGAGCGATTCGTTTCATACGCTTTTCGCGTTAAGCCGTGTTCCTTTCTGGACAACGACTCGGCGACAACCATGCTGATTGTATCCTCCACCTTTCAAATTATGCTATGATGCAAATAGAATGCAAACTGCAGCGCTGAGTCGTGTTCAAGGACGCCTGTCAACATCCCTCCCGCTGGTATGGGTTTCGCTCGCCTTCCTTGCGGGGATCGCGCTTGCCAGTTATCTCTCCTTGCCGGTTTGGGTTTGGGCGGTATTTGCCGTTCTCTTTATGATCCTTGCCATCTTCGTTCGCCGTTTTTCTCCCTTCGAAAGTCTCCGGGCATCGCATCCCACGTTTCACTTTCTATTTCAACCTTTTTTCTTTCTTCTCTTTTTCTTTCTGTTTCTCGGTTCAGCCCGCTACCAATTCTCCGTCCCCAACTTCGACGCGTTCCACGTCGCCTTCTACAATGACCGCAATTACGATTTGCTACTCACCGGTCATCTCGTTGAACCCCCCGATTACCGCGACTCCTACACCAACCTCCGCCTACAAGTGACAGCCGTAGACACCGGCGACGGCGATCTCCCAGTCGAAGGCTTGTTGCTTGCGCGTGTGGACGCCAACCAGCCCTTTCACTACGGCGAAATCATCCGCCTGCGCGGCAAACTCAAAACCCCGCCCGAAAACGAAGACTTCTCGTACCGCGACTACCTCGCCGCGCAAAACGTCCACTCGTACATTTCCAGCGCGGAGGTGACGATCTTGCCCGGCCGCGGCGGCAACATCTTCTCAGCCGCGCTCTACGCTTTCAAAGAACGATCGCTCGCCAACATCTACCGCATCTTTCCCGACCCCGAATCGTCCCTGCTGGCGGGTATCCTCCTCGGTGTGGATACGGGACTCACCAAAGAATTGCAACAAGCCTTCAAAAACACCGGCACCGCGCACATTATTGCCATCTCGGGCTTCAACATCAGCATCATCGCCGGGATCTTCTTTACGATGTTCAGCCGCATGGTTGGTCCGCGCTGGGGCTCGGCGCTTGCCGTGTTGGGGATTATCTTGTACACCCTGCTGGTCGGCGGCGACGCGGCAGTTGTGCGCGCCGCAATCATGGGAACGTTTGCTTTGTTCGCGCGGCAGATCGGGCGCAGGCAATTCGCGCTGAACACATTGCTTGCTGTGGCAATGTTGATGTGCGCGTGGAATCCGTTGTATATTTGGGATGTCGGCTTTCAATTATCGTTCTTCGCCACGCTGGGTCTCATCCTCTACGCCGAACCGTTTTCCAAATTTGCCGCCCGCGCGCTCAACCGCTATGTTCCACTTTCCACTGCTGAAAAAATAATTCAGCCTCTTTCCGATTTCGTCCTCCTCACCTTTGCCGCGCAACTCACCACCATTCCAATCATGGCATATCACTTCCAGCGCATCTCGCTCATTTCGTTCATCGCCAACCCATTCATCCTGCCGGCGCAACCGGCGGTGATGATCCTCGGCGGCGTCGCGGTCCTCCTCAGCCTGATCTGGCTGCCGCTGGGTCAACTGGCGGCGTGGGTCGCTTACCCGTTCACGTTGTACACCATCCGCATCGTCGAACTCTTCGACCGCGTGCCGCATGGGACGATCTTTCTGGGAGATTTCTCTTTCGGATTCGTGATCCTGTTCTACGCGGCGCTTCTGTTGCTGACCATTCGACCGGCTCACGGCGGCGCCTTCGGCTGGTCTGCCCTTCGCGAGCGAATCCACTCCCTACGGGCGAAGGCAGGCGCGCTCGGCGCGGGAAGCGCGGTTGTCCTGTTGACCATTGCCCTGCTCCTCATCTGGCGCGCGGCTGTCTCCCTCCCGGACAGACTCCTGCACATCACCTTCCTCGATGTCGGCTCAGCGGATGCGGTCTTCATCAAAACGCCGTCGGGCAAGAACATCCTCGTCAACGGCGGGCCCAGCGTAACCATCCTTTCAGACGAACTCGGCAGGCGCGTCTCTGCTTTTAACCGCTCACTCGATTGGCTGATCATCGCCAGCACGGAGGAAGAACAGGTCGCGTCACTGCCGCGCGCGCTCGAACGTTACACGCCCGATAGCGTGTTGTGGAGCGGCAACCGGCAGGGATCGTTTTCCTCGCGCGTGTTGTACGAGTACCTCACCCTGCAAGCCATTCCCGTAACGTTCGCGGAAACCAACCAAACCCTCGACCTCGGCGACGGCGCCGCACTGCAAATACTCACAACGGGCGCGCGCGGTTCGGTGTTATTAATTGAGTGGCAGAACTTCCGCGCGGTATTGCCCATCGGCATGAGTTTTGAAGCCATTGCCGAACTGCGCGACGGTCAGTCGGTTGGACCGGTCAGCGTGCTGTCGCTCGCCGATTCGGGATATGCGCCCTCCAACCCGCCGGAATGGATCGTGAATCTCAACCCGGAGGTGATCGTGCTAAACGTTTCCGCAGGCGATCAAAACGGGATGCCAGACGACGAGACGCTCGACGCGGTCAAGGATCATGAGTTGCTCCGCACCGACCAGAACGGCTGGATCGAGATCACCACGAACGGTGAGCAAATGTGGGTGAATGTGGAGAGAAATCGAGGAGAATGAACCATGAGCGAACTGACAATACAAACTTCGCAAGTGCAAGGCAACGTTTCGGTTACGATATTGAACCTGGCCGGTCATTTGCACGGCGCGACCGAACATCAGTTGCTGGATGCCGCGCGACAGGCGCATGAAGACGGGGCAAGACACCTTTTGTTAGATACCTCTGGCTTGGATGTATTATCCAGCGCGGGTTTGCGCGGCATTCAAGGCGCGTTCAAACTGTTCACCCCGCCCCGCGATGTTGAAACGATCAGCCGTCACGAAACAGAACAATACAAGTCTCCCTATTTCAAAATGATCTGCTCGAACCCGCAGATCTACTATATCCTCAACATTACCGGCTTCGCGCAAAATATACTCATCTTCAACAATCTGGAAGAGGCGCTCAACTCATTTGGCGGTTAACACGTTCAGCGCGCTTACAAACGCATCTGCCATTCTTTCGATGTTGATCTCCTCTTTCACGATCCGAAACGACTCTGCCCCCATCGTTCGCAGACGCGCCGTATCCGACAGCGCGTCTTTCATTGTGGCAACCAGCGCGTCGAAATCATCGGGCGGGACTTGCCAACCGTTCTCTTTTCGCACGAGATCATCCTGCGTGCCGTCTCCCTGCGCCACGATGACGGGCAGACCGTAACTCATCACCTCTTGGACAGCCAGCCCCCCGGTTCCCGGCAGGACGAAGAGGTCTGCCTCTTCCATGTGAGCCTTTAACTCCGCCCCATGCTTTGCGCCCACAAACTCCGCGGACGGATAAATTTCTGCGGCGAGTTCCTCAAACGCCTCGCGTTCGGGCCCATCACCGACAATGACCAGCCGCACATTTTGAATCTCCGCGCACGCGCCGAGTAACAAATCTATATTTTTGCGTAATTGCAATCGTCCCACGAAAAGGATGTAAGGCTTTTCATTAAACGTGTTTGGTCGCTTTGGCATTTCCCATGTTGGCGAAGGGGAGACAGAATTATGCGCGACGAAAATATTATCGAGGGGAAAGCCCAAGTTGGCATATTCGTCCGCGCCGCGTTGACTGTACGCGATCAGCGCATCGAATTGACTGAGGAAGGCGCTTCTTCTTCGTTCACGCCATCCGCTGACGGCGGGCGCGCCAAGTCCCCACCCGATGACCGGTTTGTTTTGCTCGCGCATCCAATTCACGGCGGAAGAAGTGGAAAGATAGCGCGGGTTGGCTTCCACGATCAGCGCGTCGGGATTCCACTCTTTCAGCCAGTTCGTCAATCCGCGCTGATAACACAAATAAAAATTCCCGCCAAACAAATGTATGTTTTTCCCTAACTCGTATCTCGTAACTCGTAACTCGCTTGTCGTCGTAATTCCTTCGCTTGGACGCGGCAAGCCGGTGAAGAGACTCATCCCGCCATCGCAGGCGGAGGCGAGCAAGTCAAAGAACGGAGCGCGATAACTTGGGAGGACGCGTTGTTGCAGGGCGAGCCTGCCATTGAATCGATTCATGATGGGATATGCGGAGCCTGCCACGCGGGAGATTTGTGCGCATGGACAACTTTCCACGCGCCGTTGAGTTTCACCATCACGCGGCTTTCGTTGTGAGACGCAACCTTCACGCCGTCTGCGGAGGCTGTGCTGATGAGCAATGTATAACTTGCAATCGCGGTCTCGCCGTAGTTTTGAATATGCAAATTCGAGAGATCGAATCGCGTTGCAGATTTTCCCTTCGCGTCCGCGCCGAAGACCGTGCCGCGCTCGGCATTGGACGACATCATAAATTCATGGAAGGGAAGCCCGTCAATGCGATGCGGTGTGATCCACCATTCGTAAAGAGTCAAATCTTCGGCGGTAGTTTCGTTGTAGGTCTTCATGTCGTTCTCCTGAATGGATTGCAAGTGCTTTTTCAGGAAGGCGATGATTTCTTCGGACATGAAAATCTCCTTTTCAGGTTACCTCGGTGGTTGAGTAGCCCCGCGCGTGCTGAGCGGAGCGATAGCGAAGTCGAAGCATCGCGGGGCGTATCGAAACCACCACGCCATACAGCAATTCTCGTAACAAAATTTCTTTTGCATACTGGTGGTTTCGATACGGGCTCGCTATCGCTCGCCCTACTCAACCACCGAGGTATTCATAACAACACTTTCAAATATTCATCCACCATTGTATCCAATCCCAAAACAGACTCTGCCCTCGCGCGCGCGGATGTGCGGAAGCGTTCATTATCGCGCAAGATTTCATCCGCCGCCTCCGCCAGCGACGGGATGTCTGGTCGCTCCAACTTCCACGGGTTCGCGCCGTGAGCAACAAGCCGACCGGCATCTCCCTGCACAAGTTCAGCAAGCGAGCCGGTGTCGAAACCGACAACAGGCAGTCCGCACGCCAGCGCTTCGATGACCGAATTTGGGCATGGCGGATTCACTTCCGCGGAAAACAGAAGATGCGACGAACGTTCGAGAAACGGAATCTCCTCGCGCGGCATCGAATCAATGAAACGGATTTGGAAATCTTTTTGTTCTCCCAATTTCTTTTTCGCGTTCGCATCCACGCGCCCGACGATGACCAATTCAATTTTATGCTTCTTCGATAACTGCTTTGCCAGGTCAACCGCGTAAAACAAACCGGAGTCGAGTCCGCCAGCGAGGCTTCCTTCAACAACCAGCAAGCGATAAAAATCTGTTGGGCGTTCGCGCGATCCGTTCGGCGAGTATTGATCCAAGTCCACGCCGTTGAGAATCACGGAAGAGGGAATGATCGTCTTTCCGTACCAATCCTCCCACCAGCCTTTGACGAAGTGACTTTGATAGATCACTTTATCCGCAAGATGTTTTCGAATGAACGAAAGATTCCAGTTGCCATAGATCGCGCGGGTTGTGTAACGCAGTCCAGCCCAGCGCACGCGGTGGACCCAGTTCAAGCCGTCGAGGCGCTGGACGATTCGCTGTCCCTTTGAACGCGCTCGACGCAGGCGCGGCAGGTTCTTCGTCCCGGCGAGAACGAGGACGGCATCCGCTGGCTGATCCAGATCGTACGTCACGTCCACATTGCGCGTGCGGAGTCCGCTTTCAAATTTGAGTCGGAACGAGGTGACGCCGCCGAATCCCTCCACGCGGGGAAAAATACAAATACGAGGCATGAGAGTATTATAATTGCCGCGAGGAAATCACATGGAAAAACCCGATATTGAGTTTGTCAATTTCCTGAAAGCCTATCCCACCTACCCCACCACAAAGATCATCGACGACCTGCGCGCCACCGACTACTCCCGCCTCGACCTGGGCGGGCATGTCTACCTCGATTACACCGGCGGCGGGCTGTATGCCGATTCGCAATTGCGACGCCATAACAAACTTCTCGCCGAGCATGTCTTCGGCAACCCGCACTCCACCAACCCCACCTCGCTTGCCGCCACGCAACTGATCGAACACGCGCGCGAATACGTTCTGCATTTTTTCAACGCGGACCCGAAGGAATACCTCGCCATCTTCACTCCCAATGCCAGCGGCGCGTTGAAACTGGTCGGCGAGTCATATCCCTTTGCAAAGGGACGTTATCTCCTCACCTTCGACAATCACAACTCGGTCAACGGGATTCGGGAATTCGCCCACGCGCGCGGCGCCGAGGTGACGTACATCCCGGTCGCGTTGCCCGACATGCGCGCAGACGAATCGGGACTCCGCCTCGAACTGGCTCGCCCATCGGAGAATGGACACAACCTTTTTGCCTACCCCGCGCAATCGAATTTCTCCTCGGTGCAACATCCGCTTGAGTGGATCGAGGAGGCGCACAAACACGGCTGGGACGTTTTACTCGACGCCGCCGCGTTCGTACCCACCAGCAAATTAGACCTGGGCAAAGTCCAACCCGAATTCGTTCCCATTTCATTTTATAAAATGTTCGGCTATCCCACCGGGCTGGGCGCATTGATCGCAAAAAAATCTGCGCTGGCGAAATTGCATCGTCCGTGGTTCGCGGGCGGGACGATCACCGTCGCCTCGGTGCAGGGCGCCAAGTTTTACATGGCAGACGGTTCCTCCGCGTTCGAGGATGGGACGATCGATTACCTCAACATCCCCGCCATTGAAATCGGACTCAAGCACATCGAGTCCATCGGCTACGACGTGATCCATGAGCGCGTCCATTGCCTGACGGGCTGGCTGTTGGATAACCTCACCGCGTTGAAACATAGCAACGGGGCGAATCTGGTGCGGGTTTATGGACCAACTGTAATGGCGGGAAGAGGCGGGGCGATCACCGTCAATTTCTACGATAAAGAAGGCAATGCCCTCGATCATCGTTACATTGAAGAACAATCCAACGCGTCCAACATTTCTCTGCGCACCGGCTGTTTCTGCAATCCGGGGGCTGGGGAGGTGGCGCTTGAAATTTCGCGCGTCGAGTTAGATGTGTGTTTTACGAGCCCGGGTCACGAGGATCGCCTGTCTTTGGACGATTTCCGCACTTGTATCGATGGCAAATCCACCGGCGCGGTGCGGATTTCCATTGGTTTGATGACCAACTTCAAAGATGCGCAGAAATTCCTCGCCTTTGCCCGCACCTTGCTTTCCTAAACGTTGACGTAACTCCTACGCCCCAGCCTTGACTCTCCTTCTTTAACGCGTATAATTGCCGTCGTTGGATGTAAAAAACGAGTACTTACCAGCAAGCGCTTCAGAAAATACTCTGGAAGCGCTTGCCTTTGTTTGTCTCTGATACCAGCCGACTATACGCTGTATAGAGACAGCCATACTCCGTAAACTTTTTTTCAGGAGAAAACACGTGGAAACCAAGGGACTGACCGCACTTCGTATCAGCCTTGCCTCGCCCCAAACGATCCTTTCGTGGTCGTACGGTGAGGTGCTGAAGCCTGAGACCATCAACTACCGCCGCCTGCGCCCCGAAAAAGATGGCTTGTTCTGTGAAGCCATTTTCGGACCCCAGCGCGATTGGCAATGCTACTGCGGCAAATACAAGAACCCCCGTTACAAAGGAATCGTCTGCGACAAATGCGGCGTCGAAGTGACGCGCGCCGCCGTCCGCCGCGAGCGCATGGGGCATATCAATCTTGCCACACCTGTGGCGCATATTTGGTATACGCGCCGCATCCCCTCTTATTTGGGCATGCTGTTGGATATTTCACGCCGCAACCTCGATCGTGTGCTGTACTTCGCTCAGTATATCGTTACGTACGTAGATGAAGAAGCCCGCACAAAAGCCCTGAAACGAATTGAAGATGAAATCTCGGACACCGAGCGCGAACAGGCGGCAGGCGTCAATACCAAAATCGCTGAGGTCAAAACCAAGCGAGATCATACCGTAGCGGATATTAACCAAAAGATCGCCAACCTTGAACAGGGATATGACGAAGTTATCGCCGAGAAACTCGACCCGGTCATCAAGGAAGGGCAAAAACTCGAAAAACTCCTGCAAGGACAGATGGGCGAGCACGCCAAGAAGACCATTGTCTTTGAGTTAACCGACGAGAAGATCCTGGATGCCGGCGATAAAGTCGCGGCGAAGCACATTACGCAGGTGCAAAAGATCGTCCAGAAGAAACTCGAATCGTTGGAAAACGAATTGAAAGACAAGCGCGCCCATGAAATGGAAAATCTCAAAATGGACGCGGGTCGCGTTAAAGCCGATGCCGACTTGAAAATGGAAGCCCTGCGCTCGCAACTTGAAGAGCAGACTTCGGTTTCCTCGAATCAATCCTCCCGCCAGCGCGACGAATTGCTTGAACTGCGTCCGTTCACTTTCCTGAGCGAAATTCGCTACCGCGAACTCAAGCAACGCTGGGGACAAGTTTTCCGCGCAGACATGGGCGCCGAGGCATTCTACGACGTGCTCGAACGCCTCGACCTCGACAAACTCGCCGAAGAACTCTGGCACGAGGTGAAGACCACCAAGAGCAAGCAGAAACGCAAGAAGGCGACGACTCGCTTGAAAGTCGTTGAAGCGTTCAAACGCTCCGGCAACCGCCCCGAATGGATGATCCTCACCATCCTGCCGGTCATTCCTCCCGACCTACGCCCGATGGTGCAACTCGACGGCGGGCGATTCGCCACCTCCGACTTGAACGACCTCTATCGCCGCGTCATCAACCGCAACAACCGCTTGAAGCGCCTGCTCGAACTCGGCGCGCCGGATGTCATCATCCGCAACGAGAAGCGCATGTTGCAGGAAGCGGTAGACAGCCTCATTGACAATTCACAGCGCGGCAAAGCCCTCTCCCGCCGCGGACGACGCGAACTCAAATCTCTGAGCGACATGCTCAAAGGCAAGAAGGGACGTTTCCGCCGCAACCTGCTCGGCAAGCGCGTGGACTATTCCGGTCGCTCCGTGATCGTGGTGGGTCCGCAACTCAAACTTTATCAATGCGGCCTTCCCAAGAGCATGGCTCTTGAACTCTATCGTCCGTTCGTCATCGCGCGGCTGGTGCAGAGCAACTATGCGGCGAACGTGAAGGGAGCGCGTCGTTTAATTGAACGCAACCGCCCCGAGGTATGGGAAGCGCTCGAAGGCGTCATCGGCGATCGCCCCGTCTTGTTGAACCGCGCGCCGACGTTGCACCGGCTGGGCATTCAGGCATTCGAACCGATCCTGATCGAAGGCTCGGCGATCCAACTGCATCCGCTCGTCACCACCGCCTTCAACGCGGACTTCGACGGCGACCAAATGGCTGTGCATGTTCCGCTTTCGCAAAAAGCGGTGAAGGAAGCGCGCGAGTTGATGCTCGCCTCCAAAAATTTATTGAAGCCCGCCGACGGCGAACCGATCATCTCGCCTTCCAAAGATATGGTGCTGGGCGTGTACTATTTGACCATGCCGCAGAAAGCCGCGCACAAAGGCGACGGACGCGCCTTCTCCAGTTTTGACGAAGTGGAGATGGCATACGCGCTTGACCAGGTGGAAGTCCACTCTGAGGTCAAACTGCTTGCTACCACATGGTACAACGACAAAGGCGATCGTCTTGAAGAACCGGTAACGCGCATCATCGACACAACGGTGGGCCGCGTCATCTTCAACCGCATCCTTCCTCCGGAAGTGCAGTACGTGAACGAAAAATTAGATAAAGGCGGCGTGAAAGATTTGATCGCCGAAGTCTACGAAGTTTGCGGGCAGGAACAAACCACCGATGTCGCCGACAAGATCAAATCGCTCGGCTTTGAATACGCAATGAAATCCGGCACCACGCTTGCGGTTGCCGACATTTCCATCCCGCCGGAACGCAAAGGCATCATCGATGAGGCTCTCAAAGCCGTCGAACTGGTGCAGCGCGATTTCCGTCGCGGCTTGCTCACCGAACAGGAAAAGAACGAGCGCGAGATCGAAATCTGGCAGGGCACAACCGACAAGGTCGCTGATGCGGTCAAGAAATCGATGGATCCGGACGGCAATCTCTCGACCATGGCATCCTCCGGCGCGACAAAAGGCGGGTTCTCCACCATCAGCCAGTTGGCAGGCATGCGTGGTTTGATGGCAGATCCGTCCGGGCGCATCATTCCGATGCCGATCCGGTCCAACTTCCGTGAAGGACTCACCGCGCAGGAATACTTTATCTCGACCCACGGCGCGCGCAAAGGTCTGGCAGATACCGCTCTGCGCACCGCCGACGCCGGGTACCTCACCCGCCGCCTCGTGGATATTGCGCAAGACATCATCATCAACGAACCCGACTGCGGCACGCATGACGGCGTGATGATCCGCCGCCGCGACGATGTGGCAGGTCAAGCGCTCAGCAGTCGCTTGTTTAGCCGTTTGCTCGCCGAACGAGTCATCGACCCGAAGACCGGCGAAGTGCTCGGAGAATATAACGATGTGATCACCCAGGATATGGCGCGCAAGATCGCCGCTTCCGGAATTGAGGAGATCAAAGTCCGCTCGCCGCTGAGCTGCGAACTGCAACACGGCATCTGCGCCAGCTGTTACGGGCTTGATCTCGGCCGCGGTGTGATGGTGGGGCTTGGTTCCGCTGTGGGCATCGTCGCCGCGCAATCCATCGGCGAGCCGGGCACACAGCTCACACTGAGAACCTTCCACACCGGCGGTGTCGCCGCTGGCGGAGCAGACATCACCACCGGTCTGCCGCGCGTGGAAGAACTCTTCGAAGCGCGCAAACAGCCGAAGGGCGAAGCCGTGGTGGCGGAGATCAGCGGCACGGTGCGCGTCAGGCAATCGGAAAAATACGCTGACCTGCGCGAGGTGATCATCGAACAGAGCGAACTCGTCAGCGACGAATACGGTATCCCCGAGGAGTGGAAGTTCGTCGTCAAAGATGAGGCGGAGGTCAAGGCGGGCGAAACACTCGCAACGTTGGACGATGCGAAGATCGTCGCCCAGCACGGCGGACGCGTGCGCGTCGAAAAGAAGGAGCGCAAAGTGGTCGTCTCGTATGATCGCCGCGAAGAATCTGTAAACGAAGTGCCGACCACCTCCCGCCTGCTCGTGAAAGACGGCGAAAAGATCGAAGCCGGCACACCGCTCACCGAAGGCTCGCTCAACCCGCACCGCGTGTTGAAAATTCAAGGGCGCGAAGCCTGCCAAATGTATTTGATGACCGAAGTGCAAAAGGTGTACCGCTCTCAAGGGCAGAACATCCATGACAAACATTTCGAGGTCATTATCCGCAAGATGCTGAGCAAAGTGCAGATCACCCGCCCCGGCGATTCCAAGTTTCTGCCCGGCGACCCGGTAGAACGACTCGAACTCCGCAAGATCAACGAGCAATTGCTCGCCGATGGCAAACAGCCCGCGAAGTTCTCCGAAGTGTTGCTCGGCGTTACAAAAGCGTCGCTCAGCACTGATTCGTTCCTCTCAGCCTCCTCGTTCCAGCACACCATCAAAGTGTTGGCGGGCGCGGCGATCGGCTCCACCAGCGACCCGTTGCGCGGCTTGAAAGAGAATGTGATCATCGGTAAATTGATCCCCGCCGGCACCGGTTTTATCAAAGAGCCGGTGAAGAGCGAAGACCCCGCCTTTGATGAAGGCGGCGCGACGCAGGCGGCGGAAATTTCACCAGACGCCTCCGCGGCTGACTAACCAACCCTGGGACACGGCAACCGCCGTGTCCCAATTTTTTATGCCCTATCAACGCGCCTCAAAAAAACCGGAGGGACTTCCCACGCGCGGGAAGACTGCCGCCAACCGACTCCGCCGCGCGGATAACTTCATCCTGCTCTACGAACCCTCGCTTCTTTCGCGGACGGATGGCTGGTTCGCCAACTCGATCTTCGTCGACCTTGGCTACGGCTTCGATGCGCGCACCACGCTCGAATCTGCGTCGCGCTTCCGGCGCGCGAACCCGAACTTGAAAATCCTTGGCGTGGAAATCGACAAAAAACGCGTGGAAGCCGCATTGCCCTTCTCAGACGAAAAGACATTTTTTCGTTTGGGCGGATTCAACCTGCCGTTGCAAGAGGGGGAGCATGTTCGCTTGATCCGCGCCTTTAATGTGTTGCGACAGTATGAAGAAAAAGATGTCGCTCCCGCTTATGAACGACTCGGGCGCTATGTTTTGCCTGGCGGGTTGATGATCGAGGGAACGTCGAATCCGTTTGGGAGTGTTTGGTGCGCGAACGTGGCGCGGCGCGTGGAAAATACAGAGAAACGGAGAATTGGAGCATTGGGGAGCAAAGACTGGGGATTGGGAGGCTGGAGATTCGAGGCGCTCGTGTTCAGCACAAATTTTCACTTGGGCTTCGTGGTGGATGAATTTCAAACCATCCTGCCGAAAAACTTGATCCATCGAGTTGCGCCCGGCGAGCCGATCTATGATTTCTTCGAGGCATGGAAGCGCTCGGCAATGGAGACCTCCGCGATGAAAACGTATGGGGCGAGACAATGGTTCATTGCCGCGGCGGAGTCGCTTGCCGGGCAGGGGTACAAAATCAACTTGCAGAGGAAATTTCTCTCCAAGGGATTCCTGCTCTGGCTTTTCGAGAGCTCCTCGATTGCAGAGCAAACGCGCGACATGTAAAAGCGGGATTCAACATCTCAAAAAGCCAACGGAAAAGACCGCACCCTCCGTCACAAACCCTTTTTTGGCGTTGGGTAATCGTAGGGTAATCGTAGGTTTGGCGTCAAGCACGATTGAGTCGACTATGATAAATTAGACCCCGTAAGGTGATTTCTCTTCTCCTCCTTTCGTAGGGAACCGCGGTCGGCGTCCGCGGTTCTCGCACTTTAACGGGCAGGCTATGGGAACTGCCGTTATAATATTCCATCGAATTCAATCCAAGAGGTCAAGATGACAGTTCAAATCACCATTCTCGGTTTGGGGCAGGTGGGGAGTTCCATCGGGCTGGCTCTCGCCAACCAAAAAAATATCAAACGAGTCGGGCATGATAAAGATTACGAGATTGCGCGCCTTTCACAAAAGGCTGGCGCGGTGGACGAAATCAAGGTCAACTTGCCCTCTTCAGTCAGCAATGCGAATATCGTTGTGCTCAGCATGCCGCTGAGCGAAATACGCGACACGCTTGGATATATCGCTCAAGACGTTCAAGAGGGGACGGTGATTCTCGATACGGCTCCCGCCAAGGGAGAGGTTGCCTCGTGGGTGGGACAGTTGATTCCACAAGGACGCTATTACGTGGGGCTTTCACCCGCCGCGGGGTCAAATTACCTGCACGGCATCGAACTCGGTGTGGACTCTGCCCGCGCCGACCTCTTCAAAGATGGGTTGTTTCTTGTCAACGCGCCGGCCGGCACGCCCAGCGAAGCGCTAGACCTGGCGAGCAATCTCGTCCGCCTGTTAGGCGCGCAAGTGATGTTCACCGATTCAGTCGAGGCGGATGGGTTGCTGGCATCCACACACGTGTTGCCGCAATTGGCGGCGGCGGCGCTCCTCGATGCCACAGTGAGCCAACCCGGCTGGACCGAAGCGCGCAAGGTAGCCGCGCGCCCGTATGCGTCGGTCACTTCGGGGATCGCGTATCACGACGAAGTGAAGTCACTGCGAGATGCCGCGCTGTCAAACCGCGAGAACACAGTCCGCATGTTAGACGCGTACATGGCGTCTTTGCAGAAGTTGCGCGACCAGATCCAGAATGGGAATGAAGCGGAGGTTTCATCCTATCTTGAAAACGCCGTCAAGGCGCGAGACCGTTGGATCCAGGAACGCGCGCGCGCAGACTGGCAGGGCGCGCAACAATCCGACATGGATTCGGTCACGCTGGGCGCGCGTATGAACCAGTTGTTTATGGGCAATTTGTTCGGGCGCAATAAAAATAAAAAGTGAGCGTCTACCTACCTGACAGTTTTAAAAATGGGACGCAGAAAAACGCTGATTGTTCAAACAACGGGCGAAAAAAGTTTTTATCAGCGTTTTCAGCGCGCTTCGCGGTCAGCGTCCAAAAAAGGAAAGTGTCGGGGTAGTTAGGTGAGCGTCTGTTTTTGTTATATCGTCGAATGCGCTGATGGGACGTATTACACAGGCTGGGCAATTGACCCCGAAAAGCGCGTCGCGGTCCACAACAAAGGACGCGGCGCGAAATATACGCGGATGCGCCTCCCTGTGAAGTTGGTGTACGTGGAGGAACAAGCGGATCGAACCTCCGCCATGAAACGCGAACGCGCGATCAAGAAGATGAAGAGGGAGGGGAAGATGCGGTTAATTGTGGGTGGTAAAAAGGGAAGACGGCGTAAACAAGGAAACACGTAGATACGTAAACAAGTAAACACGGATACATAGAAATAAGACAAGGCTGGAAGTCTTTGCGACTTCCAGCCTTGTTTACTTGTCTACCTGTATACTTGTGTACGTTACTCCGTAAACAACGGCAAATGCCCCAGTGAAATGATGTGCATCCATTCGGCGCGGTCGCCTTCGGTGAGGATCGCCGTCTCTGCCACAACGGTAGAGCCAGCCTTGTCGAGGATCATCCGCATCCCCTGAAGCGTTGACCCCGTGCTGATCACATCGTCCACAATAATGACCTTCTTGCCCTTCACCAACTCGCGGTCTTTCTCGTCCAGGATCAACGTCTGCGGTTGACCGGTGGTGATGGATAGCGTCTCGGCTTTGAGCGCGTCGCCCATGTAGAGTTTATACGCCTTGCGTAACACCACGTAAGGCTTTTTTGTTTCCACCGAAAGCGCATACGCTAGCGGAATGGACTTCGCCTCCGCAGTGACCAGCGCATCGTATTGTTTATCGGCTAACTTCTTCGCCAGTTCCCTCGCGGAAGCCTGAACCAACTCAGTATCCCCAAGGATGTTGAGGATCGCGATCTTCAACCCCGGCTTGATCTCGAACAGGGGTAGTTCGCGTTTTAATCCCGCAATATCTACAGCGTAGGTTTCGTGTTTTGTCATCCGATTCTCCGCAGTCAAATCTCAGCCGAAGTTTATCACGATTCATTTATAATGTTCCCCAATCTCCAATCTCAATTCTTTAATCCTCTAATTCTCCCCTCTCTCAATTACCCCTCCATGCTCCCCAACCTCCGCCTCAACGACCACCTCCAACTCCGCAAGCAACATCCCTGCGGCTCCTACGAATGGATAGTCACGCGTCTCGGCGCGGATATTGGCTTGGAGTGCAAAGGCTGTGGTCGGCGCGTTCTGCTCACCCGGCGCGAACTGGCAAAGAGAATGAAAGCGAACCTGACAAAGCATGATGACATCGAAAAAACCGAATCCTAGAAAACCGCATATCGTCTTTTATTTTTCCGATACTGGCGGCGGGCATCGCTCCGCGGCGGAAGCCATCATCGAAGCCGTTCACCTTGAATACAAAAACAACGTGACCACTGAGATGGTGGACTTTTTCAAAGATTACGCCCCGCCTCCGTTCAACCGCGTCGGCGAGATGTATCCATACATGGTCAAAGCCCCGCGTTTATGGCAGGCAAGTTTTTACGCCACCGACGGACGCGCTCAAGCGCGTGTGATCACCGCCACCACATGGCCCATTGCCAGCCGTGGGGCAAAGGCGCTCGTGCGTCAACATCCCGCCGATCTCATTGTCACCGTGCATCCGTTTGCAAACACATTCGCCTTGCGCGCGCTCGGCAAAGACCGCCCGCCCTTCATCAACGTTGTCACCGACATGGTCACCACGCACGCGCTCTGGTACGACAAACGCGCCGACCTGATCCTCGTCCCCACAAAGCAGGCATACGAAAACGCGATCCGCTTCAACATGCCGCCCGAAAAAGTTCGCGTGGTGGGTCTGCCCGTCGCGGATAAATATTGCAAACCGCTCGGACGTAAAAGCACACTGCGAAAAAAACTCGGCTGGACTCTCGACAAGCCCATCGTGCTACTCGTCGGCGGTGGCGAGGGGATGGGACCTCTGGCGAAGACCGCGCGCGCGATAGACGCTTCCGGTCTGGACGTGGGGCTGGTCATCGTGTGTGGGCGGAATCAACGCCTGAAAGCGACTCTCGAAGCAGAGAGGTGGGAGAACCCAACATTCATCTACGGCTTCACACGCGACATGCCCGATTTCATGCGCGCCTCCGATTTCATCGTGACGAAAGCAGGACCCGGCACGATCGCCGAAGCGCTCAATGCGGAATTGCCGATCATCCTATATTCCAAACTCCCCGGGCAGGAGGATGGCAATGTCACTTTTGTGGAGGAGGAAGGCGCGGGCGTGTGGGCGCCGAAACCGCAAGATGTCGTCCGTGCGCTCACACGTTGGGTCTCACGTCCCGCAGAAAAGCAGAAGGTGATCGAAAACTGCCGCCGCGCCGGAAGACCTGAAGCGGCGCGCGTGATTGCGAGAACGATTGGCAAGATGTTGGGGATGAAAATCAAGCAAGTACAGAAGTAGACAGGTAGACAAGTAAACACGTGTCTACCTGTTTCCGTGTTTACTTGTCTACTTTCCACACGGTATAATCTCACCGATGTTCGCAATTGATTCACACACACTTGAAGTGAAAAGCCATAGCCCGGAACAAACACGCGAACTTGGCGTGCGTTTGGGTAAGTCGTTGCAAACCGGCGACATGCTCTGCTTGCAAGGCGAACTCGGCGCGGGCAAAACGACTTTCGTGCAAGGCATCGCGCAGGGATGGGGTTCGCTCGATTCGGTTTCCAGTCCCACGTTTATTCTGGTCAACATGTATCGCCGCGCGGATCAAGGTGTGGGCGGGATCACCCAGCCCCTATTTTTTCACATGGATGCCTACCGCCTCGACTCGACGGGGGAGGCTGAGGAGCTCGACCTCGACTCGATGCTCGCGGAAGGCGCGTTGATCGTCGAGTGGCCCGAGCGGATGCAAAGCCTCATTCCGGACGAACGCTTGTGGGTGGAGTTCACGCAATCAGGCGAAGAAGAACGCGAAATGAAATTCATCGCGCGCGGCAAGCGATACGAAACCCTGCTCGATCTGATCCGCGGAGGCAAGTGATGTTGCTGGCTGTGGACACATCCAATGAATGGATGGGGCTGGCGGTCTACGACGGCGAACAAGTCCCCGGTGAACGCGCGTGGCGGAGCAGTCAACATCACACGATTGAACTCGCGCCGGCGATTCAAGATCTGTTGGCGAGTTGTAACTTAACAATGAAAGATATTACCGCGCTTGGCGTTGCCATCGGTCCCGGTTCTTTTACAAGTCTGCGGGTTGGTCTCGCCTTGGCAAAAGGGATTGTCTTTGCGCGGAATATTCCCCTCATTGGGATTCCGACTCTCGACATCCTCGCGCGCGCGCAAGCCGAGTCGAATCTTCCGCTGGCGGTGGCGATAGGAGCCGGGCGCGGGCGGTATGCGCTGGGGTGGTATAAAAATGTCGAGGGTGTGTGGCAGGCTGAGGGTCCGGCGCGAGTCGTGTCGGCGGAGGCGTTGAAGGATGAAGTGGCGAGTCCATCGCTAGTGTGCGGAGAGTTCACGGACGAAGTTCGTCAAGAAATCGAATCGAATCAAAACGCGCAGTTGACTTCGCCCGAAGATGCACAGCGCAAGCCCGCGATGCTGGCGAAACTCGCGTGGGCGCGTTTTCAACACGGCGATGTGGACGATGCGGCATCGCTCGCGCCGATCTATCTGCACACCGCCGCGCCGATTGAATCATGAACATCCGCCGCATGACCCTCGACGATCTCGCGCAAGTTGTTGCGATCGATAAAGTCTCGTTCAGTTTGCCGTGGCCCGAACGGTCGTTTCGTTTTGAGATCGCGGATAATCCCGCTTCGCGCGCGTGGGTCGCCGAATTGGATGGAAAAGTTGTCGGCGCGATCGTTGCGTGGCTGTTGGTGGACGAAGCGCACATCGCGACGATTGCCACCCATCCCGATTTTCGTCGTCAGGGCATCGCGGGCAAGTTACTGATCCATGCATTGG
Source organism: Candidatus Defluviilinea gracilis (assembly GCA_016716235.1). NCBI lineage: Bacteria > Bacillati > Chloroflexota > Anaerolineae > Anaerolineales > Candidatus Villigracilaceae > Candidatus Defluviilinea > Candidatus Defluviilinea gracilis. The sequence continues at coordinate 1,273,783 of JADJWS010000001.1, forward strand.
AGTATATGAGAAGCGAAGGCGCGCGGATATCGGTGTTGGAGGTGCGCGAGAGCAACGCCGCCGCACAGGAGATGTATCGCAAGTTTGGTTTTGAAGAGTCGGGACGCCGTCCGCGTTATTATCGCGATAATAGCGAGGATGCGATCTTGATGACGTTGAATAACTTGCACGTAAACGCGGAAACAGGTAAACAGGTAGACAAAGCAGGTTGAAAGTTGAAAGTCGAAAGTCAAAGGTCTAACGATTGACCTTCGACCTTTGACCTGAGACCTTGAACCCGGAGAACTTATGACCGCTGAAGAAACCCTTGCTCAAATTGCCAAAGAAGTGACCGTGTGTACGAACTGCGCGTTACATCATTCGCGCAAGAAGTCTGTGCCCGGCGAGGGACCTGCCGCCGCCGAGATCATGTTCATCGGCGAGGGACCGGGCTTTCACGAAAACGAGCAGGGACGTCCGTTCGTGGGCGCGGCGGGGAAGTTTCTCGACCAGCTCCTCGCGCAGGCGGGGGTGACGCGCGCAGATGTGTGGATCGGCAACGTGGTAAAATGCCGCCCGCCCGAAAACCGCGATCCGCAACCCGATGAACTCGCCGCGTGCAACGAGTATCTCGAACGTCAAACTCAAGCGATCGATCCCAGCATCATCGTCACACTCGGTCGCTTTTCGATGAATAAATTTTTTTCCGGCGCGAAGATCAGTGCGGTGCATGGGCAGATGAAGAAAGTCGGCGACCGATATGTGATCGCGATGTTCCATCCCGCCGCGGCGCTGCATCAAGCCGCGCTCAAGCCCGCGATTCTAGCTGATTTTGCAAAACTGCCTGAGTTGCTGGAACAGGCTCGCAAGGGTTTGGGAAAGTCCGCGCCTGTGAAAAAGATGGAAGAGCCGCAAGAGGATGAGCCGAAGCAGATGAGTATGTTTTGACCTCACCCCCAGCCCCTCTCCCGGCGGGAGAGGGGAGTTTGAGGAAATAATGTTGAAAGATGATCTGATTACAAAACTAAAAAATAAGAATGCCCGCGTTGCGATTCTTGGACTCGGCTATGTGGGACTTCCGCTTGCGGTTGTTTTTGCCGAGGCGGGATTCAAGGTGACGGGCATCGATCCTGACGCAGGGAAAGTTGATTCGCTCAAGGGCGGCATTTCCTACATCCCCGACGTGAAGAGCGAGTCGGTTGCGGCGTTGGTGAAGTCCGGTCATTTCACTGCGACGACGGATTTTTCGGCGTTGAAAGAAATGGACGCGGTCAGCATCTGCGTGCCAACCCCGCTCCGTCAGACGGGCGACCCGGATATGTCGTTCATCATCTCCGCCGCGGACGAGTTGTCGAAGTACATGCACAAGGGCATGGTGGTTGTGTTGCAGTCCACAACCTATCCCGGCACGACGCGCGAGTTGCTCCTGCCAAAACTTGGCGGTGAAAACGGACTCAAAGTGGGCGAAGATTTCTTCCTTGCGTTCTCGCCTGAACGCGTTGACCCCGGTCGGCAAGATTTCACAACAAAAAATACTCCCAAAGTGATGGGCGGAATCACCGAAGCGTGCGGCGAAGTGGCGACGGCTTGGTATGAAGGCGCGATTGACGTTGTGCATCGCGTCTCGTCTGCTGAAGCGGCGGAGATGGCGAAATTGTTGGAAAACACCTTTCGCATGATCAACATCGGATTGGTCAATGAACTGGCGATGATGTGCGAACGTCTCGGCGTGGATGTGTGGGAGGTGATCGACGCGGCGGCGACGAAACCGTTCGGCTTTATGAAGTTCACACCAGGTCCCGGCTTGGGCGGGCACTGCATCCCGATTGATCCGCTGTATCTTTCGTGGAAGATGAAATCATTCAATTACAACGCGCGTTTCATCGAGTTGGCGTCCGAGATCAACACCAACATGCCGCGTTACGTTGTCGAACGAATCATGGACGCGTTGAACGACAAAAGCAAAGCGTTGAAGGGATCGAAGATTCTCGTCCTCGGCGTGGCGTACAAACCCGACGTGAGCGACGTCCGCGAATCGCCCGCGTTGGACGTGATCGGCTTACTGCAAAACAAAGGCGCGAACGTGGAATATCACGACCCGTACATTCCTCACATCCACCACGAGACCGATGGCTGGCACATGGACAGCGTGAAGGACGTGATGTCCTCGGTGAACGATGCGGATGCGGTGGTCATCATCACGAATCACAAGGCGTATGATTACGATGCGATTGTCCACGCGGCGAAGTTTGTTTTTGATAGCCGCAATGCGACGAGCAAAATATCAAAAGGAAGCAACAAGATCGTAAGACTCTAATACGCAGTACGAAGTACGGAGTATTGCGTACTGCGTATTGCGTACTTCGTATGGCACAAAGGTAAACATGGCTCAATATTTGATTACTGGCATAGCAGGCTTCATCGCCGCGCGCACGGCGGAATTATTGCTCCACGATGGTCACACGGTCGTCGGCGTGGACAACATGAACGATGCGTACGATCCGCGCATCAAGGAGTATCGCCTGAAGAAGTTGCAGGCGCTGAAGGGATTCACCTTCCACAAATGGGATGTGGCGGATAAGTCCATTATCGAGAAATTCAAAGGCGAGACGTTCGACGCGGTCATCAACCTCGCGGCGCGCGCTGGTGTGCGAGCAAGCGTGGATAACCCCTGGGTGTTCGTCGAGACGAACATGATCGGCACGTTGAACATGCTTGAGTTATGCAAACAGAACGGGATCAAAAAATTCGTCGTCGCGTCCACATCGAGCATTTATGGCGAAGACCCGCCGTACCCGACTCCCGAATCGGCTGACAGCAGTGAACCGCTCCAGCCGTACGCGGCGAGTAAAAAGGGAGCCGAGGCGATGTGCCACGCGTATCATCATCTCTACGGGATAGATGTCAGCATTCTGCGCTTTTTCACCGTCTACGGTCCCGCGGGCAGACCCGACCTCGCGCATCTGCGGTTCGCGCAGTGGATCAGCGAAGGCAAGCCCGTGCGCGTGAACGGCGACGGGACACAATCGCGCGGCTTCACATACATTGACGACATCGCGCGCGGCACAATCCTTGCGTTGAAGCCGCTTGGCTTCGAGATCATCAACATCGGCGGGCATGAGGTCGTCACGATCAATGAGTTGATTCAAATCATGGAAGATGTGATCGGCAAGAAAGCCGTCGTGCAATACGGTCCGCCCAACCCTGCCGATATGTTCACGAATCAAGCCGATGTGACGAAGGCGGGCGAGTTGCTCGGTTGGGAACCGCAGTTCAACATGCGCGCAGGCGTGACGAAACTCGTCGAGTGGTACAACGCTGAGCGCGAGTGGGCGAAGGAAATCCTCACGCCATAGTTGCGCGGTACGACAAAGTTCACTTTGTCGCGCAAAGGCAAAGTGAACTTTGCCGTACTGAGCTTTACTTTCGTTTATTTTTGAGCGCGTTTTTTCTGGCAAGCAGGGATGCGGTTGTGGATGCGGCGGCATCTGCCGGGGGATGTTTTGTTTCTATCTCTTTAACTTGTTCCACCGATTGAATCGTTTTCTCTGAAGGTTGCGCTTCTTTCAATTCAACAGGCGTTGCCTCCGCGCGTTTCGCAGACTCGGCAACGCGGTCTTTGGCTTTGAGCAAGGCTTCCATGCGCGGCGATGGTTGAGGAGTCGTCAACATGCGCGGCTGACCGAGACCGAGTCGCTTCATCAGCAACGCTCGCTCGTTTGAAACATCCTGTTTGGTGATGATGAGTCGGCGCGAGGCGATGTCGAAGGGCAGTAACAACACGGCGAGCAGAATCAGCCATTGCCAGATCGGACGCGAGGCGCGAGTCGCGTCGAGGTTGTGGAGAAAAACATCCGCGGGGTTCGATGTGGCGACCTCCCCGTTCGATAAAGCCGCAAGACGGAGAAGCAGGTCGGGGTCCGGATCGAGGCGTTTGTATTCGGGCGAGTACGACAGCGCCCAGCCCGTCGTCTCGGCGAAGGAATCGGTTTGACTAGCCGACATCCCCGCGAGCCGAATTAAGTAGACGCCTTCCTCTTTCGGATCGAAGAACGCTTCGTACCGACCGGGGGCGACCTGCCTCAACGTCAGCGAGTTGGTTTCGCCGTTCGGCGCCACGATGTTGGCGTCCACCGCGTAGCCGTTGATGAATTCGCCGCTTGGAGTCTGCGCGTCGAGGGTGATGCGCGCCTGCCCATCGGTGAGTTCGATGTCGGTTGCGAGCGCGTTGTCGGTTGGGTTGCCGATGGTGGAGCGAACGACCTGCACCCAAAACTTTGCGAAGTTATCCGACGCGAGCCAATCGCGCGCCCAGCGCCCGGTGGCGTCGGAGGTGAACGCGACGGCGCGACCCAAACCATATTGCCACGACGCGAGAATCGGATCGTCCTTGTCGGACTTGAGAATCACCTGCGCGAGGTCTTTCGGACTCGACGCCACATACCCATACAGGCGCGGGATTTCATTGATGCCCGAAAGGATCGGCGAGGAGTTGGCGAGCGCGGGGAAGAACGGCTCTTCGACAAGATACGCGCGCGTGGCGAGCGACACTTCCTCGGTGAAGATGCTGGGGATGCTGTTCGCGTCGTTGGTGAAATGATAACGACCGCCGCCTGCCTCGGCGAGGTCTTCGAGGAACGGCGCGGCATCGTTGCCCACGCCGACGGTCGAAAGCGTGATATTGTTTTCTTCAAATAATTTTTGCACAAGTTCGGGGATGCCCGTCGGGTCTGCGCCGCCGTCGGTGAGCAGGATGACGTGTTTCACTTTGGCGGGATCGTCTGGCAGAACTTCCGACATGGCTCGCACACCCGCCATGATGTCCGTTCCGCCGCCGCCGCGAATCGAACCGATGGCGCTGACAACCGCACCGGGGTCGCTGAGTTCGGTCATCGGCACAACCCACGAAGCGGAATCGTCGAACGCGATCACGCCGACGCGGTCGGTGGGGAAGAGGAAATCGATCGAACGCGCCGCGGCTTCTTTGGCGAGTTCGAGTTTGGTCACGCCGCCGCTGGTTTCCTCCATACTGCCGGAGTGGTCAATGATAAAAACGATCCCCAAATTGGGGCGGCGTTTCTCGTCTTTGATCTGCATGTCCACCGGCAAGGTTTCTTCGAGCGGGGTCTGGAAATATCCGCCCACGCCGTAGGAGGTGGGTCCGCCCACAGCGACCAAGCCGCCGCCGAGGTCATGCACATAACTTTGCAAATTTTCCATTTGGTTGTTGCCGAGCGCGCGGGCTGGGACGTCCACCAGCACGACCGAATCATATTGCGCCAGCGACGGCAAGTCCGACGGCAAACGATTCGGCGCGACGACGTTCACTTGAAAGTCAGCCGATTCCAACGCGCTCAATAACGCGGAGAATTCATCGGGTCTCGCCTCGCCGCCGGGCAACGTCTCGCCTGCGGGCGGCGCGACCAGCAAAATGCGCGGCGGGCCTTCCACTTGAGAGAACGCGTCGAGTTGGTTGTTTTGATAGAAGCCGTCTTGAGTCGCGGCGATCTGCACTTGATAATTGACGAAACCCGGTTCGCCCGCGACCAGCGGCAGGCTCAACGATTGCGTTCCGCGCCGAAGATCGTACGCGCCTTCATATAAAATTTCGCTTCCGCCCAACACGCGCACGGTGGCGCGAGTCGGTTCGTTCGCTTGCAAAGTAACGGTGAGATCGAACTGTTCGCCCGGCCGCAAGCGCGTCGGCGCGTCCACGTTTTGAACCGATACCTCCGCACCGCGTTGCGCGACGATCGGCACAACGACCAGTTGCGTATCGGACGCAACCGCGAACTTCGCCGCTTCGAGCGCGTCGCCGCTGGTCTGCGCTCCGTCGGAGAGGATCACCATCCGTTTGGCATAGCCCGAGGGGAACAACGCCAAGCCGAGTTGAATCGCCTCTTCGAGATTCGTCTGGTTGGTGACCGGCGCGGAGGTGAACGCGCTCAACTCCTTGGCGGCCGACATTTGCCGTTCGACCAACGCGTCCGCGCCGAACAACACAACCGCAGATCGATCGTCGGGCGACATCGCCTCGAGCGCGTCTTGCACATATCCCACTTCGGCAGTGATCGCCTGCGGCGGCATCGAGTCGGACACGTCCACCAAAAACACGACAGCCAGCGCGTCGCCGCGTTGGACGATTTCGAGTCCCGCGAGTGAAAATATCAGACACAGGATGATGACCACGCGCAGAATTAATGAGACGATCTCGCGCGTCCACCCCGGACCTCGGGCTGGTTTGCCCATCCACACCGCGAGCGGCACGAGGAGGAGAAGGAGGAGGAAGAGAGGGGAGGTGAATCTCATAAAATCTTTTGGGACGCTGATGAACGCTGAAAAACGCTGATCCTATTTTTGGGATTCGGATTTGTGTTGGGCGAGCCACCATTCCTTCCGCATGTTGTCGAAGGAGCGGCGTTTGGTTTCAATCTTTTATTCATTCTTCCTCCAAATCAAAAAATCAGCGTCCTCAGCGTTTATCTGCGTCCAAAGTGCTCTTAAAGATAAGCAATGACGGTATTTGTTTTCTATGAAACACCTGCCATTCGATCATCAACACGAGCAACGCGAGCGCGGCGAGCCAGGTCCACAACTCGCGTTGACCGATCTGTTGCGCGACGGTGGGCGTGACGGTCGAACGCCCGACTTGAATCGATTCTCGCGGCTGAATGTTCGATTCGTTTTCGTCGAAAAGATTGACGGCGAAATATTCGACGCGATTGGAATCGCCGGAGATGAAGTTGACCGCGTAGTAGCCGAGTTCGTCGGTTTGGGTGAAGGTCGGTTGATCGAGCGGGAGGGTATACGCCTGATTCGACGGCGAGGCGACGACGATGCGGTCCACATTCGATTGCGGCAGGATGGACAGGCTTTCGCCGGGCGTCAGTGATTGAGTCGCGTCGAAGGCGCTAGGCGGCGCGAGGTAGTTGATCAAATTGGAAAAGAGAATCGGGTAGGCGATCTGGAGCGGGAGGTCGCTTTCTTTCAAGTCGAAGGCGAGCGCGGCGATGCGTTGACCTTTCGTCTCGCCCGCAAACACGAGCGGACCCGCGTCTGATGCGATCAACGTCTCAGCCCATGCGGGGGTCTCGACAAGTTTCGCTTGCAGGATGTGGACGTTGCTCCAGTCCACAAAATTGGTGAGCGCATGTTCCGTCACTTGCATATTCTTGAATTCGTTATACGCGCCGCCGACTTCAAAGAACGGATTGGACGATGGATTGATGAACAGCAGGTTCGCGTTCGGCAATTCGGGAGGAACGATGCCGTCGAAGATGTAGAGATCGAACGGGTCGTTGGGAATCTGAACCGTCCCGTCTGCGGCGGGCAATGCGCGGAAGGGTTGAATGCCGGGCAGTGAAGCAAGCAACTGCTCGAGGAACAAATTCCCTTTTGAGACGAGCAGGACGCGGCGAGAATTGGAGGCTTGAAAAACGGCGAAGGCGGTGTTGTCGAGGGGAAGCGAATCGAGGAAGTTTTGGGAACTTTGAGAGTTGGAGGGATTGAGAGAATTTAGAGAATTGGAAGAATTGGGGATTGTGATGGTCGCTTTATAGATGCCGCTGTCGTTGGAGAGATCGTCGAGGGTGAGGCTTTCGCGAGAATTTGCAGACAAGGAGAGTTGACGCGCATCGATGAGTTGATCGTTGAAATAAATGGAGAGCAAAACATTGCGGTCGGATGAATCGAAATTGGTGATTTCGGCGAACAACTGCGGGGATTTTTGCGCGGGGCGTAATGCCAATGCGGTGATGGCGAGATTGTTTTGCGATTCGCCGACGGGAATGAAGCGAATCTCTCCGGGCAAGGAGGGGAGTCCGCTTTCGGGCAAGCCGCCGTCTGAGACGATCACGATGGTCGAGTTGCCTCCCGCGCCTGCCGCAAGCGCGAAGGCGGATTCCCAATCGGCGACTCCTTGAGTCGCTTGCGCGTTATTGAGCGCTTGCCTCAGGAGGGTTTTGTCAGTTTCGGCGGCGATCAAGGTCTGGGGCTTCTCGGCGACCAGAATCAACGTCAGGGAAGAAGCGGGGGAGAGTCCGTTGATGAGGTCGAGGACCGAGTCACGCGCGGAGTCGAATCGAGTCGGGTTCCCATCCGTCGCGTTCATTGAAGCGGAGGCATCCAGCAGGACGATCACCGATCCGCTGGCGACGACGGGGACTTGCAGGGCGGGGCGCGCGAGGGCAAAGACGAGCGCGGCGAGGATGAGCAGTTGCAGGAGCAGGAGCAGGTTGCGTTTGAGTTTTTGCCACGGCGCGTTGGCTTGTTGTTCGCGCAGAAGTTGTTGCCAGAGGAAAGTGGAAGAGACCTGTGCCTGCTTGCGGCGCAGTTTGAGCATGTAAAGAAGAATAATGGGAATGGCGAGCGCGGCGAGGGTGAGGGCGAGGGGGGTGAGGAGGCGCATAAGAATTTTTAACCACGAAGGACACAACGGTCACGAAGGATTCCTTTTAAATTCCTTTGTGCTCTTCGTGTCCTTTGTGTTTGAATCATTTTACGAACCCCGCCCTTCTCATTTCAAGGAGCAGGATGTGGTCCCACGTTTGATTCGTGACCGCGTCGAGATAGCGGATGTTGCGTTTGCGGCATTCGGTCTGCGTGGATTGAATCCATGCGCGGGCGCGGGTTCGGTAGCGTTCGCGCAAGCCGCCGTCGAGCGAGACGTCTTGTGTTTGATTCGTTTCGATATCCACGAGTTGAAGATCGCCCGCGAGCGGCGGATCGAGTTCATCGGGCGCGAGGACGTGCACCAGCGCGGCTTCGTGCCCGCGTCCCATGAGCTGGCGCAGACCTGTTTCGTAGCCGTCGTTTGCAAAGAGGTCGGAGAGGAGGATGACGAGTCCGGCGCGGCGCGGGAGGATGGAATAGTCGCGCATGGCGCGGTTGAGATTCGTTTCGCCGTCGGGTTCGATCTTTTCGAGGAAGCGGAACAGGCGCGCAAGCGAAGCGCCTCCGCGCGAGGGACCGAACTCCGCATCAACTTTGCCGTGTTGTAGAAATCCAACGGTCAGCACATCGCCGGACGCGAGCGTGATCGCGCCGAGTCCCGCCGCAAGTTTCAACGTGTATTGGAATTTATTTTCATCGCCCTCGCCCCAATCCATGGACTGCGACCCGTCGATCAAAATGTGAACGGCTAAATCTTCTTCCTCTTCGAGCAGTTTGATAAACGGACGCTCAAGCCGCGCGTAGATGTTCCAGTCCAAGCGGCGCAGATCGTCGCCGGGCGCGTAGTTGCGATAGTCGGCAAACTCCACGCTGGAGCCGCGCCGCGAGGAACGACGCTCGCCTTTCATCGCTCCACTGCGCACGCGCGAGGCGATGAGGGTGAGTTGATTCAACTTGCGGAGGGTGGGTTCGTCGAAGAGCATAAATTCAGAAGGATGAATGATGAAGGATGAAGGTGGAAAGTGGAAAGCGGAAAGTTTGTTTGATTCTAACTCGGTGGTTGAGTAGCGACGAACGAAGTGAGGAGCGTATCGAAACCACAGGTGCGCATACAAACTTTTGCAACAAGATTACTTTACGTCTTGGTGGTCTCGATACGCCCTTCGACTTCGCTACCGCTTCGACAGGCTCAGCGCGGCGGCTTCGCTCAGGACTACTCGACCACCGGGTACTTCTCAAAGTGTGTTTCTTAACCACGAAGGGTTTTTCGTGAGGTCTTAAAAACTTTGTGTTCTTCGTGCCCTTTGTGGTTAATTGGTTTGGGGTTGAAGTTCAGCGAGGAGTTCACCAATGACATCATCAGTGCGAATCCCCTCCGCCAAGCCGTCGAAGTTCAACAGCAGACGATGCCTCAGCGCGGCGGGGGCGACGGCTTTGATATCGTCGAAGGCGACGTTGAAACGGCCGTTCAAGAGCGCGGTCACTTTGGCGCCCAACGTCAACGCTTGCGCGCCGCGCGGCGAGACTCCGTAACGCGCAAATTGTTTTACCAGCGGCGAACCGTTCGGGTCTTCGGGATGCGTGGCGAGCACCAAACGCGCGACAAAATCTTTGACGTGCGACGCCATCGGCACGCCGCGCGCCAGTTCGCGCATTTGCAAAATCTCCGCGCCGCTGACGACCTTATTCGCCGACGGAGACTCTTTGCCGGTTGTGCGATCCATGATCTCGACCATCTCATTCACGTTCGGCAGGTTCACGTTGACCTTGAAAAAGAAACGATCGAGTTGCGCTTCGGGAAGCGGATACGTTCCCTCCATCTCCAGCGGATTTTGAGTCGCCATCACGAAGAACGGCTCGTCGAGTCGGTAGGTCTGTTGCGCCGCCGTCACCGAAGTCTCTTGCATGGCTTCGAGCAGCGCGGATTGAGTCTTCGGCGTGGCGCGGTTGATCTCGTCCGCCAGAATCAAATTGGCGAACAACGGGCCGTGGCGGAAGCGAAACTCGCGCTGGCCGTTTTGGTCGCTGAGGATTTCCGTTCCGATAATATCGGCGGGCATCATGTCGGGCGTGAATTGGATGCGCGAAAATTTCAGATCCAACACATCGCCCAGCGTGCGGATGAGCATCGTCTTGCCGAGTCCCGGCACGCCTTCGAGCAACACATGCCCACCCGCGAGGATGCTCACCAGCACATGCCGCACCACATCGCTTTGCCCGACGATGACTCGTCCCACCTCGGTTTCGATGGCTTCGGCGCGCGCGCGGAATTGGTCAACGGTTAAGTTCATGGTCTCTCCATGTACGACAAAATTAATTTTGTCTTACGGTTTCAACGAATCAAAATAATTTTTCACGATCTGAATGAACGACGGCGGCACCGCGCCGCTTTCGATCGCCTCGTTATTCACCTGCTCATACTGCGAAAAAACTTCGTTATACGGAACCGTGCTTGCGCCGGGCTCGCCCGGCGTCGTCGGTCCCTGTCCGATCACATCGCCGCTGTTCGGATCAGACGGCGGCAGATTCACTTGCTCGCCGCCTTCGCCGCCCAACAATTGCGGCGCGTAAATTTGTTCGTAAGACGACTCACCGCCATCACCGGGACCATTGTTCTGCGCGATGGGATCACTGCCCGATTCGTTTCCGCTCTGGGACTCGCCCGATTCATTTCCGGACCCTGAGCCTGCGCCGCCATTCGCGGAGTTTTGCCCACCTTGATTCGCTTGACTCGCCTGCTGACCTCCGCCCGCCGCCAACACCTGCCCCGCGCCTTGTTGTAGTTGACTCGCCGCCTGGCTTGCGGCTTGCGACGATGCGACTTGCTGTCCCGCTTGCGCGAGAGATTGCGCGGCTTGATCCAATGCTTGTTGCGCCGAGGCGGTATCTCCGTTTTGCAACGCCTCCGCCGCTTGGTTCAGTTGATTCGCCAATTCGGGATTCGTAGATTGAAGCGACTCTGCCATCGCGCTCAACTGTTCGGCGAGTTGCGCCTGTTCCTCTGCGCTCAACTGGCTAAGGTCCATGTTGGCGAGTTCGGTCGCGGCGTTGACCGTGTTGCCCTGCGCCAATTGCTCTCCCACCGATTCAAGCGGACTGCCGTTTTGATTCGCAAGTTGATTCCCCGCCTCTTTCAACGCCTCGCCCATCTGTTGCGCCTGCGGGTCGGAGAGGGCTTGCAATTGTTCGCCGGTGTTCGTCAGCGTTGACACCGAGTTTTCCAACGAGGGATTATCCTGCAATGCCTGTTGCGCCTCTTTGAGTGGATCGGTGAGCGCTTGCTTTTGCTCCTCGGTTAACGTCTCGTTCGCTTCGATCTGTTGGATGATCTCTTCGATCTGGGTCACTTGTTCCTGCACGGCTTGTTCGACGGCGCGCGCCTGTTGCGCGGCTTGGAACATCGCCTCGCCGCGAAACCAGACGAGGGCGATCAGCGCGATGCACAACAGGGCAGTGATTGCTTCACGAGATTGGATTCTCAATGGAAACTCGCGGCGCGGGTTCACGTTGCGGGCGGCGGTCACCGCGTCGGCGAGTTGGCGGTGAAGAATCTCAGGCGAGACGAGGCTGGGGAGCCGAGTCAGTTCGACGGCGGTGCTGACGCGTTCGTCCAAATGGAAGAGCAGGTCGAAGCGGCGGGCGGCGTCGAGGGGACGAATCCGCCAGAGGGCGGCGGTCAATCCAAAAAGAATTGCGGCGAGGAGCGATGCCGAGAGGACGAGCGCGAGAAATTCAGCCCGCAAAATTTTGGCTTGATATAACATGAACGATCCGACGGCGAGCGATGCCAACATGCCGACGATGAAGCCGCGCAACGACCACGCGAGGGCGCGTTGCATTCGCAGGCGGCGAATCCATGCGTGGAGGGGCTGGTTTAGTTCGGAGATGGTTGACATCGGTTTAACGGTCGGGGCGTTTGACCAATTGAATGCTGAAGAAGATCAGGAGCAGGGTGAAGCCTGTATAGAACAGGACGTAGACGATCCACGGCGAGGGGAGGTAGGTCGGTCCGTTCGAGCCGAATATTTGACTCGTCGTGTAGAACAAGTTTTGGTCTTCCACGAGGATCACTTCGCTGAGGATCGCCGCCATGAGGGGATTTGTGCTAACCAGCGCCCAGATGATGATACCCAGGATGTATTCGGTGAATTGTTCGAGCATGCTGTTGTAGGAAAGCGCCTCGGTGTACGCGATGAGCATGAAGATGAACACGATCACGAGAAATGAAAAGAGGATCGCGGCATACGAGCTGACGGTGGCGGCGAGCGTCCGCTTGACCAGGCTGGAGAAGAAGATGCCCAGCGTGCAGAAGAAGACCGCGGTGACAACCAGCATCAATTCGGAAACGATCAATTCGCCCAGACCAACGCCGCCCAATAAGAACGCGAGGCTTTGCAGGGGAACGGCGGTGAGGATCAATAGGAAGATGTAGGCAAAGGCGGAACCGAGTTTGCCCAGCACCAGCGAGCGCGCCGAGAGCAATGTGGTGCGCAGGAGTTCGTAGGTCTGGTGTTCGCGTTCGGAGGTGATCGCCCCGGCGGTGAGCCCGGGCGCGATGAAACTGACCAGCAAAAGTTCGAGCAGGACCACCGTGCCGAAGATGGCTTTACCGGCGTCCTGGCGGGCGCTTGCGTCAAAGGCGTAAGAATAAGCCGGGGAGATAACGCTGTAGACAAACAGGATGAACATGGCGATCAGCCCGAGGTAGATGGTGAGCAGGACGAAGGCTTGCCCGCCGCGCATCCGTCCGCGCAGTTCTTTGAGGATGACCGGGTTGTCCATCAGGCGGCTGAGAATGCTCTGCCGCTCGATCTTTTTGGGGGCTTCGGGAATGGAGGTCGTAGATTCCATGTTGGTTCCTTGTAACACAGTTTCTTTCGTACACGGATTGCGCGGATGGACACGGATTTTTTGTTTCTTTCTCCGTGGAATCCGTGTAATCCGCGTCCCAAAAATTTACGAAACGATCCCGCGCGTGGCGCGCATGAAGACCTCTTCGAGGTCTTGAGTCTCTTCGCTGAAGTGGACGATGGGGAGTCCCTGCGAGACCAACGTGGAGAGAAGCGTTTGCAAAGAGGCGTCGTCGCCGCTGAACTCGGCTTCGAAGGATAGCCAGCCGGCTTTGCCCAGCCCATCCTGCGCGCGGGCGGCGAAGATGCCCGGCAATGCGGCGAGCGCGTTCTGCGCCTGCTCGACCTCGATCTGGTTCAGGAACGCGACGCGGATCAGACGATGCGGCATCGCTTTCTCGGTCAGTTCGTTGAGCGCGCCGAGCGCGACCAGTTTGCCGCCTTCCATGATTCCCACGCGGGTGCAGAGTTCCGCCACGTCGGCGAGGATGTGGCTGGAGAAGATGATCGTTTTTCCGAGACGCGCGATCTCCAGCAACAGTTCCCGGATCTCGACGCGGGCGCGAGGGTCCAAGCCGGAGGCGGGCTCGTCGAGGATGAGAATGCTGGGATCGTGGATCAGGACGCGGGCGATGGAGAGGCGTTGCTTGAGTCCGCGCGAGAGGGTGTCTACCATGTCGTTGCGGCGGTGAGCGAGGTCCACCAGTTGAAGCAGGTCGTTGAGGAGGGTCTTTCGCTGGGCGGGGGGAATCTTGTAGCAGGCGCCGAAGAAGTCGAGGTACTCTTGCACGGTCATGTCGTTGTACACGCCGAACGAATCGGGCATGAAGCCGATCATGCGCCGCACGTCGCGGGGAGATTTGCGCACCGAATGTCCGCCTATGGTGATCTCGCCGCGGTCCGGCTGGAGCAGCGTGACGACCATGCGCATGGTGGTGGTTTTGCCAGCGCCGTTGGGACCGACCAATCCGAAGATCTCGCCGCTTTCGATGGAGAGGTTCACGTCGCTGACCGCGGGGCGGCGGGCGAAGTTCTTGCTGAGGTTTTTGATCTCGATGATCGCGCTCATGGAATCACCTGCATGGTGATGGTTGTGGAGGTAATTTCGGTATACGTGGATTGGTCTTGAACCACGCGGATGCGCGCCTCGCCGTTGGGCGCGACAAACTGATCGGGGTTCGAGATGGTGATGGTCATCTTGTCGGTTGCTAATCGCGTCCATGATCCGGTCTCAAAATTCCAGGCGTAGGCGGTCAACGCGCTGGGGTTGGAACTGACCAGCATGAGCTTGAGCGATTGAACGCTTCGGAATTGTATCGGCATGGCGGGCTTAAAACGGAGGATGTATCCCTCATCTGGAATCTCAAACGCAGAGTATGGCGAAACCAGCGGACTGGACGATTCCCATGCGAAGAATCCGGACGGCAGGTTTAATACACTGCCCTCGGTTTTGAGTTGAGGCGTGAGGCTGTGAATGTACAGCACGGTATCCACCCGATCATACCGCCGCCCGTCAATGCCAACGGGGAGGTCGGAGCGATCCATCCAGCCGATCAGGTATACGCCCCAGTTGCCAGCGTTCATATACGAATAATCGCTGCTGGATAAAACGGCTTGCAAAAAGGAATATTGCCGCGCCGCTTCCACATCGGGTTGTATGGCGATGGGATTGATGTTCAGAATGTTGCCCGCATTGCTGGAATAGAAGCTGGAACTTGACGAGGTGAGAAACAGGTTCACATCCGTCGAAGCGCCGGGTTTCAAATCGCCAAGTTCCTTCCAGCCGCCGGGAGTAATGAGCATGGCGTCCTTGAGAGTGAACTCGCTTGCATTGGTCACTGTGCCGGTCACGGATGACGGAGTTTTGCCGAGGTCTATCGTCAGCGTGTGGCTGATGGGGAGCGCGGGCAGGCTGCCCTCCAGAATGAGCGCCTTCATGCCGGCGATCTCCACGCGCGTATCCGGCAGGGTCATCGAGTCATCCTGTTGAAGCACAGCCCATTGATTGTCTGCCTGCAAATCGCCAAAACTGCCTGAAAACGCGCGAGGCATAAAGCCCTCAGCGGCGGTCACATCATATCCGGCGCGGACGGGAGAATACACCCCGACCAACGCTTTGACATTTGCCTGTGGAACACCATCCCATGCCTGCGCCACCATCAAACGGTTCATGATGGGAGTGAACCCGCGGAAGGAAAAACCGGTGGCGTAGAACACGCACGAAAAAATAATCACCAGCGCGGGGATCGTCATCCATGCCAGTTCGCGGCGTTTGGTCCGGCGCAGGACAAGAAAATTCAACGGACCCATCACGACCACGTACAACCCAAGCAAGCCGCAGATGTACAGGATCGAAGGCATACTCAATTCTTTCATCGCGCCGAGCGCCTGCTCCGCCGGGTTTGAATACCCAGAGGAATCAAACGTTGAGATTGCCCAAGGCGGCAGGGGAGGGCGCGTTGCCAGCGATTGCTCGTACAGCGTTTTCATGCCCGCCCAACCAACCAACGGATTCGCCGACGGGTCCGCCGCCAGATAATACACCTCGCCAAACCCGACATTCTTTTGCGAAAGGATCGAGACTCCCTCCTCCTCGACCAACGCCCGCGCCCCCTCGCGCATCGTCCCGACGGCGAGCGTGGTCTGCGAACTCAACGGACTCTCATCCTCAACGTACGCGCTGAGGTTGGTCAGATCCGTCACATTGCGCGTGGATCGTATTTCGACGGGAAGGAGTTCGTTTAACCCGGCGGTTGTCCTTTGCCATTGCGCCCCGCCAGCCACGAACAATTTTCCGCCTGAACTCAGCCACAATTCCATTGCCTGTTTTTGCGCGGCGGTCAGAACGCCCGTATCCGCATTCGAGACGACAAGCGCGTCCAATGTCCGCCAGGCTTGATAGCGTTCGGGCAGATCGTCAATGCGCAATTGCGCCACGCGGGAGGTCCCGCCCAGCGGATTGATGTCGCTCAACCCATCGAAGGCCGCCGGGGTATCGGAGATCACGCCGACCAACAGGAGGGTGTCGGCAAGGCAGTTTGCCGAAAGTTTTACTTTTTGCAGAACTTTCTTTCCATCGAATAGGCTGACCGTGAAATCCCTCAGCGAGCCGTCGGCGAAAATATATACAAAGAAGGCTTTGCGCGATGAAGTTGGGAGTTGCGCTTCGGTCGTTGTGGAAGTTATGCCCCCACTGCTGTTTTGATAGGAGACTTGCACGCTCGCGTCCAGATCGGGGCCGGTGTTTTCCACCTCCACGCGGACGGGCAGCCAGCGTTTATCTTTGCAATACCCGTCGAACCCCGCCGCCGCGCTTAATGTGACCCCTCCGTTCTGCGCGTGGACGAATCGCTGTCCTCCGAACGCGGGGGACAGGCTTGCAAGCAGGATGGCAACGAATATGATCTTGACGGTTTTTGAATGAAGGGTGGCGATCAAGCCGGTTTCTCCTATCTTGATTGCGTGGACAAATCTTATCATAAGACTGCCGAAGGTAACTTTTTGATCCGCGCTGAGGGCGCTCAATTTTGTAGGCTTTCGCTGACCATGAAAAATATTCACATCACGAGAGAGTGACGATCTGTGAATATTTGAAACACGGAGAAACTGAGTCACGGAGTTTTTTAATTGGTTTCTCTGTGTTTCCGTGTCTCAGTGGTTAGAGAGTGTTTCTTAGGTCTTTTTTGGACACGGAT
Organism: Candidatus Defluviilinea gracilis; assembly: GCA_016716235.1. Taxonomy (NCBI): domain Bacteria; kingdom Bacillati; phylum Chloroflexota; class Anaerolineae; order Anaerolineales; family Candidatus Villigracilaceae; genus Candidatus Defluviilinea; species Candidatus Defluviilinea gracilis. Next base: position 1,290,698 of record JADJWS010000001.1, read on the forward strand.
AACACGGATTTCACGGAGAAAACCATTTTAAAATCCGTGGTTGACCGTGTAATCCGTCAAATCCGTGTACTTAAGAAACAGTGTCTTAGGGTTTCCTGTCTGTGGTAAAACCCATCCGCATCCTTTTGCGCGCCTCACTTGACTCCTCAATCCCGATAATGGCTCATAACGATTACAATTTGCCATCGTATGCTTCAACGAATCCGAACCTCTCTCCGCGAAGACAATCTCTTCCACCGTGTCGTAAGCAACAGCCTCCACCTCTTTAGCAACAACACGATCGCGTTGGCGTTGAGCGTGCTTCAAGGCGCGTTGGTGACGCGCTTGCTCGGACCCTCGGGCTACGGTTTGATCGGCGTGATCATGGCGTATGCTTCCACGGTCAACAGCATTTTTTCGTTTCGCATGGGTGAGGTGGTGGTGAAATATGGCGGGGCATATCTTGAACAAGGTGAAAAATCAAAAGCCTCCGCGTTGCTGAAAGCCGCCAGCCTCACAGAAGCCGTCGTTTCACTGCTTGCTTTTTTCGCCGTCGTGTTGACTGCCAACCTCGCCGAAATGTACAACGCGAAAACCGCAGGCACGGCATGGATGTTCATCGTTTTTGCGATTGGGTTGCTTGCCAATTTCAACACCGAAACATCCACTGGCATTTTACAAGTCACGAACAGGATCAAACTGCAAGGCACGGTCAATCTCCTGCAAAGCATCGTCACGACGATTGTCATCGTTGCCGCGTTCCTCACGCATGGCACACTTCAATCAATTCTGTTTGCCTATCTCCTCAGCAAAACGATCCTTGGGCTTGGCATGTTCTTCGCCGCGCAAATACAATTGCACAGAGTTCTCGGCAGTGGTTGGTGGCGCGAATCATTTTCGGCAATCGCCGAGCGAAGCGAGCGGAGCGAGTGGCGCGAGTTGATTCGCTTTGCGGTCAGTTCCAACGTCAGCGCCACGATCATCAAAATTTTCCGCGAGAGTGAGTTGTTGTGGGTGGCGTTCTTCCTCACGCCCGAAGCCGCGGGCTATTACAAACTGGCATACACGCTGGTCAGTTTTCTGTCCATCGTCACCGATCCGCTGATTGCAAGCACGTTCCCCGAGATCAATCGTCTCGTGGTGCAAAGCGCATGGACGCGGCTCAAAGATTTTCTGCGCAAGGTCACATCACTTTCGTTCGCGTACAACTTCGCCATTGCCATCGGCTTCGTGTTACTTGGTCAATGGATGATTCGCATTTACAGCAACGACACATTTCTCCCCGCCTATCCCGCGATGATCGCGCTCGTCGTTGGTCTCGCGTTCAATTACACGTTGTTCTGGAATCGTCCGCTGTTGCTTTCGCTCGGCTTGCCCGAATATCCCATCAAGGTCACGCTCATTGTCGGCATTATCAAGATCGCGCTGGCATTCGTGCTCGTGCCGCGATTCGGCATTGTCGCAGCGGGCGCGTTGTTGTCGTTTTATTATGTTGCGTCGGTGGGGGTGATGGCGTGGCGGGGGATGAAGAAGATTAGAGAATTTGAGAATTAGAGAATAGAGAGCAGAGAATAGAGATTAGAGACTGGTATGAAGATTGCATTGATAACCAATTCTCGGATTCCGTCGCTGACTGCGAATTCGATTCAAGCAATGAAGGTTGCTCAAGCCTTGATTCAATTAGGACATGACGCGCGGATGTTCGCGCCTGCGGAAACGCAGACTGTCTCGCAAGAAATACTCAATACGCATTACGGAGTACGCTTCTCTCCGCCCCTCGAACTGCTTCCGTCCATCAAGCGACTCAAACGCCTCGACTTTATCGTCCATGCCCAACGCGCCGCGCGGAGGTTTGGCGCGGACCTCATTTACACATGGCTTCCTCAATCCGCTGCGCTGGGAGTGTGGATGAAGTATCCCGTCGTCCTCGAAATGCACGCGGATGTGACAGGTCTCATGGGCGCGTGGTGGCTCCGTCAGTTTTGGAATGCGAAGGGGAAGAAGACGATGACGGTCACCACGTCCGCGTTGAGAAAAGCCTTAGAGAGGTCAACCAGCCTCAAATTGGAGAATGAAGCGGTGATCGTCGCGCCGAATGGAGTCGAGTTGGAGCGATACGAATCCCTGCCGAGTCCTCAAGAGGCACGTCGTCAATTGAATCTGCCTGAGGGACTCACCGTCGGCTTCACGGGTCATATTTATCAGGGGCGCGGCGCGGAGTTGTTGTTCGAGTTGGCGAATCAAATGCCGCGCGTGAATTTTTTGTGGGTCGGCGGCACGCCCGAACTCGTGTCATTTTGGAGATCGAAGTTAGAGGAGGCGCGCGTTGCGAACGTGACGATGACGGGCTTCGTGGAGCATAGCAACATCCCGCTCTATCAAGCCGCGGCGGATGTGTTGCTGATGCCGTATTCGCATTCCATTTTGGCGTCGAGCGGACAGGACATTGCCGAGGTGATCAACCCGATGAAGATGTTCGAATACATGGCGGCGGGACGGGCGATCGTGTGCGCGGAGTTGCCCGTGATTCGGGAGGTGTTGAATGAGGGGAATGCGGTGTTTGTAAAAATGCGCGAATCAAACGGTGGTCGAGTAGCCCCGAGTGAAAGCCGAGGGGCGTATCGAGACCACAATGTTGGAGAATTGGAGAATCAGAGAATTGGAGACTGGAGACTGGAGATTGAGAAATTACTAGAAGATGAATCGCGCAGGCTCGCGTTGGGCGCGCAGGCGAGGAAGGATGTGGAGCGGTTTTCGTGGGTGAGGAGGGAGGGGAGGGTGATGGAGGGGATCATCAAGTAATTTGATTGATTCCCCTCTCTTTCAATATTGGGACGCTGAAAAACGCTGAATTCGCTGATTCAAAAGAAAGAAAATCTGCGTTCTCAGCGTGAATCAGCGTCCAAAAAGATTTGTGTAAGATCATCAAGTAGTTTGATATGAACCTTGCGCCTCGGCAATTGCAGAGGAGATTATCTCTTCCTTCACGCCTTTCTTTTTCAAGCTTTCGATCAACGAGGAGATTTCCACGCCGTTTTCGAGGCGTTCAAGATCGGCGCGCAATCCCTGTCCGATATACGCTTTGATCAATGCCTGATACCCAGAAAAACCGAGCATCGGCGCGACGCGTTTCAGGTCTTCGATCACATCCTCAGGGATGCGGATGCTGACCATCGTCGTTCGGCGGTCTTTTTGTAAGCGTTGGGCAAGTTTATTGATTTTCATAGATTTCTCTTTCTGTCTTGGTCACAGATCGGGCGGACACAATTCGTATTCTGTCGTCGCGCATGACATAGACTACGTAAAGCAATATCCAATTTGTGGTTAAGCCGACAATTCTTTCGCGAAGTTCACTGCCGACAATTTCATCGTCCAGATAACAAACGAATGGGTCGAAGAACGTTTCACATGCCAGTTCAAAACTGACATCATGTTTTCGCAAGTTGACAGCCGCCTTCTGGCTGTCCCACTCGAAGAGGATATTATGAAGCGTGTATCTGACGTTCATTCAGAATGAGTATAGCCTCGCGTATATGCTTTGTCAATACGCAGGTGTGGAAGGATGTGGAGCAGTTTTCGTGGGTGAGGAGGGAGGAGAGGGTGATGGATGGAATGAAAGCTTTAGGCTAATGATTTGCGGACGACGTTAGAGTACCAATCTCACTCGAGCTACCACCGCCGATTTGCTGGTTGAGACATAAATTCCCTGCCTAATATTATTATTTCCCGGTGTCCATGTAACTCGTGAGGAAGTTAAAGAAATCGGAGTAACCACGACATTTGTGGGGGAAGTAACAGAGCAAACGGGATCACATCGATAGGTAATATAGTTCTGAGTAGTGCATATAAACTCATCATCCTCGCAATCCCTGCAAACTTTGTTGGGATTGTTTCTCGTCGGGCAATCATACCAATCGGTACATGCCCCCTTATTCCAATGCCCCGAGCAACAGTCCCCTATCGTCTGCGCGCTCCCCGCCGTGCATTTTGGATTTAGGCACGAAGATCTTATAACGGTAGCGGTTCTTACGGTTCCAGAGGGGCAGTAGACTGGGTCTTCTGGGCAGATAAAGCCTCCCGCGTCGACACAGATCCCCCGTTGGGCGCTGCACCTTCCCGAAGAGCAGTCGGAGTCGCTTGAGCACGGCTCGCCTATGCCTCCCCCGCCCCCGCCTCCCCCACCGCTACATGCCGTTGTCGACCATCCACAGCCTGTGCAAGTTACTCCAGTTTGACCACAGGCTACGCCTGATGATGGTCTCGTATTTACACAAGTTGAATAATCAAGCCCGCCACAGCCATAAGCAGTACTTGTGTTTGTGCAATACCAATTTAATGGCTCGGGATCGTTTGGACAAAAAGCGGTTCCAGTTACAACATTCCCCACACAGCATCCCACTTGAGCATTTACATTGGTTGCAAATATAAAACTCCCCAATATCAACAAAAGCAGTGTCAGTTTTTTCATACTCCTAAAGTTTTATCTCCCAAAGGTCAATCTTGCCTTTATATGTATCGAATATTTCCCTGTCTTTTTCAATGAGCATTTCATCGGTCGCATTTGGATGTAGCATTTTATTCATGGCTCTTATCACCTGACTATCCACCCACCAGTTTTTATCCCGCGCTTTGGTCAATCTTTTCGGGTCAACATGAACGGTAAAAACCAGCTTTTCATCCGCAATTTCGGTATCGACCGAGGCAAATACCATGCCCTTCCCATCCCCTTGTTTGAGGAAGGGTTGCTCTTTATCAGAGTACTTTACTTCAATGCCAGCAATTTGGCTTATTTGAATAATCTCACCCGTAAGAAGTGTAATACTATCGGCTTTGTGCCAGCCGACATCAGTCAATAACAGTTCAAGGTTTGATTTATTCTGAATATCAACTTTCGCGTTTTTAATCTGTGGAGAAGTATTTTCTTTTTTCCCCTGAAAGTAAACGAAGCCACCAAGACCAAGAAGGAATGCAATAAGAATGCCAAGAGTTATGCCGATATATTTCCCCACAATTCATAGTAGCACAAAATTATCGAGTTTGTGAATAGATAACAATTGGGTCTTTGGGTAAAAGACCTTCACCGCTAAAGATTATGGATTTCGTAACCACATCTTCTGCCCCGCCATAAGCAAGAGATATTTCGGTTCTCAAGAACATAAATTGTAGCGCCATAGCTAGTCTTCTTGCAAATATTAAGTCAGCGTGTTCTTTGTATGAAGCCAAATCTTCAGGTCCCTCGTTGTAGTAATTAATCAACAAAACTCCTTCCGTGTTTTGCTCAAATCCATATGCTTTGAGCCAGCGCTTATTATCAGTGGTTCCATAGATAACAGCCATGTTTTTATTCAATTTCTGAACAGTTCGAAAGACGATTGGCGTTTCATCAGAAATAAAAATTTTTTGAGCGGGGACGCTAAATCTTGCGGGGCTTCCATCTACATTTGTGTAATTTCGGGAAGTTGGCAGTAGCGTAACTCTTCTGCCCTCTTCCAGATACCGTTGCGCCAAGGGATTTGCCAGAGAGCTCTCAAGCGTGTTACCCAGTTCCACATGGTTCGCCCCAGCGATTACTCTGGCTCTTGCGTATCGAAAATAATCGGCTAAAGTTTTTTGCGCCTCCGCCCTGTTGAGTTCTGGGTTCCAGATAATATGGCTCCCTGAAGTTTCATTGATGAGTAGATTATTTTCGATCTTGAGGGCGGGATTTGGTTTTCCCTGCTCGAAATTCCACACAAAAGCGACTTCGCCGTCTGTATCGTAGTAGGCAAGGTAACTGGTTAGCCCTTGCTCGGCGAGGAACTGGCGGGTGAAGCCCTCCCCCGTCATGTCTTTGGTTTGGTCAAAAAGAGCCTGCTGTTCAGCAGTGAGGGATTGATAGTAGGCGTCCTCAGGGTTCGCCGTCGGTTCGGGGGTGGGGGTCGACGTAAGCGTTGGCGGACTTGCTGTTGCAGTCAGTGTTTCGGTGGGACCAGGAGTTGTTGTCGAAATGGGAGTCGCTGTGGCGCAGGCGGATAACCCGATGCACAAGATCATCACGATTGCAAAGGAACGACGAATATGAGACATATCTTCCTCCAGACCTATTCACATCCCTTGCTCAAGTTTGCTCCTGATCAAGCGGACTCTCTTCGTGAGAGTGGAAACCGTCCACGAATACACACTGACGCATTTCCAGCGTCCTACCTTATTCAATTAACTATCCATCACCTGAAACAACGTGATCTGCATCCCATCGGGGTCTTGCAAGCGGACGTTGTAATCGCCCCAGGGAGTCATCACAGGCTCGTGGACGAGGGTCGCGCCGTGGGCGAGGAGTTTGTCCATGGCGGCGTGCAGGTCGGGCACTTGCAGGGCAAAGCGGATCTGTCCGCTGAGGCGTTCCCCTGCTTCGAGCGAGTCGATGGTCTCGGCTTGGGGTTCGTCGAAGAGTTCGAGGGTGGCGCGTCCCATATCGAGGACGAGCGCGTGACCGTCTCCGTTGTTCCAAATGGCGGCGGGTTCGATGCCGAGTCCGTCGCAGTAGAATTTCACCGCGCGTTCAAAGTCTTTTACGGTGAATGCGATACGCAATTCGAGAACGGGGTGATCGTTTGTCATATCGGCATTATATCCCCGTTCTTTTAGCGAAGGCATGACCGTCACTATGAAAGTAAACCTGCCATGGACGGGAAATTTTTTATCTTGACTCGCCCATCCCTCGCCGTTATGATGACTTTGCTCTGGAGACCGCATCATGGCTCAACACGCCCACTTACCTCAGCTCGATTCAGAAACCCTCCGCCGCGCCATGCGCGCGTGGACGACCGGTGTAACGGTGATCACCGCCGCGCATGACGGTCAGCAATATGGCATGACGGTCAACTCGTTCACGTCCGTTTCGCTGGAGCCGCCGCTGGTATGCGTCACCTTGAAGAGGCTGACCCACACGCATGAACTGGTCGAGAAGTCCGGCGAGTTTTCGGTGACGGTCCTCTCCGCCTCGCAGAAGGAGCTTTCGAGCCGCTTCGCGGGGAAACATCCGCAGGTCACTAACCGGTTCGAAGGCATACCAACCACAACGCTTTCCATCCCCGCGCCGTTGATCGAAGGCGGAATGGCGTTTTTCAATTGTCGTGTGTTGAGCATGCATACAGTTGGCGAGAATACATTGTTCGTGGCGGAGGTGATCGCGGCGCAGGGAGCGGGCGAAGGCGATCCGCTTGTGTATCATAACCGGGTGTATTGGAAGTTGAATTCACCCTCACCCTAGCCTTGTTCATTCAAGGACAGGATGAGGATGAGGGAGGTAACCTCATGCAAGATAAACTTACCCTCGAAGAACAACAGACTCTCCTCCGCATAGCGCGCGAGGCGATGATATGCCGCGTGAAAGGGGAGGCGCTTCCGCCGCTGGACGTTGCGCCGCTGACGGAACGTTTGCGCGCGGAGGGCGCGTCGTTTGTCACGTTGACGATTCGCGGAACCCTGCGCGGGTGCATCGGCGCGTTGGATGCGTATCAGCCGCTGGCGGAGGATGTGCGCGAACACGCGGTTTCTGCGGCGTTGGAGGATCCGCGTTTTCCACCCGTGAGGGAAGGCGAACTAGGGGCGATCCAGATCGAAATTTCGAGGTTGACCCGTCCGCATCCGCTGGAGTACAAAGATGCCGCCGACCTCCTGTCTAAGTTGAAGCCGCATGTGGATGGAGTCGTCCTGCGCGATGGCGTTCGCCGGGCGACGTTCCTGCCGCAGGTCTGGGAGAAGATTCCACAGCCCGGCGAGTTCATGGATAACCTATGTTATAAGATGGGCGCGGACTACGACCTGTGGCGAAAAAAACATCTCGAGGCGCTCGTCTATCAAGTGGAGGAGTTTCACGAGTGAGCGACCTTCTCAGGATTGCCGGCGCGCTTTGTGGCAATGAGTATCCTGAGTGGGGTAAAATCAGCGCATGACCGACGAAGTCTTCCAAGAGGCAGTGGAGGCGTTGCGCGAGGGAAATAAAGCGAAAGCCCGCGAGTTACTCACGGGTTTGCTCAAAACCGACCAGGGCAACGCAACCTATTGGGTGTGGATGAGCGCGACAGTGGATACGGAAAAAGAGCGCATCTACTGCCTGCAAACGGCGTTCAAACTCGACCCTGAAAATGTCACCGCCAAGCGCGGCTTGATCTTGCTCGGTTCGCTTCCGCCGGACGAAACTATCCAGCCGTTTTCCCTTAATCGCCCGCGCGCATGGGAACAAAGACTTTTGCTTGCGCACGAAAAGCCGAAGCCCAAGGGCTGGGCGGCAGTCAAAGCCAGCCCGGTCTTCCGCCTTGGTGGAATTGCCGTGTTGATCGCGGCTTTGGCGGGATTTGTTTATTTCGGGTTCGTTGTTCCGGCGCGGCAACAAGCGCGTCCTCCCACCATTACACCGGGGGCATCGCCCACGTGGACATTTACCCCCACCGCGCTCAACTCCACGAGCGAGCCTCAAGCCGCCGGCACGCCGTTCCCCTTCTCTGAATTGCTTGAAGTTCCGTATACGCCCACGGCGTTATACGTCAACACGCCGCGCTCGCCGCTGACGATGGATATGTACAGCAGATTTGATAACGCCTTTAAAAGCGGAAACTGGGATGAGGCAATCGCGGCAATGCAGGAGATCGCGCAACTCGAACCTGAATATGCCGACCCATACTATTACATCGGCGAGGCGTATCGTTTCAAAGGCGATATGGCGAGCGCGATCGACGCCTACAACTTCGCGCTTCAAGCGGACGGGGAATTTGGTCCCGCCTACGTGGGGCTGGCGCGGGCGCGTATTCACATCGACCCCGGCGCGAACACCGAACCATTGCTCGATGAAGCCATCCGCTTCGACCCGAACTTTGGCGAGGCGTATCTCGAGCGCGCAAAAGTCCGTTTGCGCGATAACAATATCGTCGGCGCGATCGCCGATCTCGACAACGCCAACCGCCTCCTGCCGAATTCACCGTTGGTGTATTACACGCTGGCTGTGGCGCGGCAACGCGAAGGGGAGATCGACCTCGCGCTGACCACCGCCCTGCATGCCAACCAACTCGACACCACACATATGCCCACCTATCTGTTGCTCGGTCAGTTGTATGAAGCGACCGGCAACTCCGCCGATGCGACGCGCGTTCTCAATATTTACCTGAAATACAACGAAGGCGACGCGGACGCTTACATGTTGCTCGGCAGGATGCAATTTGCCGATGACGAATATGAAGAGACCATCGGCGCGATGAACCGCGTGATCGGCATCGACCGCAACCGGCGCGAGGCATACCTCTATCGTTTCTATGCCAACATTGAATTGGGGAACGGCGCCGCCGCCGATGAGGATCTTGACCGCCTGCTGGTCTATTACCCCGATCTGTTCGAGTTCAACATTGCCCTGACGCGCGCGCATTTGATCCAGAAGCGCAACGGGAGCGCGTTACAGATCATCGAGAAGGCGATCAGCCTCGCCGAAACGGATGAACAACGCGCCACCGCGTATTTCTGGGCGGGCGCTGTGTATGAGGCGCGCGACGAACTCGATCGAGCCGCCGAATATTGGCAGTTGCTGTTGGATTTACCCGAAGACGCGACCACCGCGGAACAACGCGCGGTTGCCGAAGAACATCTGTTGGAAATCCCCACATCGACTCCCGCCGTCACCCCCACCAAATCGCGGACTCCGACTCGCACCCCCCTTGTGACTGGCTCGCCCTCCCAAGCGAAGACCGCCACCCCAACCCCCACACGCACACCGAGTCCTACGCCGACGAAGTGAACAAAAAAACGACTGAGAAATCAGTCGTTTTTTTGTTCACCAGCGTTCCCAAATTTTTTCCGATCCTCCTCGCACGGACATAACGCGCGCAGGTAATGCCAGTTGTAAATGCCGTAATCGTGACCATCCTCCCAAACGAGGGTCAGCGCGTAGGAGCCGGTCTTCACCACGTTTGCGAGCCGCGTGGATGGCGACTCCGCCATTTTGAGGACGAACACATTGGGGTCGGGTTCGGGCTTCATATTTTCATGCCCGCCGCGGCACGAAGCGCACGGACATGCCGCGCGTAACAGATCGAAGGGATACACGCTGGTGTGCGCGTCGTCCCACACGATGGTCAGTTCGCGCGTCTTTTTGTTGGCGGTGATGTTGGTGGGGTGTTCGGTCATATTGTATTCCTCCAAATCAATGTGGCAATCCATAAGACAAGATTCTCTATCGTACATGTGCACCGCTAAGTGTCGCCATGCGACACCCGCAAAGAACGCAAAGAAAACCTTTTTAACTTGGCGACCTTAGCGTGCTTTGCGGTAAAAATCTTCTTATGTACGGTAGAGAAAGACAAGATCGATCCTGTTATTCGCTTGTTGTATTTCGTCGCGCAATCGCAAAGTGAACTTTGCGGCACATCTTTTTACGGCGATGGAATATAACTCAAAAAGTCTGCCGCCGCCCAGCCGTTGCGTGTTTCGTCATACGGGGCGACGAGGAACCACCACACATATCCATCGAGCACAACGGGTCCATCTTGTACGAGGAAGACCTCTGAATCGAAGCCGAGGAATGCCGACTCGCTGTTGAGTCCCGCCTCCGAACGGATGCGAAGTCCCTCGCCATCGGTGCCGGTGATCTGCACATAATTGCCGATGGCGATGCCGGTGGGGACGGGGGTCGGCGCGAAAGGGTCGATGGTCGGCGTGGGCGGCGCGTTGGAGGTTACGGTGGGGGCGGCGATCACGGTCAGGTTGGCGGGGGCAAACCCCACGTCCGAAGGTTGAAGCGGTGAGGTGAATCCAATGGAGATGACGGTGATGAGAAGCAACAAGCCCGCGATGAGGAGCGCGCCGAGCATCACGCGTCGGTTGAAGAGTTGTCTAAGGTTCATGGTTTCATTTATGTTTCAACAAATCCATCCCGCGCGGCGGGACGAGTAATTTTAACGCGCCATGCTTAATATGGATGTTTACTTGTTGCGCGGAACCGCGCGGCTCGCCGTCGGTTTGGATCAAAAACGGCGATTCGCCCTCGATGCGCAAGGAGCGAAAGGATATCTTGCGCGCCACATCCGAGTTGATATGGCGGCCCGTCATCATCTCATACGCATGGCGGAGCGCGTCGCCGAGGTGTTTGCCGCTGAATAACCACAGGTCGAGCAGGTTGTCGTCGAGACAGGCATCGGGTGAAAGTTTCGAAAGCCCGCCGAGATAATGACGAATGTTCGTGGCAACGGCGACGATATATTGCCCTTCCACTTCCTGCCCGTCTGCCCACAGCCGCAACTTCACGCCGTTATAGTTCGCGGCTTGCATGAGGGTTTGCGCGGTGAACTCCGGAAAGGCAAAAAATTTTTCAAGGCGGATGCGCGGCTCGAGCGCGTGGATGGTCAGCGCGTCCAGCCCGATGCCCGCCCACATCATGAACGTGGTGTCGTTGCATACGCCCGCGTCAATCGCGTAACAGGGCGCGTGGGCAAGGGTTTGCGCGTTGTGTTTCAATACCCAGAAATTTGTCAGGGTGAACGGGCGCAAGCCCAGTTCGATACTCCACACGTTTGCGGTTCCCGCCGGCAAGACTCCCAGCGCGGTATCCGAATCGATCAACCCGTTGACGACGTTGCCGATCGTGCCATCGCCGCCGACGGCAAACACCGCGTCTTTTTTCTCGAGTGCGGCTTGCTTCGCCAACTCCACCGTGTGCGGTCCGTTTTGGGTTTCTGCGGCTTCGGCGCTCCACCCCGCCGATGCGAGGGTCTTCGCCACCGAGTTGATGAACGGTTTGACGGAAAATCTCCCCGCCGCCGGGTTGTAGATGATGACCGCGCTGCGCATGAAGAGATTATACCCGCTGGCTCGACCGTCTCATTGCCGGGTGATTGCAACAGGTGCGCTAAAAGTATGTAGATGAGTTTCACTACAGACAGGAAACCCTAACCACGGAGTCACGGAAACACGGAGAAAAACAATTAAAAAAACTCCGTGACTCGGTGACTCTGTGGTTTGTCTGTTGGATTATATACAACCTTTGAGCGCTCCCATTGCAACAGGCATGGCTTTTGCAAAGCCGGGAAAGCGTTAACCCGAATGGCGCAAACGAGCGAAGCGCGCGAATGTTTCCGAGAAGGTTTAGCGTGAATTCGAAATGAGTAGCGGACAAAAAATCCAAATGCGATCGCCCTAACCCAATCGGCACTTGTGTAAATCGTTTTCTGGTTGTATGATGCACGGTATGGGAAAAGCAATATCCCAACAATTTAATTAAGGAGAAGAAGAATGAAAAAGATGTACCTGTTTCTTTCCATGGTGACGGTCTTTGCGTTGGCGCTTTCCGCCTGCGCGCCCGCCACCCCGGTTGCCACCGAGCCGCCTGCTCCCACAGCGGTTCCGCCGACAGCCGTTCCGCCTACCGCGACCGAGGCGCCTCCCGCCATCGGTTCACCGGAACACCCGATCAAGGTCTTGTTCGTCCCCTCGGTGGATGCGAACGTGATCGTTACCGGCGGTGAAGTCATGGCGAATGCTTTGAAAGAAGCCACCGGGCTCACTTTTGAAGTGGTCGTTCCTACTTCGTATGCCGCCACGATCGAAGAAATGTGCGCCTCGCCTTCAGACACGATGGCGTTCATCCCCGCGTTTGGTTATGTGCTTGCCAATGACCTCTGCGGCGTGGATGTTGCCTTCAAGGCTGTGCGCCGCGGTTGGGGCGTGTATTGGACCATGCTCGTGGTTGCCCGCGACAGCGACATCGATTCCATCGATGACCTGAACGGCAAGAAGTTCGCCTTCCCCGATGCCGGTTCCACCTCCGGTTACCTCGTTCCTTCCGTCATGCTCAAAGAAGCGGGCGTGACGGTTGGTGAAGAACTCGAAGCCGGTGGTCACCCGCAGGCTGTCCGCGCTGTATACACCGGTGAAGCCGATTTCGCCGCCGCGTTCTACAGCCCCTGGGCGGCTCCTGAAGGCGCCACTCCGTGGGCGATCGGCGACGATCCTGAAGTGCCCGTCGATGTGAACTCTTGCGCGCTCAACGAAGACAAGAGCAAATTGCTCTGCGAAGGCTACCGCGTTCTCGATGCCCGCGCCAATATCCGCGAAGAGTTCCCCGATGTGATCTCCAAAGTGCGCATCCTGATGCTCTCCCCGGAAATCCCGAACGACACCATGTCCTTCGGGCCCGAGTTCCCCGCTGACGTGCGCGCCCAGATCGAAGCGGCTCTTCAGGCATTTGCCGAATCTGAAGCGTGGGGCACCTCGCTCGGTAGCGAAGACTTCTATGGCTGGTCTGGTATGCAACCCGCCGCCGATGCGGAATATGACTTCATCCGCAAGTTGGTGGTGGAATCTGGAACCACGATCGAATCGCTCCGCTAAAGAATAGCATCATCAAGAAATTCGAGCAGGGAATTTTCCCTGCTCGAATTGTCTTTATTAAAGTCTTTTTTCTTTTTATAATGGGGCAATGCAGATTGGTATGTTCATTATCAAACCATAGATTGCGAGAACCCACCATGCTCCAAGTAAAGAACCTGACAATGATATACGATGGGGGCGTCAAGGCGTTGGATGAAGTCACATTCGATGTGCCCAAGGGGCAATTCCTTGCCGTGATCGGTTTGAGCGGCTCGGGGAAATCCACACTATTGCGTTGCATCAATCGCCTGATCGACCCGACTGGCGGGCAGATCCTTTGGGGTGGCGAAGATATTACCGCCGCCAACCCGGAGGAGATGCGACGCATCCGCCGCAAGATCGGCATGGTCTTCCAACACTTCAATCTGGTGCATCGTTCCAAAGTGTTGACCAACGTGCTGGCAGGGCGGCTTGGGTATGTCAACCCGGCGTGGAGTCTCCTGAACCGCTTTCCAAAAGAAGATTTGGCAAAAGCGCTCCAACAACTCGAGCGCGTCGGCATTGCGGATAAGGCAGACCAGCGCGCCGATGAATTAAGCGGCGGTCAGCAACAACGCGTGGGAATCGCGCGCGCGCTCATGCAGGACCCCGAGATGATTCTTGCCGATGAACCGGTCGCCAGCCTCGACCCGGTCCTGGCGCATAGCATCATGAAGCATCTCGAAGAGATCAATAAAAATGACGGCGTGACCGTTTTGTGCAGTCTGCATTTCCTCGACCTTGTTCACCGCTATGCCGATCGCGTCATCGCCTTGAATCAAGGGAAACTTGTTTTCGAGGGACTGCCGAGCGAGATCGATGATAAAAAATTCAAAGATATCTATGGCCGCGACGCGGAAAGGGTGGGCTAAACCATGAAAAACAGCAACGATAAGAAAGCCACTCCCTGGAAATCTCTAGGCACGGGTCTTGCGGTTCTGGCGGGGTTGGTGGTGTATGCGTATGGCTTCCAGATCACCAAGATCGATCTCGAACAACTGCGCAGTGAACGGCGGCAAGAGAGCCTCGTGCGTGTGACGCGCGCGTTGGCTCAGCCGGATATTTTTGAGTATGAACAGGTTGCCGAAGCCTTTACTGCCCCCGTCTATGTGACTTGCCCGGCGGACGGCGGAATCGTCGAGGCGCCGGATACGTCGGGTCCGTACGTGACAGTCACCCCGTCCTGCGCGGAGCCGGGAGAAATGGTCACCGTGGAGGGTTTTAAATTCGTCCCCAATTCCAGCGGGCCGGTTCGCTTTGTGCCGGGGAGCGACCCAACCAATGTGGTGGAACTGGGCAACGATACCGCCACCACAGACGCCAATGGTAGTTTTTCGGTTGCGATCAAACTGCCGAAACGCCCCAGCGACGAGGTGCAATTCATTCGCGTTACCATGCGGCGAAATGTGGGCGCTCCCCAATTCACTCAAACCGCGCATGAAACATGGGATAAGATCATCGAGACGGTGTTCCTCGCTTTGCTCGCGACCACGCTTGGCACCATCCTTGCCATCCCGCTTAGTTTTATTGCCGCGCGCAACCTGATGAAATCGGTAAGAAGCCCGCTGACGAGTATTGCCTTGTCGCTGTTGGGCTGGCCCCTTGGAATTGCAGTCGGTTACCTGCTGGTGAATTGGGTTGGCGCGTTGAGCGCTCCCTTTGCGGAGAATCTTCCCGTCAACGCGCTTTTCGTGGCGCTCACCCCGATCCTTGCTTCCCTGGGATTACGCTGGGCTTTGCCCGAGGAAGAAATCTCCAAGCCGAATAAAACCACCCAAGTTATGCGCCTGATCGTCTTGTTTATTACGATATTGGTTGCATTTTACGGCTTGTTCCAGCTTGCCCACCTGGCAATCAACGTGGGTTTGTTAGGCATTGCCGGGCTCGGCTCGCTGGCATTTTTGGGAAACTTTCTGTTCCAACTTGGCGATATTATCGCGATCACAACTCCCGTGCTGGGGGGGCTGGCAACCGGCAGCGCGTTGAGCAGTTTTCTGGGACGGACGGGCCAGCGCGCCTCAGAAAAGCTGGCGCCCGGGGCGCTGCGTCTCCTCAATATTCTATTTGCCACCCTCGCCGGCGCCACGTTGTTCGGGTTGTTCGGATGGTTGGTTGAATGGTTGTACCAGATTGGTCAGTCTGCTTATGTGCTCTGGGGACCGCTCATGGTTGGAGGCTTACTCGGGTTGGCTATCGCGCTGATCACCAAGCCCAAGGATACGCTTTCCACCGGCATGGTCATCTACTATGTGACGCGCACGATCCTCAATGGCTTGCGGTCTGTCGAGGCGCTGGTGATGGCGATCGTGTTTGTGATCGCGGTGGGCATCGGTCCCTTTGCCGGTGTGATGGCGCTCGGCTTGCACACCATTGTCAGTCTTGCGAAACTTTATTCTGAACAAGTGGAAAGCATCCAACCCGGTCCGTTGGAGGCAATTCAAGCCACCGGCGCAAATCGCTTGCAGACCATCATCTATGCGGTGATCCCACAGATCGTGCCGCCGTATATTTCGTACACCATGTATCGTTGGGATATCAACGTGCGCATGTCCACCATCATCGGTTTTGTGGGCGGCGGCGGCATCGGCTTCCTGTTACAGCAGAACATTAACCTGCTCAACTACCGCGCCGCCAGCGCGCAGATGCTTGCCATCGCCATTGTGGTCGCCAGCATGGACTATATCTCCTCGGTGTTACGAGAAAAGTACGTTTAACGCTTTCGCTAAATAACGAATTCCAAACCAAGCCCTCGCAATTCGCGGGGGCTTTTGGTTGAATTCAAGATGATATAATCTTTTCATCATGGAATCCGGCGCGCTTCTCAACAAACGTTATCAACTGCTCGAGCAACTCGGCGCGGGCGGCATGTCCAACGTCTATCGCGCGCGCGACCTGATGCTCGAACGCAACATTGCCATTAAAGTGTTGCACGAGAAATACTCCCAGGACCCGGCGTTTCAGGAACGCTTCAAAATGGAAGCGCGCGCCGCGGCAAACCTTTCGCACCCCAACATCGTCACCGTCCACGATTTCGGCTTCGATTTCGGGCAGTTATACATCGTCATGGAATACATCCCCGGCAAGGATTTGAAGACCATCCTCCGCCAGCGCGGACGCTTCAGCGTCGAAGAGGGGATTCCCATCATGGTGCAAGCCTGCGCCGGCATCGGGTATGCCCACCGCGCCGGGCTGGTCCACTGCGACATCAAGCCGCACAACATGATCCTCACCCCCGACAACCGCCTCAAAGTGACAGACTTCGGTATCGCGCGCGCCCTTTCCACCATCCTGCCCGATGAACGCGCCGATGTGGTCTGGGGCTCGCCGCAATATTTTTCACCCGAGCAAGCCGTCGGCGAGCCGCCCTCCCCATCTTCTGATGTGTACTCGCTGGGCATTGTCTTATATGAAATCCTGACCGGCGCCCTGCCGTTCAACGCCCCCACCAGCGACGAACTCGCCCGCATGCACCTCGAAGACCAGCCCATCCCCATCAGCGAATACGTTCCCGATATTCCGCCCGCGCTCGAAGAGATCGTCATGAAAGTTTTATCGAAGGAACCGTCCGCGCGGTACCGCACTGCCGACCAACTTGGGCGCGTCCTGCTCAAATTCGGGACTCAACGCGAAGCGACTCCCGCGCCCGCCCTGGCGTTGACTCCCGAAGCCGTGACGACGTATCAACAACCCGAACCGATGCCAGCCTACGAGCCGGTTCCATCCACCCCTCGGCCTGCCTACCCGCCCTCGGCATCTTCCTCCTTTGAAGCGGATTGGGCAACCATTGGGCTTGCATTGCTCGCGCTCATTTCTGTGGGCGGCTTAATCCCGTTTTGGATTTACATTTACTTCATCTATAACCCGCGCTAGTGTTACCTCGTTGGTTGAGTAGTCCCGCGCGCAATTCGCGGGACGTATCGAAACCAACTAGTTTCAAAAGTAATTTTGTAATAAAAACTCTTCTGGATACTGGTGGTTTCGACTGCTTGCGTCTCAACCACCGAATTATTTTCTATGCCCAAACCCCTCCTCGCCCCCTCCATCCTTTCCGCAGACTTCACCCGCCTGGGCGAAGAACTCGCCGCCTGCGAATCTGCCAACGCCGATTGGATTCACATTGACGTGATGGACGGTCACTTCGTCCCCAACATCACGATGGGCCCGTTCATCGTCGAAGCCTGCAAGCGCGTCACGAAACTTCCGCTTGACGCGCATCTCATGATCGAAAAGCCCGAACGCCATTTGGAATCGTTTGCCAAAGCGGGCGCGAACAATATCACCGTTCACATTGAGGCTTGCCCGCATATTCATCGCACCATCCAACACATCCACTCGCTGGGATGCAGCGCCGGCGTCGCGTTGAACCCGGGCACCCCCGTCGGCGCGATCGAAGCGGTGTTGGGCGATGCCGATTTGTTTTTGGTGATGAGCGTGAACCCCGGTTACTCCGGTCAGAAATTTATTTCATCCACTGTGGCGAAGGTGAAAGAAGTTCGCAGAAAATTGGACGCGTTGAAATCCTCCGCGCGCATCGAAGTGGACGGCGGCATTGACGTGGAAACTCTCCCCAAAATGAAGAAAGCCGGGGCGGATGTTTTCGTCGCCGCGACGGCAGTCTTCAAACACCCGAAGGGGACGAAGGCGGGAATCAAAGCCTTGCAAGCGAAATTACGCGATACGTAGCACGCAGTACGAAGTACTGCTTACTTCGTACTGCGTATTGCGTAAGGAGCATTAAACAAAAAATCACGGCGTATTGCCGTGACTTTTATTGTGGGGAACAAATCCTTACGCGACAGACTTGCTCATCGCCTTGATGCACTTGGTGCATAACACCTTGCGCACCACGCGACCCTTTTCCATCACGATGGTCTTCTGGAGGTTGGGTTTGAAGGTGCGGTTGGTGGCGCGTTGTGAGAACGAGCGACTATGCCCGAAGGTGGTGGATTTTCCGCAGTTTGCGCACTTAGCCATGACGTACAGTTTCCTTTCCTTGCTATAATTCCGGTGTCTCTGCCCTTTTGAAGGCACGGCATTTTACCACGTGACTTAATGGCAGGCAAGATGTTAAAATAGAAACTGCATATGCTTCCTACGCCGTCCTCGGCGCAGGATTACCATAAAACGCCGCCGGGGACGGCGGCAGGAGCAGAATAAGAAAATCATGGGCGAAGATACGACATCCTTGGGCGGCATCCACATCTCACCGAACGCGGTGGCGACCATCGCCTGCCAAGCCACGCTCGAATCGTATGGCGTGGTGGGGCTGGCGGCGCGCAACCTCGCGGATGGATTGATGAAATCCATCACACGCGACCCTTCGCGCGGCATCACGGTCCGCTATAACGGCGAAGACCTGGATATCGAGATCCACATCATCATCGAATATGGCACGCGCATCAGCAGTGTGGCGGAGAGCGTGGCGAACACCGTCCGCTTTCATGTGGAGAAGGCGCTTGGCTTGAAAGTGAATTCGGTCAACGTCCACGTGGCGGGACTGCGCGTGAGCAACACCGACTAAGAGGAGACAATTTGCCGAAAGGCAGTCCGCTAATCCACGCTAATCTCCGCGAATAAAAAATATTCGTGTGCATTGCGCAGAGTAACGGATAGGAGAATCATTTATGACTGTGGATACCGAGCGCGTCGACAACTTGCGTAAAAAGACCATCAATGGACAATCCATGAAGCGGCTGGTGGAGGCGGGCATGATCTGGCTGCGCGTCAACCAGCAGACCGTCAACGCGCTGAACGTGTTCCCCGTCCCAGACGGCGACACCGGCACGAACATGACGTTGACCATGCAATCGGCATGGAACGAGATCAAAGATTCGGGTCATCGCAAGATCAGCGAGATGGCGGCGGGCGTGGCAAAAGGCGCGTTGATGGGCGCGCGCGGCAACTCGGGCGTGATCCTTTCGCAGATCTGGCGCGGGTTCGCGCGCGCGGTGCATGAACGCGAAACATTAGATGGCGAGTCGCTCGCCAAAGGATTCGCCGAAGCGCGCGATACCGCTTACAAAGGCGTGGTCAAGCCGGTGGAGGGGACGATCTTAACCGTCATACGCGGAGTGGCTGACGCAACTGAAGCAGCCCTCCAGTCGACGAGCGACGCGATCACCATCCTTGAAGTGGCGGTGAGAGCGGCAGACGAAGCCGTCCAGCGGACTCCCGATCTCCTGCCTCTTTTGAAACAAGCCGGTGTCGTCGATTCGGGCGGCAAAGGTTTGTTTTTTATTTTGGAGGGCATGCTGCGCCACGTGTACGGCGAGTCGCTTGAGGCGCCGTTGATGAGCGTGCAACCGATCTCGGCGATGAATTTGCAGGGCGCGCTCGAAGAAGTGGAAGAGGGGCAGGATTACGAAGTGGTCGTGGATTTTATGCCGCCCACAAATTTCGATCTGCAACAATTTTATGGGCGGCTCGAGGAGATGGGCACGTCCATTCAAGTGGGCGAGGGCGAGGGCATGTATCGCATGCACATCCACGTGCCGCTCGAAAAAAGATACGAGCCCATTGATTACATCATGGGGCTTGGCACGATCACCAAAGTGGCGATGGAAAATTTGCTCGCGCAGATGGACGATATTCAAAAAAGCAAAACGAGCGCGATCTCGTTCGCGCCGGTCGAGCCGGGGCAGATCGCGGTGGTGGTCGTTTCGCCGGGCGACGGGCTGAGCCGCATCTTCGCCAGCCTCGGCGCGGCGGCGGTCGTCAAAGGCGGGCAGACGATGAACCCCTCCACGCAGGATATTTTGAAATCGTTCGAAGACCTGCCCACCGACAAAGTGATCATCCTGCCGAACAACAAGAACATCGTCATGGCGGCGAATCAAGCCAGAGATGTGACGGTGAAACAGGTCGCGGTGGTGCCGACTCGTTCCGTTCCGCAGGGACTCACGGCGATGCTCTCGCTTCAACCCGACGGGGAGGTTGATTCGGTCGCGGAGAAAATGGTCAAAGCCCTAGCCGCCGTGCAGACCGGCGACATCACTGTCGCGGTGCGCAATGTGGAGATTGACGGCGTGAACGTGAAAGAGGGTCAAGTGATCGCGCTGCTCGACGGTAAATTGGTGGCTTCGTCAAATTCAGTGCAAGAGGCTGTCGCATTGTTCCTCGAAAAAGCGAACGCGGCGGAGCATGAACTCATCACATTTTATTCCGGGCAAGATATGCCCCGCGCCGAAGCCAACCGCATCGCCGATGCGATGCGCGAGAAATATCGCGAACAGGATATCGAAGTGCAAGAGGGCGGGCAGGAACATTATCAGTTTATTATTTCGGTTGAGTGATAGACTCTGTCAGAATTAATTGGGACGCAGATGAACGCAGAAAACGCAGATTTTTTCTTTAGATCAGCGTAAGTCAGCGTTTATCTGCGTCCAAAACGAGCTTTGCGGTTTTAATTTAAATGTCTCCCACCTTTGATTTTCAAAAATACAACATCGCCGCAGTGATTCCCTGCTACCGCGTGGAGCGGGAGATTCAAGCGGTGTTGCGCGCGCTTCCGAAATATATTCACCACATCATCGTGGTGGACGATGCCTCGCCTGATTCAACGTCGGAAATTGTGGCGGTGATCGCTAAAAAAGATAAACGCATCACGTTGATCCGTCATAATTCGAATCTCGGCGTGGGCGGCGCCATGTTGACGGGATTCCGCAAAGCCCTCGAACTCGGCGCGCAGGTCGTCGTCAAAGTGGACGGCGACGGGCAAATGGATACAACCAACCTGCCCGAATTGATCGCGCCGTTGATCCATGGTCAGGCGGATTACACAAAGGGGAATCGCTTCCGCGATTTTCAGTCTCTGCAACAAATGCCGTTGATCCGCCGCATCGGGAACATGGGACTGGGCTTCCTCTCCAAAGCCGCGACGGGCTATTGGAATCTCTTCGACCCCACGAATGGATTCGTCGCCATCCGTTCCGAAGTTTTGTCGCAACTTCCGTTGAAGGGGATTGATAAAAGTTATTACTTTGAAACTTCGATGCTGGCGAATCTGTATTTGCTCGGCGCGGTGGTGAAGGATGTTCCCATGCCCGCGCGGTATCGGAGCGAGGTCTCGAACATGCTCATCCATCGCATCCTGTTCCAATTCCCACTCAAATTATTCCGCACCTTAATCAAGCGCGTCCTTCTCAAGAACTTCATTTACGATTTCACAATGGGAAGCGTATATGTTTTGGTCGGAACCCCGCTATTCCTCTTCGGCTTGATCTTCGGCGTCGTCAAATGGATTCAATACGCGAGTCTCAACATCCCCGCGCCCACAGGGACGGTGATGCTCCCCACGCTTTCGGTCCTGCTGGGGATTCAATTCTTGCTCGCGGCAATCGAGAACGATCTGCGGTCTACGCCGAAAGAGCCGTTGTCGCCTCCGCTGGCGTAGCCGACGTTCTCTAACACCGGCGCATCAGTCTTTTTGATTCAATATCTGTTCCAGCGCGTCTTTGAAGACTTCATACGGTTGCGCTCCGACAATCGCGTAACGGTCATTGATGACATAGGTCGGCACGCCCGTCACGCCGATCTGATACGCCCAGCGGACTTTATCCACCACGTCTGCCGTGTATTTTTCGCTTCCCACGTCGTTCTGCATCTCGTCCGCGTTCAAGCCCGCTTCTTCTGCCGCGGAGTGAAGCGTCTCCCATTGACTTGGGTCACCTCCCTCGGCATACACTTTGCGAAAAAGTATTTTGTGAAATTCGTTCCCCTTGCCGTTCACGCGCGCGTATTCCGTCGCTTCGTGGGCGAGGCGCGTGTTGTAGACCCGGTCCGTTGAGCGGAATGGCATCCCATACTTTGCGGCGATGGAAGCCAGCCGTTCCTCCGAACCGTTGGCGCGGGCATGCTTCACGTGTTCGGGCAGGTCGCGTCCCTCGAGCGGCGTATCGAAATACAAATAGAACGGACGCCACTCCACGTCCACTTGATATTCTTCTTTCAACCTCTCGACCACACCCTGGCCGACATAACACCACGGTCAGATATAATCGGAGAAGATGGTTAGTTTGAAATCCATGCGTTTTCCTCGATGGTGAATTGTATTGCGCGATGTTAGACAGTTGTTCCCCGTTGTTTCTTACGGTGCTATTGTTTTTTACCACCAAGGTTACAAAGTACAAAGGAAAATCTATAGGTCTTAAGGTATCAAACCTTTGTGACCTTGGTGTACTTTGTGGTTAAAAGGGTTTACCCATGAAAAACTTCGACCCCAAATACAACTCCATTCTCAAAACTGAAATCCATATCCACCTCGAAGGCGCAATCCGCACGCAGACGATCATTGATATTGCCAAAGAGTACAAGTTGAAACTTCCCTCGTATGAAGCGGACGAGTTGGATAAGCATGTGAAGGTCTACGATCAACTGCGCGACTTGGAAACAGTCTTGAAGGCGTTCGGGATTTTCCAAAACAGCATCACCTCGCCAAAAATCGTCGAGCGGATCGCGTGGGAATTGTTCGAAGATTCGGCAAAGCAAAACATCAAACTCTTTGAAGTGCGCTTCTCGCCCGATTGGGCATTCAGCGGACACAACGTTGACTGGGACGCCTGTCTCGAAGGTCTGCTCCGCGCCAAAGCCCGCGCCGAAAAAGAATTCGACATGGCGATCTGCTACATCGCCATCACCTCGCGCAGTTTGGGACCCGGGTCGTGCGTCAAAACCGTGGACTGGGCGATTCGGCATAGGGAACACATTCCCGCGATTGATCTCGCCGACAGCGAACGCGATTTCCCGCTGCGCGAGTTTGTCCCCTCGATCATGAAAGCCAAAGAAGCGGGCTTGAAAGTCACCATCCACACCGGCGAGGATACGCCCGCCTCGTTCGTCAAAGAGACGATTGAACTCGCCAGCCCCGACCGCATCGGACATGGGATCCACGCAATTGAAGACATGCGGGTTGTGGAACTCATCAAAGAGCGCGGCATCACGCTCGAAGTCAACCCGTGGAGCAACTACCTCACCAATTCAGTCCGCGCGATTGAAGAGCATCCGCTCAAGAGATTATTCGACCTCGGCGTGAAAGTGACCATCAACTCCGACGATCCCGAAGTGTTGGAAACGAATCTCAACAACGAATACCGCATTGCCCATGAAGTTCTCGGCATGAGCATGGATGAGATCGCTGCGTGCAATCGCAACGCCTATGAAGCGTCGTTTATTCCTGAGGCTGAGAAAAAGAAAATTTGGGAAAGGTATTTTCACTAGCAATTGCTTCCGCCGCCGTCCTCGGCGGCGAGGACGCCGCCTGGAGCAAATAATGACCCGCGCTCGATTCCCCGTCACTGTGCATTTGTTTTTCTTCCGCGAGAATCAAATCTTGTTGTTGCGCCGATTCAACACGGGGTTTCGGGACGGCGAGTACAGCGTCCCTGCGGGGCATTTGGAAGGGGGAGAAACGGTGATGGAAGCCGCGGCGCGCGAAGGGGCGGAAGAAGCGGGTGTCAACATCCCATTAAATGGAATGACATTTTCCACTGTCCTGCATCGCATCGAAGGCGAAGAGCGGGTCGATTTCTTTGTCGTGATCAACCAATGGGATGGCGAACCGTTCAACGCTGAACCCGATAAGTGTGATGATCTGCGCTGGGTGGATGTGGACGCGCTACCGATGAGCATCATCCCCTATGTGAAGCAGGCGCTGGAGAATCATCAAAAGGGGATACCCTTCGACGAGTACAAACAATAATTCAAGCATCATCCCTGCGGCGGCGATGGTGGATGCCCTTGTTTTTGTACATCTCATCGTCTGCCAGGCTGATAAATTTCAACAGCGAATATCCCGCCGCGCTCGTGGACGCGCCGATGGATACGCTTAATTCGGGCTCGCGATAATATTTGTTGTTCATCACCACCAGAGACTCCACGCGTTCGATCATGCTCTTTGCTGTATGTTCGTCTGCGCCGGGCATGATGAGGATAAACTCGTCGCCGCCGATACGCGCGGCGATCGTTCCATTTTCGATGCTGGCTTTCAACACTTCGGCTGTGCGGCGGATCAATTTATCGCCAGCGCTGTGACCGAACGTGTCGTTTGCCATTTTCAGCCCGTTCAAATCCACGATGATGAAACTGATTGGATCCTTGCGGCTCGTTTCAAGGTCTTGCAGGGTCTCTTCGAAGAACGCACGGTTGTACAAGCCGGTCATCACATCGTGCGTGCCGAGGTAGCGCAGGTATTCCTCCGCTTTTTTCCGCGCGGTCACATCCTGCAACGCCACCAATACCCAATCGAAATCGTTTTCGTGCCCGGGCATCAACGTCCAATGCAGATGCACATTCACGGGTTCGCCCGTCAATGAATAATTGATTCCCTCGCGCTCGTAATAGGTTTTGCCGTCCCACATATCCACGAGTTCGTTTTTGAAATGCTCGCCCATGCTATCGCGAAAAACTTTGCCGAGGTTTGCGAGCAACGAGTCTTTGTCCATCGCCTCGAACAGGCTGAGCGTTTTGCGGTTCACGTCGAGGACGCGGATCATGCCCATGAAGCGGCGCACAGTTTGAGGGTCCGAGTTGAGATGCGTTCGCAGGTCCGTCACGCCTTGCGCGCGCAACGAGTCGAATTCCGTTTTGATCGCCGAGTAGTCCTCCTCCCACAACGAGATCGGCGCGTACTCGAACAAATTGTGGAATCGTTTTTCAGCCTGCTTCAACGCGGTGATATTTTCGATCGCCACCAGCACGCACTCCCACGTGGATTCGCATTCGGGCAAAATGCGCCAGTGCAAACGGATATCGAGCGCTTCGCCATCCAGCCGATAGTTGACGCCGTCGCCCGACCAGCTCAACTCGCCGTTCCACAACGCCATCAATTCCGAACGCCAATGCTCGCGCATCTCGTCGCGGAACATTTTGTCGAGATTGGCGAGCAATTCTTTTTCGGTCTTTGCTCCAAATAGATTCAACGTCTCGCGGTTGACATGCGTCACTTTGATCAGCCCAAGAGTTTTATCAATGTCTTCAGGATGTTCGTTTAGAAATATATCCAAATCGTTCACCCCGCTTGCGCGCAACTTGTCGAAAAATTTTTTTATCCCGCTGTAATCCTGCTCCCACAATGAAATGGGAGCCTGATCAAAGAGACTTTCAAAATGATCCCCAGCCTTTGGCTTTGGCATGGCATCTCTCCTTTTGATTGATTATACAGCGGGGCTATGCTTCGCTTGTGTACAATTCTGAAAGAAGATATGATGCTGTCATGGGATTTTTACTTTTGGAAGGCGGAGCGGAATTCGGCGGGCGGATGCGCGAACCAGACCTGCGCTCCATCGAACTCGCAGGCGGATTCGACGCCCCGCTTCGCATCGTCCCTGCGGCTGCCTCGCCCGACCGCAACCACCTCCGCGCGGGAGGCAACGGCGTCCGCTGGTTCGAGTCACTCGGCGCGCAGGATGTTGAATCACTGCCATTGATCGACAAACCCAGCGCGAACGATGATTCAATTGCAAAATCTCTGCGCGAGGCAAAGTTGATCTACCTGCTCGGCGGCTTCACGCATTATCTCGGTCAGACATTGAAAGATAGTTTGGCATGGAAGGCTTGCATCGAAGCATTTGAAAACGGCGCAGTCATCGCGGGTTCAAGCGCGGGCGCGATGGTGATGTGTGAGTTTTATTATGACCCGTACGAAGGGAAAATTCACGAGGGATTAAATCTGGTGGGCAATTCGCTCGTCTTGCCGCATCACAACACATTTGGTAAAGGCTGGGCATCCTCGCTCTTGAAACAGATTCCCCACGTCACATTGATCGGCATTGACGAGCAAACAGGCATGTTAAACGACGCCGAAAATGGAATGTGGAACGTCTACGGCGCGGGGGAGGTGACGTTGTATCGCGAAGATGGCGTGGAATCGTATGAAGCGGGAAAAACATTTTCGGTTTAGAATTCGCACGTAACGCGACATAGAACAAAAATACTCTGACAAGGCGCGTAAGGGGCAGACCGGGAGAGAAACGGTCGACGGTCCTTGTCCGAGAGGTACACTGCCAGCCATTCCAAATTGGGGGGCCGGGGGGCGGGGGGGGCGGCGGGGCGGAACCCGGAACACGCAGCTCAGGCGGGGGTTCTTTACCACGGTCAGACTGGCCGCCTCTGGATTGAGATGAACTTTTCGTCCCGCCCCCGTTTCGGCACGCTTAGTATATGTCAGAATAAATTGTTAATGTTCAATATGTCGCGCTACGCCAAATCAAAATCATCAGAAAAGGCGACATTCATGTCGCCTTACGGATTAAGGATATGTTTGATCTCTCCTCTGCGCGTTTTGCATTTCTCGATCTGGAAACTACGGGACTCTCTCCGTGGTTTGGCGATCGCGTCTGTGAGGTGGGAATCGTCGTCACGGAGGGAAAACGAATCAAAGAGCAGTTTCAACAGTTGGTGAATCCTGAGCGTCCGCTTTCGGTGGGGGCGGCGAGCACGAACGGGTTGACGGATGCCGAGTTATTGTCGGCGCCGCGATTCGCTGAAGTAGCCGAGTCAATCGTCGGCTTGGTGAATGAAGCGGTGGTCGTCTGTCACAACGCGAAGTTCGACCTGCAATTCCTCGATAGCGAATTCAAGCGGCTCGGGCGCGACATCCAAATCCCGAATTTGATAGACACGCTGATGATGGCGCGTCTGTATTACGAGATGCCGTCGTATAGTTTGGGGTTTATCGCCCAGTCGTTCCATCTGCCGATGACGGTGAAACATCGCGCGTTGGACGGCGCGTTGGCGGCGCGGGGAATCTTCTTTGCGATGATGGAACAGATGAAGCAGTTCAACAAACCGCTCGATGAATATATCGGCATTTACAACTCGCCCGCGTGGCCCAATGAGGGGATCGAACTGCCGACCGAATTGGGCGAAGCGATCTACAGCAACAAGCGCATGTTGATCAAGTATGTTGACGGGGACGGCGAGCAGACCGAACGCTGGATCACGCCGAAGCAAGTGATGGGGTTGAAGGATTATGTGTATTTGCTCGCGTACTGTCACTTGCGGAACGATGAGCGCAGTTTTCGTTTGGATCGAATTACTCAGGTGCAAGTTGAGGAAGGGAGTTAGACCTGTGAGGTCTGCGAGACCTCACAGGTCTCTTCGAAAAATATGTACGAATTCACCGAAGACGATTTGAAATCGAACCAGCGCGGATTCCTCACGCAGGGTCAACGCGACTACTTGAAAACGATCGGCGAGGGCGGCGTGAGAGTTCAGAGATGGAATATCAAAATTGCCGTTGGGTTCATGTTCTTTGGGATGTGTCTGATCCTGGCGATGTATTTGCAAAATGAAAGCACGCGCGCGGCATTGTTTTCCAACCCGTTGAATATTTTGGTCTTTCCTGTGATCATCGTTGTGGTTGGGTTGGTTCTCGCGTTCAGTATCTGGCTTGCAAGGCGCATCTCCGAAATGTTGAAGAACGCGGAGTTGAAAACTGCGGAGGGAAAGATTCGCCTCGATTCTCACTTCAACTCAGGCGCGGGCTTCACCAGTTATTATGTCTATGTGGGCAAGAAACGCTTTGGCTTCACCGATGATATGAGTCACACGTTCAAAGAAGGGGAGAAGTATCGCATGTATTACGTCAAGGCGAGCGCGTATGAGTTGATTATGTCTTACAAAGTGATCGAATAATGCCGCCGTTTTCGCGCCCTTGACGGATTCACAAATCAGCCTATAATCGGGCGAAATCACCAGCCAATGAACACACTTTTGTCGCTCTCCCTTATCGTCATCCTTATTGCGGTCCTTATTATTAAGGATCTATTTTCGGTTAGGATGGCAACGGTGAGAGTGAAGTAAATCTCGAAACAAACGCAAAGAGCCGCCCTAACCACGGGCGGCTTTTTTGTTATCTCTTTAACCGCAAAGCACGCGAAGTTCGCGAAGAAAAAATTAAATCTTTGCGTTCTTAGCGCCCTTCGCGGTAAGAAAAAAGGAAAATTTATGCGTTCCGATACAGTCAAAAAAGGATTTGATAAAGCGCCGCATCGCGCGCTGCTTCGCGCTACGGGGTTGCAGGATGACGATTTCAACAAGCCGTTCGTTGCCATCGTCAACTCATATGTGGACGTGGTGCCTGGGCATGTGCATTTGCAGGAGTTCGGCAAACTGGTCAAGGATGCCGTCCGCGCGGCGGGATGCGTGCCGTTCGAGTTCAACACCATCGGCGTGGACGACGGTATCGCGATGGGTCACATGGGGATGAAGTACTCGCTTCCTTCGCGCGAACTGATTGCTGACTGCGTGGAGACCATGATCGAAGCCCACAGATTCGACGCGATGGTGTGCATCCCGAACTGCGACAAGATCGTGCCTGGCATGTTGCTCGGCGCCATGCGAGTCAATATCCCGACGATATTTGTCTCTGGCGGGGCGATGAAAGCGGGGATGACTCCCGAAGGCGAGACGATTGATTTAATTTCCGTGTTTGAAGGCGTGGGGGCATTTTCAGCGGGCAAGATTGACGAGAAGCGATTATCCATTTTGGAAAAATTTGCATGTCCATCGTGCGGATCATGTTCGGGGATGTTCACCGCCAACTCGATGAACTGTCTCATGGAGGCGTTGGGCTTGGCGTTGCCATATAACGGTTCCGCTTTGGCGAAGACTCCCGAACGGGAAGCGTTGGCGAAACAAGCCGCCGCGCAAGTGATGACCTTGATCGAGCGCGACATCAAGCCGCGAGACATCGTCACTGCCGAGGCGATAGACGACGCGTTTGCATTGGACATGGCGATGGGCGGCTCATCGAACACGGTGTTGCACACGCTGGCATTGGCGAACGAAGCGGGAGTTGAGTATCCGCTGGAAAGAATCAACGCGGTGGCGGATAAAGTTCCGCACATTTGCAAGGTGAGTCCGGCGGGCAAGTGGCACATGGAAGATGTCCATCGCGCGGGCGGAATCCCTGCGATATTGAACGAGATCCAATGGGGGACGGGTATGTTGCATTTTGATCGCTTGACAGTGACAGGAAAAACCTTGGGCGAATCGATTCAAGGAAAAGATATTCAGGATGAAGAAGTGATCCGCAGATATGGCAACGCACATTCCAAACGCGGAGGGCTGGCGATTCTGTTCGGCAATCTCGCTCCGAAAGGCGCAGTGGTGAAAGTGGGCGGTGTGAGCGAGGCGATGATGAAGTTTGAGGGACCCGCTGTCATCTTTGAATCGCAGGAAGAAGCGATGGCTGGAATTTTGGCGGGCAAGGTCAAAGCGGGAGATTGTGTTGTGGTGCGTTATGAAGGTCCGAAGGGCGGACCTGGGATGCAGGAGATGCTGTCGCCCACGTCCGCGATCATGGGGCAGGGACTTGGCGACAAGGTGGCGTTGATCACCGATGGACGATTCAGCGGCGGGACGCGCGGCGCGTGCATCGGTCATGTGTCGCCAGAAGCGGCGGCGGGCGGTCCGATCGCGGCGTTGAAGGCTGGGGATGTGATCGAAATTGATTTGGGCGCGCGCAGGCTGAACGTCCGATTGAACGAGGCGGAGATTCAGAGTCGGCTGGAGGCGTTGCCTCCGTTCCAATCCAAAACAACATCAAAATGGTTGAAGCGATATTCGCATTTTGTCACCAGCGCGGATACGGGCGCAATGTTGGAAAGTTAATTTGAGACCTGTGAGGTCTTTAAGACCTCACAGGTCTAAGGAGCAGATATGAAATTAAAAGGCGCAGAAATTGTTTGGGAATGTTTGACCCGCGAAGGCGTGGAGGTTGTGTTCGGCTACCCTGGCGGCGCGAATATGCCGATCTATGACGCGATGCTGAATTATCCTGTGCATCATGTGTTGGTGCGGCATGAACAGGGCGCGGCGCACATGGCGGATGGATACGCTCGCGCGTCGGGGAAAGTTGGTGTGGCGATGGCGACCTCGGGTCCTGGCGCGACGAATCTCGTGACGGGCATTTGCACGGCGATGATGGATTCGGTGCCGACGGTTTTCATCACGGGTCAGGTGGCGGCGCATTTGATCGGCGGCGATGCGTTCCAGGAAACCGACGTGACGGGAATCACATTGCCCATCACGAAACATAATTACATCGTGACCCGCGTCGACCAGATCGCGGAAACGATCCGCGAGGCGTTTTATATCGCGCGCAGTGGACGACCAGGTCCTGTGTTGATTGACATCTGTAAGAACGCGCAAATTGAATCATGCGAATTTGTTTTCCCTGAAGAAGTGAAACTGCCAGGCTATCAACCTGTTCTGCGCTCGTCGAGAAATTTATTAGACCAAGCCGTGGACTTGATCGAGCGGGCAAAGAAGCCGATCATTTTATGCGGGCATGGCGTGTTGATGTCGAAAGCCGAAGAGGAGTTGATGCAGTTCGCGGTCAAGACTCAAACTCCAGTGGCGAGCACGCTGTTGGGACTGGGCGCGTTCCCCGCGTCGCATGAATTAAGTCTGGGCATGATGGGTATGCACGGTGAAGTGCACACCAACATGGCGATCCAAAATTCGGACTTGATCCTTGCCTTTGGGATGCGCTTCGATGACCGCGTGACTGGCACGTTGAAAACGTACGCGCCGCGCGCCAAAAAGATTCACATCGAGATTGACCCGTCTGAGATTCACAAAAACGTTTTCGTGGATGTGCCGCTGGTCGGCGATCTGAAAACTGTGTTGTGCGATCTGATCCCGCTGGTGGATGAATACGATCACGAAGCATGGAAACAAGAGATCAACGGATGGAAAGCCGAAGCCGACGCGCGCAGTATTATGAATTGGGAAGACGACGGCAAGTTGCACGCGGCTCACATGGTCGCCGAGATTTGGAAAGCCACGGATGGGAACGCCATCGTCACAACGGATGTCGGTCAACATCAGATGTGGGCGGCGCAATATTATTTTCTGGATAAACCGAATCGCTGGCTAACTTCGGGCGGCGCGGGGACGATGGGCTTTGGTCTCCCTTCGGCGATCGGGGCGTGGTTCGCGGCGAAGGATCAGGAAATTTGGGCGATCGCAGGCGACGGCGGATTCCAAATGACCGCCGCCGAGTTGACGACCGCCGTGCAAGAGGGCGCGAACGTCAAAGTGGCGATCATGAATAATCAATACCTCGGCATGGTGCGCCAGTGGCAGGAATTT